>JASBTS010000075.1 GCA_030148305.1 Allomuricauda sp. | reverse complement strand
AAGCTTCAGGTTGACGAGCAATGGCTTCCATTGCCTGACCACCGATTCTACCGATACCCAATCCTGCTCCGATTACGATCAAACCAGCACCTACGATGTTTGGAATTGTCATGATATATGAATTTAAATATTAAACGTTCTTACTTAATGATGATCTTCCTCTGTTGCCATTCCGAAATAAAGGGCGGACAACATGGTGAAAATATACGCCTGCAATGCAGCCACCAACAATTCCAACAAGGAAAGGGTAAAGGCTAGAACAAACGACAACGGACTTCCGATCCAGTTCTTAAAAATGAACATCAATCCGATGATGCTCATCAATACCACGTGGCCCGCCGTAATGTTGGCATACAAACGGATCATCAACGAAAATGGCTTGATGAAGGTTCCCAACAATTCGATAGGGGCCAAAATAATCTTCATGGGCACAGGCACACCTGGCATCCAGAAGATGTGTTTCCAGTAGTTTTTGTTACCGGAAAAAGTGGTGATAAAATAAGTGATCAATGCCAAGGCAAAGGTCACTGCAATATTGTTGGTCACGTTTACGCCCAGCGGGGTAAGACCCAATAGGTTGATGATCCAAACGAAAAAGAACACGGTCAACAAATAGCTCATGTACTTTTTATACTTGTGTTCCCCAATGTTAGGAATGGCAATCTCGTCACGAACGAACATGACCAATGGCTCCAATCCCCTTCCCAAACCTTTGGGCATGTTGCTTTTTTTATAGTTCGATGCAACGGAACGGAACATCAAAAACATCAACAGACCAACAAGGGCGATAAAGACCACGTTTTTGGTAATGGAAAAATCCAATGGCTTTTCGTTGGATGGATGGGCATCTTCAACCACAAGGTTTTCGCCAAATGCATCTTCAGAGTGGATGTCCTCATTATGGTGGGCACCAAACTTGATGGTCCCTTCGGCATCGGTCTTATAAATTTTATTGTGGTAAAGGGCGTAATAGTTGCCATCAACTTCGGCAACGCCTTCCCCGTGTTCCAACTGGGAAGAAGAAAATATTTTCAAACCATTGTCCCAAAGGATCACGGGCAATGGAAACCCTATGTATTTGTGTTCCCCTTCATCCGTAGTATAGGAAAACAGGCTGAAATCATGCGAATCCAGAAGGTGGTGGTCGATATATTCCTTGATCTCGGTCTTAAGATCATGGGCTCCAGCTTCAACTTCCTCTCCCTCATGACTTTGGGCCGATACAATTCCCGTAATCAATACGAATACGGCTACTAAATATTTACTTAAAAAAGAATATCGCATATCACTGCAACTATGGGTCCTGAAAAATTGGTGCAAAAATACATTCCTTGTTCAAAAGAAAAAAGCTTTTTACACTATTATTTCTACCTTTGATTTTTTTGTCAAAATCTTGGGCTTCTTCACACAGTATTAAGCAGTTTCACCAAAAAGTAGGTTTCCAGAAAAAGTGAAAATAGATAGGGCACAAAAAAAGCTAGGAACTCCGCTCGTTCTAAAACACCGTCAACTCGGTAGCCGGGATAGAGAAAAATGAAGAAAAGCACAAACTTTATCAAACTCCCTCCCAAAAAAAAGAACCCGAGCAGGTCCCGGTATTTGTTTCTGTAAAAATAAATAGCAAAGAAAACAAGGGAAGCCATGATCACATTGAATACATAACTTTTTGTCAATTGATTGCCGTAGGGTTCTAGGCCTTGGTTCTGCAAAACCCAGGAATGGCCAAAAAAAAGCAGGGTGAGCCCTACCAAAAGAAGTATAGGAAAAATGATTGGGAATGACCTAGTGTTCAATTTTTGATCCTTTTCAATTGCTGAATGACCAAATATATGGAAATGGCAACACCCAAAAGGGTGCAGATGGGCATGAATACCTTTTCGGTCCCATAATGGCCGTCCAGCCATTTACCGCCTTGCACGGCCAAATAAATGACAACGCCCATTTGTATGGCCGAACCAGACAAACGGGCTGCTGTATTTAAATTGTTCTTTAAGTTCCTAGGAGACTTTTGCTGGCTCATTCTTAGTGGTCTCCAATTTGGGAGCTGAAGCAGGAGCAATAGATTTGCCCATGGTACAGGCCGCGTTGAAGGTAGCCCCTGGCTCTACGGCCAATTTAGCTACGCTCACGGTTCCTTCGATCACTGCAGAGGCCTTAAGGGAAAGAAGGTCCTTCACCATTAGCTCACCGTTAAACTTGCCTTCAATATCGGCATTCACACATTCCACTTTTCCGTGGATGTAGCCATCCTTGCCAATGACCACCTTTCCGGAAGTCTTTACATTACCTTCCAACTTCCCATCGATTCTAAAATCGGCTTCGGAAGTGATATCACCTTTTATCTTTGTGTTCTTCTCAATTCTGTTGGGTTGTCCGCCAAATTCATTCATAGGTCGTGGTTTTTTGTTATCAGAAAACATTGTGTTCTAGGGTTTTGGGGTTAACATTTGTGCTTTGTATGATTCTAAGTTCTTGTGGACCTGGATGATTTTGTAGTTGTCCGATAAAACTACGAAATTCTCATCTTTAATGCGGTAGTCCTTATTGTTTTTTATAAGCTCGGCAAAGCCCAGGGCAAAGTCCTGCGACCTAAAACCATGCACCACCACAAACTCATCCTCAAGGTTATAGATGTCTTTGGACACCACATTTTTATAGTGCAAGTCCTTAATAACTTCCTCCAAACGGGTTTTCAAAGCCAAGGCTTTTTCATCGTCCCTAATCTTAAATGGAAACACCACTTTCCAATTGCCAACTCCTGAAGAACCGGTTTCCGGGGAAAACTCCTTGCTCTCCAATTTCGGTAATTGTTCTTCCACGATCTGCTCCGCTTTCTTTCCTTCGGGATTGTTGGGATAGGTCAGTGCCACATAGTTCAAGGCTTCCTTGAATGGCTCAAACCCTTGAAGACGGCCAATGGCATTGGCCTTCAACAATTCAAACTTGGGCACAATGGGATCTCCTGTAAACTTGGCAATGTATTCTTGGGATAAGGTAATCACCCGAAGGAACTCCTGTTGCTCGTACAATTTGTAAAGGGCATCATAGCGCGCATCGGGGCTATCGGTATTGCCTTCCAGAACCGCTTGAGGGTTCAACAAGATTTCGGCATAACGGGTATCAGGATGATTTAAAATAATGTCCTGCTTCATGTTCTGGGCCAAGGGGCTGCCAGATTCCTCATAAATCTTGTACAGATTATACTTGGAAGGAAGGATGAGCCTTTCCTCTGGACCTGATGCCAGCACCCGCTCCAATTTGGCTGCGGCCAACATGTTGTCCTTGAACTTTTCCATGTAGATCAGACCCAATTGATAATTGGCAAAGTTCCGCTCGGTCTTTAAGCTATCTATCACGGCAACATCCGTGGGGATCCTTCCCAAATAAAAGTCAAGTGAATATTTTTGGTCCTCGGTCAGGTTTGCGGGCTGACCGTTCTCCGCAATCTCCTCGCCCGTAGCCTCGGAAACCAAGGTTCGGGATTTGTTGCTCCAGCGCCAGTCATCTTCCAAAGTGCGGTTGCCCCATTGGGTCTTGAACTCATTTTTACCGTATCCCAAACTGGTGATGTTGTAAAAATAAAACTTACCCTTGTTCTCCTTGCCCCCCTTGCTGTTGGCAAAAGTGGCAAACCCAGCCGAAGCACGTTTCTGCTCTTTTTCGGCAGCCGCTTCGTCCTTGCGTTTCAGCTCGGCGATAATATCCTCAAAATAGGCTTTACGCTCCGCTTCCGGCATTTGATATAGGGTGATGATGCTATCCGCATTTTGAACGATATCCTCGTATTTGATCACATCTTCCAAGTTGTCCAGCTTTTTCTTGATGGTACGGTGTTGCCTTGTATTCTCAACCAAGTTGGTCAGGGTACTGTCGTAATAGGCCCCTGCCGTCTTGTATTCGTCCTGGTTAAAATAATAATCGGCCAAACTTTGGTAGTTGAGGGCATTCAGTTTCTTTTCCCCTTGGGTGGCCCGAAGCGATTTGTTGTAATAGACCAAGGCCAAACTATCGGAACCATTGGCCAAATGAAACTGGGCCACTTCGCGATAAATCTTGTCCAAAAAGGGGCGGTTCTCCCGATTTTCTTCCAAATCGGTGAGGTACTCCAACATGTCTTCCTTATTGGAATCCGTTAGTTCGGTATTCTGTATCTTTTTCAGGTGTGCATTGATCATGTACACCCTGGGCGACTTTCGGTTGAGCGCAATGACCTTGTCAAAAGCGTAGTTGGCACTGTCCTTATGCCCCAGTTGGTTGTACAATTGCCCTATAATAAAGAGGTAACGGCCCTTTTCAGGATTCTTTTTGGTGTAGGCCTGGGCCACTTTCAATTTTTGGATGGCCGTATCGGGAGCGTTTAGGTTGATGTAGCATTGCGCCAAAACGGCATTGGCATCGGCATATTCCTGGTCCTTCAAATTTTCATATTTGAACAACCTTTTTAGGTTTTTGATGGCCACTTCGGGATTGTCCAACCGCATGTTGGTCTTTTCCCTCCAAATGGTGGCCTCGTTCAATTTATCGCTTTGCGTATATTTTCTCAGGATATAGTTGAAGGATTCCAAAGCGGGAATGTAGCGTTGGTCAAAATACCTGGCCTTGCCCAACAATAGGAAAGCTTCATCCGTTTGAGGGTTCCGCTCTTCGTCCTTAATGTCCATGCTGTGCTTTTGGATGGCCTTGGTGGCTTTTTCCTCGGCAATGATGAAGTTGGGGTTGTTGTCCTCGGAGTCGAGCTTGATCTGATCGGTAACCTCCAAGCGTTCCACAGGAAGGATTTCCCAATAGTCATCGCTGTAACCGCTATTGAGTTCTTCGCGACCTTTTTCAAAGGCAAGATTACCATTGTACAGGGTGTTGTACTTGGTGTTCAGTGCGTGCCAATTTCTGTTGATGAATTTGTCCTTTTGGGTGGAACATGCGTTAAATGCCAGTCCCCCAACAACCATGGCTATAAACAGTGCGTGACGAAACTTCAAAATTATCGATAATCGTGTGTAACCTTAACTCAAAAAAGTTCAGATTATTATAAGGCTTATCGATAAAATGCGGGAATTGTTTTATTGTTCTTTCAAGGGGTCTTATCCCGCAAAGAAGGCTTCCAGTTCTTTCAGCGTTTCGGCAGAGGTGTGGATGTCCTTAACGATCTCTCCCTTGTTGAGCACCACAATGCGTTCACATACTTCAGTAACATGGATCAAGTCGTGACTTGAGACCAAAACAGTAACATCCTCCTTCGCCGCAAGGTCTTTGATGATGCCTTTTAAGCGAATTTGTGTTGTGGGATCCAAATTGGCAAAAGGTTCATCCAAGATCACCACTTCAGGATTGCCGATAAAGCTGGCCACAATGCCCACTTTTTTCTGGTTTCCTTTGGAAAGGTCTCTCAAATATTTTTTCTGGCCCAAAATCTCCCCGTGGAAGAAATCGCTAAATCCTTCCAATAGAGCGTCCACATCGGCCTTGTTCCTACCGCGAAGTTCCCCGATGAAGTAGAAATATTCCTCTGGTGTTAGGTATCCGATCAAAAAGGATTCATCAATAAAGGCGGAAGTAAAGGGTTTCCATGCTTCGCTTTCATCCACTTGCACTCCATTGTTGATGATGTGCCCAGATGTAGGTTGTATCAAATCCAACAACAGGCTAAAAAGTGTGGTCTTACCGGCCCCATTGTTTCCTACCAATCCGAAACTTTGTCCTTTCGGAATTTCCAGGTGATCGATATTCAAAACGGTCTGTTCTCCGTATTTTTTTGAAAGGGTATGTGCTGTTATCATGTATTGTCAGTATTTAAAGTCGATTTGCTATTTCTGTTTGTATGCCAAAAGGGTCTTGTATTTTTCTTTTTTGTAGATGTTCTCAATCATTTTGAACACCCGTTCCTTGAACACAAAGCCCATCAGTCCAAAAGCGGCCACAAAAAGGTATCCTGCCACTGGGCCGATCAAAAGTTGGCCCACTGCGAAGATTACAATAGGCAATAAAATCTTGGGCAAGGTCAACAACAAGGTTTTGGCATTAAAGGCCTGCTTGTCGCCAAAGGCTTTTTTGTTGGAAGTCAATTCAATGGGGGTTTTTACATAGGCCCCACCCCAAAGCACCAAATAGCTGTTGATGCCCACATTATAAATGGCCCCTACCAAAACCGCTGCATAGGCCTCCCATCCAAAATACACATAGAAACTGGCCAAAATGGTGGAAATGATGGTTGCAATGATGACCAAATACCACTTAGAGGTCAGATATTCCCGGTACCTAATGTTCTGGCTCATCATCAGCGGATAGTAGCTGCTGTCCCAACTGGGCACGTACTGTCCAAAACTGAACAGGAATCCCCCGGTGACGAAGATGCCCGCAAAAATTTTCCAATAGGCATTGTCATACACCTCTATAGCGCTTGTAAAAAATAACAATCCATAAAAAATGAAGAAAAAGCCCATAACTACGGCAGTACGTGAACGCTTGTTCCGCTTGATCAATTTGATGTCGTTCTTTAAAAAGGTTCCCAAATTGCCAAAACGGTTGAGCCAATCCAAGTTTTCGGTACGGGCTTCGGTTTGTTTTTGGGCCAATCCGCCATCTAGGAACATGTGCTTTTTAAAATAGGCAAAAGCAGAAAAATACAGGGCAACCACCAATACCCAAGGCACAATAGCCAACCAGGGCATGTCGTACAAATAATCAAAAATGGGTTGGGTGTACAGCGTAATATCGAACCAAGCATAATACTGTGAGGCACCCGCCAAAATGAACAATCCGGCAAAAACATAAAACACCGAATCCTTGTTGTTCACCATAATATTGATGAAGTTGTTGCAGTAAAAGAGAGCCATCATCCCCAAATGCCAGCCGATTACTTGTAAAGGCGGATACCCTTCCACCAATAACACCACACTGAAGGGAACAAAGAAAAAGGCATGGGCCACATTAAAGAAAGAAATCACAGTTTTCCCCAAGGAGAAGTTGACCACCTGACTCTTTTTAATGGGCAGATACAACATCGGCTTAATGTTGGTCACGGGCATTTTCTGCAGCATGTACCGAAACACCAGGTCAAAGGCCAAATAATAGATCATAAAGCGGTTGACTACACGCAAGGGATCGCCAATACCTGACTTTTCAATAATGTAAAAGGCACCGACGCCCATGAACAGGAAAACCACGGTAAAGTACAGGGCTCCCAAGGCCATTAAAATTTTGAACCAGATTTCGGTCTTGAAGGACGCCGATCTAAAAAAGGATTTCCACTGGAGTCCAATGAAGTATTTGAACATGGTCGGTTTTTTTTTAGTTGGTATCTAATTTATCGGATTTGTTACAAAAGTTCTCCTTTTTTCAAAAATACCTGTCCAAAAGATGGTTAATGCTTAATTTTGCAGCAAATTTTATTTCATGAGCGATTTTCATGCCCTAAAAATAGCCTC
>JASBTS010000203.1 GCA_030148305.1 Allomuricauda sp. | reverse complement strand
GGTTTAAATCAAGGGTTTCAAGTAACTATTTCAGGTTTTAATTAGTTGAAATTGTATGCTTTAACATAAAAACATTATTTCAGCACAACATAAAAATATAATATTGGCCCAGAAAGGGACTCCTGTTGCAAAAATCTTATCCAATTAGGGGTTAATTTTACTTAAACATCCATTCAACATTTTTTTAGTACTTTAAACAAATCATTGGGGGTCAAATTATATCCTCCAGAGCTCTTTTTTGGGTTCGTTGTGCAAATAGGTGTGCAAGCTTTGAAAAGTGTTGTAAGTAATTAAAGTACAGTGCATTGGCTTTCCTATAATAGGTCTGCCACCCCGACTTAACTTATTTAAGTAAAATCAAAACACTGTTAATCTTATGATTTTCAGTGTTTTGTGTTTTTAGGCATATCATCTAAAATCAATTAAAACCATCTAAAATCATATAAAGCGTGTTCTTATCGGGAGCAGATTATTACACTTTATATTGTAATTTTAGATGACTTTTGAAGCATTTTGCTTGTGTTTTGACTTTCACAGTATCAACAGTTTAAAACATGACAACATGCAGAAAAACAATCGTTTAACAATTAATTTCTTCACAAGGAAACACCGGACCCAATCCGATAACCTTATTATTTATTGTAGGATCACCATCGACTGCGAGCGTACCGATTTTAGCATAAATCGGGAAATCAAGGCCAATTTATGGGAAAATAACAGGAAAAGGGGCAAGGGTTTTTCCAATTATGTAGTTTCTCTTAACAAGTACCTTGACCAAATCTATACAGGCCTACATGAGGCCCATAGATTGATGATGGCTGAGGAAAAAGTAATCACTCCTTTAGCTATCAAAGCAAGGTTCTTTGGTGAGGACGAGGGGGGGAAGACATTGAAGCAATTGATTGCTTATCACAATGGAACCATGCACACATCTTTGCGCCCGGGAACCAGAAAGAACTACTTTATTACCGAAAGGTGCATAGGCCTATTTTTAAAAGAGGAATACGGTATCGAGGATATAAAACTCAAAAAACTGAACTTTCGATTTATATCCGACTTTGAACAATACCTAAGAAAGTACAGGCCATCGACACGGACCAAGTGTACCAATAATGGTGCTATGAAGCATATGGAACGGCTAAAGAAAATGTCAAGATTGGCGGTAAGGATGGAATGGTTATCAAAGGATCCCTTTGAGAACTATAAACTACATTTTATTAAAGCGCAAAGGGAACATTTGACGAAAAGGGAACTTGGACTCATTGAAGAAACCAGTTTTGCCAAGCAAGGTGTTGAACGGACAAAGGATGTATTCCTGTTTTCTTGTTATACGGGCCTGTCCTATATAGATGTGAAAGCGCTAAGTCCTGACAATGTTATGAAGGGAATAGATGGAAATGATTGGCTGTTCACCACAAGGATGAAGACCGATGAAAGGCTGAAAATACCATTACTGCCTCAAGCAAAGGAAATTATCAAGAAATATGATGGTTCTTCCGAAAGGAAAATCAAAAATGTTCTTTTACCCGTTTTCAGCAATCAGAAAGTCAATTTTTATCTGAAGGAAATCAGTGAAGCCTGTGGGATCCGAAAGAGGGTAACATTCCACACGGCTAGACACACCTTTGCCACAACGGTCACCCTGTCCAATGGTGTTCCAATCGAAACGGTTTCAAAGATGTTGGGACATACAAAGCTTTCTACCACTCAAATCTATGCAAGAGTATTGGAACACAAGATAGGGGAGGACATGCAAAATCTCATTAACATTATGGATGATATTACCAATAAGAAGGTCATTGAAAATTAAGTTTGGTTCTGTGTTATTAATATTGGGATATTGAAGGCTTGTTTATTGTTTGCATTTCACCGTTTAATTAATCCCAATTCAATATCAGTTATTTCGAGTAACCATTATTGATTATTTTTTTACTCAATATTCCCGAAAGTTAAACCCGCAAAATATTTCTCGGACAAGGGACGGCATAAAGCCGTTCCATAGGTCACTACCTGCCTGCCGGCAGGCAGGTTTATTCCGTTTCCTCGCCACTCCAAAATTTTGTCTTCCGCTTTGTCAATGCTCAAATATTGTTTAACCAAAATCCAAAAATCATGGTAACACAAACAAAACAAAGAGTGACACGAAAAGGGAATGCGAAGCAATCTTCAAAAGCAAAGCGACTAGCACCGCAGAAAGAACAGAATTCAGTCCCACAAATCCAGATGTTGGAAATCGGTTTGGTTTCGCCAGATCCGACACAACCCCGAAAAACCTTTGATGCACAAAGTCTGAATCACTTAGCACAGAGCATTGCAGAACATGGGGTATTACAGCCCATCACAGTCCGCAAATCCGATGAAGGCTATATCATCGTCATGGGTGAAAGGCGGTTTCGTGCCAGTAAATTGGCAGGGTTGACCACTATCCCGGCCATGGTAAGGGACTATGTCGATAACGAGGTTCTGGAAGTACAGATTGTAGAAAACCTGCAACGAAAGGATGTGGAACCCACAGAGGAGGCCGAGGCCATACAGTTTCTGCTGGACCGATACGAACCTGGTGAGATTGCCAAACGATTGGGCCGTTCCGAAAACTATATTCGGCAGCGCATCAAATTGGCCGGATTGATCGAGGGATTCAAGGCCTTTGTCCGTAATGGGGAGATGACCATCTCCCTTGGATTGGCAGTGGCCCTTTTTGAACCGGATGAACAACAAATGATGTTGGACAGTCTGGATGGGGATTTTCAGGGACATCGAATCAAACGGATGATAGATAGCCGGACCTATGATCTGACCCAGGCCTGTTTTGATGTGACAGATAAGTCCTTAGTGACCAAGGTAGGGGCCTGTACCATGTGTCCCTTCAATGCCGCCAACCAAGGGAACCTATTCGGGGAAGGGAAGATGGTCTGTTCCCGGACCTCCTGTTTTGAGAACAAAAAGACCAAGACCTTTATGCAACACTTAAAAAGAGTCAAAAAGGAGGGATTGAAACTGGTGCCCAACATCAGCAAATACTGGGTGGATGAGGAACGCAATCAATGGGTCATGGCCCAAATGGAAAAAGTAGGCCTTGAGGTGCATTTGACCAATGAACTTGACATTTTAAAGCAGCCAATTGCCCCTACCTTGGAAAGCATTAAAGAGGAGCACCGGCACTATGAATACACAGAGGTACAATTAACTGAATTCCTGGACAAGGCTCTAGAATCCTTCACCGAGGAAAAGGAGGCATGGGACAATGCCATGGATCAAGGGTTTGAAAAAGGTATTCTACTGGAAACGGATACCTTCTTGACACAGGCCATTTTTGTAAGGGTCAGGGAAGAAACCAATGATGGAAGTTCAGGTGCCAAGTCTTTGGAGAAACGGAAGATGTCGGAATGTACCCCCGAGGAACAGATCATCAAGATCAATTCCCGTGAACTGCGGAAAAAACAGATCGAGAACAACAACCAGTTCAAGGAGGTGGTGGACATGATTCGGGAGACGGATTATATCAATCGTAAAAAACCATTGTCGACGGACGAAATGGTGGCCATTTCCATCTCACTGTTCGAGAACAATCTGGGCTGCCATGACCAAAGGGAACATTTTGAGGATTTCCTTGGGGATGATTGCCAATTGTCCCGAGAGGAACTGGTGGCGAAATTCAAAAAGGACTTCAAGAAGGAAACGTTACATAAACTGCTTCGGTTCCTATTGACCCGACAAGTGCACCTTGGAGAGAGCAACCACACCAATGACCTGACCAACCAATCGTTCTATGTGGCGATGAAGGCCTTTTACCAGGAAAAGATCTCGGTCATTGAAGAAACCTATGCCGAAAGTCGTCAAAAGCGTGAAGCACGGATCAAGGAAAGGGTCTCGGTCTTGGAGAGGCAAGCCAAGGCCAATGAGGATTAAATGATATATAGAGGGGTCTGGCAACAGGCTCCTCTTTTTTTATGGTCATCCATAGGAAATCGACACCTCCCCATAGTGCACTTATTTCTTACAAGTCCAAAGTGTGGCAATCATTGCAACAAAAATCTAAGGAAAGCATGACAGAATGATATTATAGTGAATAAAGCAGGTGCAAAGTTCAGTCTTGGCGACGGTTTAAGCTCAATTTTGGACAAACACTGGAAAAACGTTGGTAATGAATTTTATGTTCGCTTCAATAAAGCATTATGGCCTCCATTGATCACTCAAAAAAAGTGGTGTAATCATCTATTTATCAACGGGTGCGGCCAAATAATCTGGACCGTCCAGTCCACCAAAAGGAGGTATGCAGCACATTGGTCTATCCATTTTGCAGGTCAATGGTATTATAAAAATTATTCAAGCTTTAACGGAGGACCTATAACTTTCATTTCATTTTCTTCAAAAATTCGTTCAATTTCCCCTGGGGTTGGTTCATGGTCCAATCCGGCCATTGTCACAAAAAAATCTTCCAGTTTCCCCGCGGGCTGTAAGATTACGGTCATCTTTCCCGTTACGGATTTTTGTGTCCAGGCGTGGGGCACCTTTCGAGGTAAAAATATGCTATCGCCTACGGACATATGATATTTTTCATCTCCGACCTGAAAATGGTATTCTCCCTCCAGTATGTAAAATATTTCATCTTGCGAAGTATGGATATGGAGGGGAGTCCCTCTCCCTTGTGAAAGCGACGTCTGCTCGAATATAGCCAAGTGGCCCTTTGTGTCCTTACCGGAGACTTTGACGTCCAAAACGTTGGAATTCACTCCTTTTAATTTTAAATGCCCATGAATACGACCTTCTCCGGCCGTGATTTTAAACCCTTTTTCTTTTTTTTTCGAAATTCTCTCGAATGGCGTAAATCCAAACAGTGGCACTGCTGAAATTGCAAGAAGTGCTGTAATGAATCCTTTTCTTTTCATTTTTTAGGGTATAGATGGGTTAATTATATGTTTTCTGGATAGGGGATCGAAACACCCTAATGTATGCAAATAAATCATTGACATTGAGAAAATACGTTGGGCATCAATGAAATAAATCCATCGGATAGGGACATGTAATTGCCAGGATGTGTTCATTTAATTTATATAATTCTTCTTGATGCCCAATTTTTTCATCTTTGATTTAAGGGTTGAAGGATGTAGGTTCAATAGTTCCGCTGCGGCGCCCGGCCCCCAGATCTTACCTTGGCACTTTTCCAATATGTACAGGATATGGTCCCTTTCATTTTCCTCCATGGTCTTTATGCGGGACTCATTGGAAGCTTCAGGATCTTTTTGGTAGAGTGGTATGATAGTGAGGTCATCGATAATGGCTTCCTTGGACAAAAGAATGGTTCTTTCCATCAAATGTTCCAGTTCGCGGATATTGCCGGGCCAGTGGTATGCTTCAAGCTTTTTTAAGGCCCTGTTCGATAGACCTGTAATTTTTTTTCCGGTCTTACGATTGTAATGGTTTATAAAGTGCTTGGATAGGGCCGCGATATCCTCCCGCCGTTCACGTAAGGGAGGCAACATTATCGGGAACACGTTCAATCTGTAATAGAGGTCCAATCTGAACCTACCTTCCGCGACTTCTTTTTCAAGGTTTCTATTGGTGGCTGCAATGACGCGGACATTTACTTTTTTTGGGGATTGGGATCCGACCCGTTCGATTTCCCTTTCTTGCAGGACCCCCAATAACTTCATTTGGAGATCAAGGGACAGTTCCCCGATTTCATCAAGGAATATGGAGCCGGTATCCGCTAGCTCGAACTTGCCGATCCTTCTTTCAACGGCCCCGGTGAACGCTCCTTTTTCATGACCGAACAATTCTGATTCGATCAGATTCGCGGGCAGGTTGGCACAGTTGACCTTTATAAAAGGTTTTTCCTTCCTTGGAGACAGGTCATGAATGCAATTTGCAATTTTCTCTTTTCCGGTCCCGCTTTCTCCCAAAATCAATACAGATGTATCCGTGGGGGCCACAATCCTAACGTGGTCAATGACCTTCAACAAAAGGTGGCTTGTGCCTATAATCCCATAAAAGATGGGGGGCAGGTTCCTTTCTTCAAAAGCATTTACCTGTTGGTGGCCTAAATCTGCCCTTTCATTACGTTCCTGTAAGAAAATGGATCCCATGCCCTTGGCCAATTGATTTTCCATCCGTTGAAAGGCAGAAATATGTTCTTGTCCGTAGGTATTTGGATTCTTACTGTAAAAATTGAAACTGAACAATTGACCGTCGGGTAATCGAAGGACGATAAGAAGACGTGATTTTATTTTAAAGGTGTCCGCAATGAGCTTCGGTATCGAAGGGTCTTTGATCGCATCTCTAAAACGCTCAGTAGTGTAGAGTTCAGATCTTGACCCGATAGGGGTCCGGGCATGCAAAAGTTGGAGCCGTTCTTCTGAAATACCCGTGATATTGGATATTTCATTGAGGCCGAAGAATTGGTACTCATCAAATCCTATTCTTAGAAATCCGGGGGCATGACTGGATGCTTTGTCGAATGTGGTATTTAGGCCCGCTGTTATATAATCGAAAGGGAAATAGGGCTGAAGGACTGGACAAAAGGCCAATAATTTTTCTTTCCACCCCCCCTTACCTTGTATGATGCCGGCCAATTGTTTTTGTAAAACCTCTTCCCTATGGAGCCTGGACTCAAGGCTGTATTCCAGACGATACTGTGCAATTTCCAAGGCGATCAAAAGATCTTTTTCCTTAAAGGGTTTGACCAGAAACCCAAAGGGTTCCGTGGCTTTTACTTGGTTCAATATGTCCTCATTGGAATTGGCCGATAAATAAATAAAGGCAATGTGCTCTTTTCTCAATTGATGGGCAAGATCGATACCTGTCGCCCTGCCCTTCAAGAAAATATCCAATAGCACAATTTTCGGTTTTTCCTGTTCTATGATTTCCTCGGCCTGGGAAACGGATCTTGCAATGCCACAAACCTTATGGCCCGCCTTCACAAGTATCGATCTTAGGTAATCTGCTTCGATGAACTGATCTTCAACGATGAGTATCTTTTCTTTCATGATGGAAATATTCACTTGGTACGAAAAATTTAATATACCAATACCCCCTAACTGCTGGGGAATATGATCGAGAGTCTGGTCCCTCCTTTGTTCTCTAGTTTACAATGGCCTCCGATATCCTCACATAATCCTTTTATAAGGTTCAGGCCCATGGATTGTGGAGCGTTGGTGGTATACCTTTCCGGTATCCCTATTCCATTGTCCCCGATCACTAGCTTCAATTGCCCCTTGGAGGTTTCCCGTAAGGAAATGGTAATGGTCCCTTCGCCTGTTTCGATGAATGCATACTTAAGGGAGTTTGTTATGGCCTCGTTCAAAATCAATCCAAGGGGTATGGCAAAGGTATGGTCAAGGATGATCTGTTCAATCTGCAGACTGAACTTGATCTTGGGGTTGTGGTCATAACTGAATTTTAAGAACTCGACAAGTTCGGGAACGTAGTCCCGCATATGTATCGCTGAAAGGTTATTGGACTGATATAGTTTTTGATGGATAATGGACATGGCCTGTATACGCTGTTTGCTTTCCTTTATGGCCATCAATGCCTCTTCGTGTTTCAGGTACCCGGACTGGGTGCCCAGCAGGCCCATCACCATTTGGTAATTATTTTTCACCCGGTGGTGGATTTCCTTGACGAGCCATTCCTTTTCACTGACCAATCGTTCCAGGTTCCTGTTCTTTTGGGCAATCTCGATTTGGCTGTGCTCCAATAGTTTGTTCGTTTTCTGTTTTAATAAATAGCGATAATATACGATCCCAATGAGGATAAGGGCAGCGGAAATAATACTGTTGCGAACGACTAGGGAATTCTTGAGCTTGTTTTGCTGTAGAAAATTATTGTTGGTCAATTGTTGGATTTCACTTTCCTTTTTGGCCGTTTCATATTTTACCTGCAATTCTTCGATTTGTTTGTTTCGCTTATCGTTGAAGATAGTGTCATTCAGGCTTTTGTATTTCTGAAAGGATTCAATGGCGGACAAATAGTTCCCCATCGTGGAGTCTGCCCTGAAGTTTAGTAGATAAATGTCCTTGATGACCGAACGGGGAAGCCCTGAACCCTCATTAACGGTCGCCTTGTTCAAAAAATATTGAGCCAGTTCATTTTTTTTTGCCTTCAAGAAAAAGTTTCCGGCGTCCCTATAGGCCAAGGTTTGGAACCCATCATCATGACTTGCCTTGCCATATTGATCGATCATTTCAAGAAAATACTTCTCTGCATTTGGATAATCTTCCAGTGCTTCATGGCAATATCCAAAATTTTGGGCCATTGTGGCCAATTCCAAAGGGCTCATTGGCTGAAACTTTGCATTGATTTCAGTGATGAGGGACATCGCTTCATATGCTTTTCCCCCTTTGATCAATTGAAGGGCCAATAGTCCCGCTGTCCTGAATATTAAAACCTTGTTGCGATTCTTCCCAACGATCAGTTCCAAATCCTTGCGGTACCATTTTATACTTTCCTCATGTTGTCCCAATTCCTGGTATACCATGGCAAGCTCCCCGTAAAATGTCTCTGGATTTCCAACATCCTTGGTTTTTTCCATATTCTTTATGCACTCCTGGGCATACAGGAGGGCTTTATCGAAATCTCCCCTATGTCTATTGACCACCGACAGCATGTAGTAGGTGTCGTATAGTTTTTCGTGGCCAATGTTTTTGTAGGTGTCCAGAACCCAAGACAGCTCCTTTTCGGCCAAGTACACCTTATCAAAAGCAAAATGGTGATCGGCAATTTTCAACATGACCCCTGCTTCGTGGTCCTTATCGTCCAGTTCCCGATAAAGTTCCAATGCTCTTCGATAGGCCTCCAGTGCCACAGTATAGGTTCTTTCCTCGCGATTATAGTCAAAACCCAATTTTTCCCAAACCCGGGCCTCTTTTTGCTTGTTTCCTTCTTTCTGATATTTTTTTATGACCTCCATGTAGTAGTCTTTGCCTTTTGACAGTTCGCCTACCCTCAAATAGGCGCAGCCAAGAAGACAAAGACTTTCATTTTTATAGGGTTCCAATTGTAGGGAATCACTCAGGAAAAGGGCCTCCTTGAATAAGGTGATGGCACTGTCGGACAATATGTTCTGGCGCTCCAAGAGAAAACCGAACCTGTCCAGATAGGCATTTCCAAGCGCAAATTGGAGTTGGATCCGATTGGAATCCGGTTTGCTGGATTTTAATAGAAGAAGTAATTCTTTGTGGGATTTATAAGGGGATTCCTGGGCGATGACGATTGTATAGCCCCAAACCAAAGCACTCAGGCATACAAACAACTTAAACATCGCCTTTTATTTTAAATGTTCAACTTTTCCTCAATTTATTATAAATCAATTATTTGGATATGCTTAGCCAAGGTAGCAATTATCTGGATGCCCCGGCCTTTGGATAGGTAAAATAATCGGTCCCTGATTTTAAGGGTTGTCCTACGGGTTATGCCCTTCCGTTTTATTTCACGGTCTTGCCTTCAAGACCACGATATATCATGGTATATGAATTCATTTTTTCAATTTAAATAGTTGATTTTCAATTATATGAACTTTTGGCACTTGAAATGTAATCCATAAACAACAATTAAAATTACAGGAGCACATGCAAGCCAAAACCATTCTTTTTATTACCGGGGCATTTATCCATAACAGTTGCTGGGACCAGTGGAAATCCTATTTTGAAAGCAAGGGCTATCGAACCCTTGCACCGGCCTGGCCCCACAAAGAACGTTCCCCCGAAGCACTTCGGAACGGTCAGCCCAATCCCGACATTGCGTCCAACCGATTGTCCGATCTGACGGATTTTTTTGCCCAAATTGCTAAATCCCTGCCTGCAGAGCCCATACTTATAGGCCATTCCATTGGTGGGTTGATCGTACAGATCTTATTGCAACGGGGTATCGGATCGGCGGGTGTGGCCATCCATCCGGTTCCACCTCTAGGAATTTTTACCCTAAAAGCATCCTTCTTAAAAGCAGGCTGGGGAGCACTTGGTTTTTTTACATCGACCCAAAAAGCCTATCTCATGTCATTCAGACAGTGGCAATACGCCTTTACCAACGGGATGGGCTGTGAGGAGCAGAAGGAATCCTATTACGCATACGTGGTTCCCGAATCCAAAACAATAGTAAGGGATACCATTACAAAGGCAGCAAGGGTAAATTTTAAGGATTTCCGCGCCCCATTACTCATTACCTCCGGAAGTAAGGACCACTCCATACCGGCATCCCTCAACTATGCCAATTATAGGAAATATGGTGAAAGCCAAGCCGTCACCGATTATATCGAATTCAAGGGCCGTAACCATTTTGTTCTGGGTCAACCCACATGGAAAGAGGATGCCTCCTATATATGGGAATGGATCGAAAAGACCATGGGATTAAAGGAAGCACAAACCGACAAGCATAACTAATATTTTGTTCAATCTAAATTACACTACAATGAAAAAAAATGTCAAAAGTATCATTATCGCCTTTACAAGTTTATTGTCCCTCGTAAATTATGGGCAAGAACCATCACCGGAACTCCTAACTCCTGAGAACCATGCCTTGGTCCTTATCGATTTTGAAGGCCAGATGGCCTTTGCCACGAAAAGTGGCAACATCAACGAGCTTAGGAACAACACTGCCATTGTTGCAGGGGCTTCCAAGATCTTCAATGTGCCCACTGTGGTGACCACAGTGGCCGAAAAATCTTTCAGCGGACCTGTTTTTCCTGAAATTTTGGAGTTTTACCCACCTTCCACCTCCAATTATCTGGATAGGACCACCATGAACACTTGGGAGGATGTCAATGCCCACAAAGCCATCATTGGAAAAGGAAAAAAGAAAATCGTTCTTGCCGGGCTTTGGACCAGCGTATGTATCACGGGACCTGCTCTTTCCGCTATTGCAGAAGGATATGATGTCTACATTCTTACCGATGCCTGTGGGGATGTAAGCAAGGAGGCCCATGAGACCAGCATCGAAAGGATGGTCCAGGCGGGTGTCAAACCGATGACCTCAGTGCAATACCTCCTTGAGCTCCAAAGGGATTGGGCCAGAAAATCAACCTATGTGCAGGTCAACGATCTCATTAAGAAGTATGCGGGAGGGTATGGACTGGGTGTTCAGTATGCCCAGGAAATGCTCAAACATTGATGGCCCGATGCATTCAAGGTTTGCAGAGAGTTCAACATAAACAGTAATCGACGAAGTCATGGAAATACATATCAATTTAAGAAAGACCGCCATGTTCGGTGGTCTTATCACCCTCCTTATCTTACTTGCCAACTGTATGGGCACGAACAAGGAGGAAAGCCCCAAAACACCAGTATCGGAGGATATCGGTAACGCAGCTGTGGTAATGCCGGCGGATCCCCCAACGAATTTCAAACATGGCATCAAACAGGTCAATGGGGTAAACATCCACTATGTGATCGGAGGACAGGGAGAGCCATTGGTGCTATTGCATGGATTTGCCCAAAATTGGTACATGTGGAACCGTTTGTTGCCCGAACTTTCCAAGCATTTTACCGTAATAGCCCCAGACCTGAGAGGGGTTGGTGAATCGGGCAAACCCGAAAGTGGGTACGATAAAAAGACCATGGCCATGGACATCCATGAACTGGTCAAGGAATTGGGTTACCAAAAGATCAATCTGGTCGGGCACGATATCGGGTTGATGGTCGCTTACGCCTATGCCGCCCAGTTTGGTGATGAGGTCCGGAAAGTCGCCCTTCTGGACGCATTGCTGCCCGGAGTGGAACCTGTTTGGCAACAGCTGTCCACAACGATATGGCATTTCGGATTTTTTTCCAGACCTGTCGCCGGGGAAATTGTGGCAGGGAAGGAAGCAATCTTTTTTAAAGACTTTTGGACGACCGTCACCCCCATGGCGCACCTCTTCTCGAAGGAAGAGGAGGATGAGTTCATAAGGGCCTATTCCGTGAAAGGCTCGACCACCGGAAGTTTTCACTGGTTCGGCGATTTTCAGAAGGATGTGGCCGACAACCATGAATTCATGAAACATAAACTTGAAATGCCTTTGCTTGCCATGGGAGGTGAATATTTCAGTGCCCCCTTTTTGGCGGAACATTGCAGGCTGGTGGCAACGAACGTCACCGAAACCAAAATAGCAGGTTCGGGACATTGGGTGGTCCAGGAACAGACCGCTCAAGTACAGAAAGGCTTGTTGGATTTCTTCTTGAAAAATGAGTAAGGTCAATAAGGCAGATAACCTTTTTAACGAAGACACATGAAAAGAATCATCACAATGTCCATTTTGTTGTTGGGACTGTTGTCCTGTGCGCAGCACAATGCCGATTTTATACTGGTCAATGGAAAAGTGACCACCATGGAGAAGCCTGGCGAATTTGTGGAAGCCGTTGCATCAAAAGATGGGATCATCTTGGCCACAGGTACCTCCAGGTCGATTTTGGCAAAATTCAAGAATGATTCCACCTTGGTAATCGATGCTTTGGGAAAAACGGTGATCCCCGGTTTGAACGATAGCCATATCCATATCATAAGAGAGGGGCTCAACTTTAACAGTGAATTGCGGTGGGACGGGGTGAAAACCTTGCACAGGGCCATGGAATTGCTAAAGGAACAAGCGGCAAGGACCCCCGAAGGCACCTGGATAAAGGTGGTCGGGGGGTGGAATGAATTCCAGTTCGAAGAAAAACGCCAACCCACCTTGGACGAGATAAATGCTGCCGTGCCGGACAAACCGGTCTTCATCACCTACCTGTATGGCAAGGCCTTCCTGAACAAAAAGGGAATTGAAGTTTTGGGTTATGATAAGGATACTTTTTATGAAGGAAGTTTGGTGGAATTGGATAAGGACGGTATCCCAACAGGTATGCTCTATGCGAAGGAGACTCCCAAGGCCATTTATACTACGCTGGGCCTTACCACAAAATTGAACGAGCAGGAGCGGCTGAACAGCACCCTCCAATTTTATCGGGAATTGAACAGGTTTGGAATTACAAGTGCCATTGATGCTGCTGGGGGCGGGCAGCATTATCCTGCGGATTATGAAGTGGCCATTCAATTGGCAAGGGCCAACAAGTTAACCGTGCGAACCTCATATTATCTGTTTGCCCAACAAAAAGGCCGGGAACTTCAGGATTATCAGGAATGGATAGGGCGCACAAAGCCCAACAAGAATGATCAGATGCTCCTTGCCAATGGCTTTTCCATGGAAGGGGCAGGGGAGAATATTGATGATAAACGCCAGAATCAAAGTGCCTACAGGAATCAGTCCCCACATGAGCTTCAAGAAGTTGGGCACATCTTCTTTGGGAATTACCTTGGGCAAAGGGGAAATATTGAGTCGCTCCCAAACCATGATGCCATTTTCGAGTTGCTGCAAGCGTTGCCATCCGCAGAAATAGAGAATAGGGTCGTAGAACTTATCGTTGGAAAATATATACTTAAGATTGTACTTCTCCGGAACGGTCAAAAATTGTTGCAGGGAACCAATACCCTCCACACCTCTGAACTTTGAATTTTCCAGTCGTTCAATGGCCCTTGTGGTCAATTCCGGCAACCTTCGTGCAGAATGATAGTTCCCATCAACGGTCATGGCATTGGTCTGTGCGGAAAGCCATGCCATTTGATCTCCGAACCCTAAAGGTAAATAGCGCCATTGATCATGTTGATCTTGGTTCAGGAAATTGATAATGGGCAGCATATTGATCCGTTGTGGTTGCGATGGCCTAAAATAGTTGAGGCTCATGGTAAATATGGCCACGGCGATGAATGAGATTCCCAATCCACCGGCCAACACATAGTGCAATGGTTTTTTAAATGCTTTAAGGAGTTGTTCCCTGATGTCGCCTTCCACCAAACGATACACAAACTCTCCAAACAGGGGCAGAGCCATAATGGTGGCCCACAGCGTAAAACGGTCGAGCGTAAGGATATTGAAGGCGTTCTCGCCCAACAACATTTTGGGCAGCTGAGTTGTGCCTCCGGTTCCAAGCAATGTCAGCATGGAAAAGGACAGACCAAAAAATAACAATCGCTTGCTGTAAAAACGGTAAAACAGGTATGGCAGGATAAACAATAATATCCCCCAGGGAATCAAAAAGAACACTAATCCAGAAGAGGTAACTTCCAGAAAGTTGTCACGAGATCCATGCGGAATTGGCACTTGGGTAATCGGATTCCTTTTGGAGTTGATCCAATACGGTAATATACAACCTACAATGGCTATCAAAGAACCGCCACCAAAAAAGACAATACGCCAAAAAAGACGTTTGAACTGCTGCAGAAATATCCTGAAAGTGATTTTGGTATTAATTTCCACTGCTTCTTTGGAGGCATCCATAACCACCAACCCAATTAAAGGGAAGATAAAAAAGACCATTCCAAAGATGGGAGTGACATGATGTGAGGTTACCGTTACTGCAATCATAGACAACGATGATAACAGTTTAAACATTCTTCCAGTTTTGATCCACATGTAGATTTCTGGCATTGCATGCATCAAAATAGAGATGCCCATCAAACTGGGCAATTGACCAAATATGTGCAAGGTTTCTAAAAACATGCTGGAAAATGCAGCAAGTAATGCTGTGTAGCCAGCTATTTTTCGGTTAGCGGTAATAACCAAAGCGAATCGATACGCTCCGGTGATGAACAAGGCAATGATCAGCAATGCCATGGTAAACATCCCAAACTTTAATCCTCCGATATAAGAAAGCAATGCTATGCACTGATGAACCAAGGGTGGATATCCCTGTACCGTGAAACCTGTGTACCAACGATAATCCCACGGCTCGAACCAGCTGCTGGCATAATGGTCTGCAAAAAAAAGGTGGATAAGGGCATCATAGGTGCTTTCCAAGGTAAAAAAGATGGTTGCCCCATGAAAAATTAGCCCAAATACCAGCGCAATGGCCAAGGTTATGTTGGTTTGTTTTTGCATAATAATATGTCAGAAAATATAACAGTTTAAAGGTCTAAATATTGTTGAAAAACCAGCGAACTATCCATCGGCCCAATTTTACCGTTCGTCTACACTTAATTGATTTCCAACTTTTTTGGAAATGAGGTGACGTCAACTTGAGATAGTTTTGCTCCAAGTTTGATCATAAACATAAAACCTTAACCTATGAAAATTTTAGCAATAGATGATCAGCAGTTGATACTGCTATCGGTACAGAAGAAACTTAAAGAAATCGGTTATTTAGTAAAGACCGCTACCACTGGAAAGGAAGGATTAGAAATCTTCAAAGAATTTAAGCCCGACTTGGTGATCATGGACATGAACATGCCAGAAATGACAGGCTTGGAAGTCATTGATCAGCTGAAAGACATTGACTTGAACACCCCAATTATGGTGATGTCAGGAAATAATGATGAAAAGGTGATTCTCAATGGTTTTGAAATGGGTATTGTAGATTACATGAAAAAGCCCATCGGATTGGATGAAATGGTGGCCAGGGTAAAACGAACCATTGGACCTCCAATATTGGAGAAACGTTCTGTAAAAAAAGAAACACAATTGATTCAAAAGCATTGTGTAGGTGTTGTTATCCCGTGCTATAATGAAGAAGATCGTTTGAGCGGAAAGGAATTTCAAGATTTTGCCAGGCGCCATCCAGGTTATCATCTTTGCTTTGTGAATGATGGTAGTACGGACAATACATTAAAAGTTCTCGAAGAAATAAGAAAAGGTAATGAAGATAGTATCAGTATTTATGATTGTGCCCAAAACGGGGGTAAGGCCGAAGCGGTAAGGCAAGGAATCCTGCACTTGGCCAAAGATGGGCAATTTGATTATATGGGTTATTTGGATGCAGACCTTTCCACTGATTTTACGGATTTCGATGAATTGGTACGAACCATTGAAGGCTCCAAGTTTGATATCGTCAGCGGTTCCAGAATCAGTAGAATGGGTGCTGACATCACTAAGGAATCCGCAAGAAAGATCATTAGTAAGACCATCAACCTGATTATTCAGAAAATATTGGGAATGCCTTTCAAAGATACCCAATGTGGTGCCAAAGTAATGCGACCAAGTACTGTTGCCTACGTATTTGACAAACCTTTCAAGACTAGATGGTTGTTCGACGTGGAAATCTTTATAAGGATGGGTAAAATGTATGGAAAAGAAAGGGCCACGTCGCTTATTTGCGAACAGCCTTTAAAGCGATGGATACATGCCGATGGTTCAAAATTGTCCATGAAGGATTCCATTAAGATTATATGGCAATTGGGGCAGTTGTCCTTGAAGTATAGGTAATAGTTACAATTGCATCAAAATCTTATTAAAGTTGCTAAATCAGGTCATTTCCTTAATATTCGCAAACACGTTTTGATCAACACCTAATTGAAATAGAAGTTCAGTTGAAAATAAAAATTGAACTCTATAAGTTGAAAACAAATAGCTTTAATACTATTATATTTGCAGATAGTTAGACACATGAAAATTGTGTTCAAAAGTTGTTTTTTGTATTCCGTGTTCTTAAGGGGAATTCCCTTAAGATTAAGGTGTTAAAGCATTGATAATTAGATATATATAAATCGGATGTGGTTTCTACCACCCCGATGTGGCATTGGGCAAGAAAGTGTTGAGGGCGTGCTATGATGGTGGAGCCCGTTTGATGGAGTTCACGGCACGGGGCGATTTTGCCTTCGAGGTCTTTTCGGAGCTCAACAAATTTGCGATAAAGGAACTTCCTGGGATGATGATGGGCGTTGGCTCCATAACGGATGCGGCCGCGGCATCGCTCTTTATGCAGATGGGTGCCAATTTTGTGGTGACCCCGTCCTTGCGCGAGGATATCGCCATGGTGTGCAACCGTAGAAAGGTGCTCTGGTCGCCGGGCTGTGGTTCCCTGACGGAGATCAACAGGGCGGAGGAACTGGGCTGCGAGATCATCAAGCTTTTTCCGGGATCCACCTACGGCCCGGAATTCGTGAAGGCCATCAAAGGGCCACAGCCCTGGACCAAGGTGATGCCCACCGGCGGGGTCACCACGGAAGAACCCAATCTGAGGGCATGGTTCAACGCAGGGGTCACCTGTGTGGGCATGGGATCACAATTGATCGGCAAGGAAGTGTTGGCCGGGCAGGATTTTGCCAAGTTGGAAAACGAGGTGAGAAGAGTTTTGGGAACCATTGGAAAGATTAAATGAATTTTTTAAAATGAAATAGAGGGGTTCTGTCGCATTAATCCATTGCAACCCTATAAAACCAATTGAATTTTTAAATTATGCCGCCAATGAACAAAATGTTTTAAACACGGTCGATTTAGGATCTATGATTTGACCCTTCCTGATCATGTTTACAACTTCTATACCCGCCAATGTCCGCTGTGCGGATTCAAATTCTTTAAATCCACAACTTATGTTGATACGTCCTTTAATTGCACTGTGGTCCTGCTCTACTATATTGTTCAGATACTTACATTGACGGACCTGTATCCCTTTCACCGAACAACTTCGTTTGTTCTATGTTTTTATGCCAGAGGCATTGGCGCCACTTTTGTCTATATTTATTATCATGGGTCTGCCATTGTTCAATATCGCCTTATTGAGAAATTTCTGGGCCGACCCCTTCATTCTCCTTTTGGTCAATAGAAAATCAACGGTATTACCATATTTATCAACCGATCCATATAGATAACTGTCCAATCCTGCTACCTTGATATAGGTTATATCCATTCGCCAACTATTGCAGACAACCCGCTTTCTTTTATGCACATTGCTCTCTACTTCCTTTGAAAACTTGAAAACCCATCGCTGTATCGTAGAGTGATCTACTTTAACACCCCTGATTGCCATTAATTCTTCTACATCCCGATAGCTCCAAGTAAATCGTAACTTAAAATAAACTGCTTGTAATATCACAATTCTGGGATAGCGATGATACTTGAACATAATATATGGTTAGTAAGTCCTAAAGTTAATTCTTTTATAATCTTCCCTATTTAATGCGACAGAACCCTAGGCAATTCTATTTGATTTTACATTTTGAAATTTTCTGTGTTTTCCTACAATGGGAATTTTTGATTTCTTAAATTTGAACAGTTTGAAACACACAAAGTTTGTGTTCAAAAGTTGTTTTTTGCTTTCCGTTTTCTTAACGGGAATGCGTTTAAGATTTCGGTGTTAAAGTATTGATAATTAGATATATGTAAATCGGATGTGGTTTCTGCCACGAAATCTACCGGAATCTACAACGGTTGGATCCCAGCCCATGATTATAATGGGCTTAGGTATTTGGTGTCACTGGTGGACCAGGACCATCGTTTGGTGTGGGAAAAGGAAATGTTCCGGTAGATGGTTCCTTGCCGATTACCGGTAATACCTAACTTTTTGGAAGTTTTATCCAAATATGGATCAAGGTCAAAAGTGTAATAAGTCAAAAAATGATGTTACCAATTCCCGTTGTACACCTCGGTTAAAATTTCGGCCATCTTATCCTCATATACCGGTTTTATGACATAACCTGTCAATTCTTCAAATTCCTGGGCCCGCTTGAAATCGTTCGGATTGTTGGAGGAAGTGACCATAAAAATGTTCACTTGGTGGTTGGGAAGTACCGGTTTCATTTTTTTAAACTCCGACAGGAATCCCCATCCATCCAAAAATGGCATGTTGATATCCAACAATATGATTTCGGGCAGTTCGACGCTTCCTTGGATGCACAGCCGGATATATTCAATGGCCTGTTCCCCGTCCGTGAACGTATTGACCAGAATATCCTTGGTAAGGTTCTTTAAGATTTTCGTCGTGACGTATAGGTATACTTCGTCATCATCCACCAATAGAATGTTCGGTTTTTTCATATGTCCCTGAATTTGATTTTAAATGTTGTCCCTATATTTTCTTCACTTTCCACCTCGATGGAGGCATCCATGGCCTCCACTTGGGATTTAACAATAAAAAGTCCCATTCCCTTTCCGGATATGTTGCGATGGAATCTTTTGTAGAGCTTGAACAAGTTGTCACCATGGCGCTTGAGGTCGATGCCAAGACCATTGTCCTTGATGTAGAGTACCTTTTGATCCTTTTCCTATGCACTTTCAAAAATGATGTGGGAATCCACATTTGTCCTTCTGTATTTTAAGGCATTGGATAAAAAATTCTGAACGATGCTTTTCATGTAAAACCTGGAACATTTAAGGGTGTGCCAGGCTTCAAACCGATATATGATTTCAAAATCTTTGGAATCTTCTTCCAAAAGGGAATCCAAAAAATCTTTTTTGATCTCTTTCACCAATAAAAGGAGGTTCACGTTTTCCAGTTTAAGTCCCTGATTAACCAAAATGGAGACGTAGGTTTCCACATCCTCTGTCAATGTACTGATGTTGGAGGAAAGGCTTTCCAATTTGGGTAACAGTTCTTTGAATGTTTCCGGATCGTTCGATTTACAAAGCATGTCCACTATGATGGACATACTACTTACCGGTGCCTTCAGGTTATGGGCCACCACATAATTGAAATCCTTTAATTGATCATTACGTACCTGTAATCGTTGATTGGAACGCTTTAACAGTCGATTGGTGGATTCCAGCTTGACCTTATTGTTCAATAGGGCCTTATTCTTTTTTTTGAGCTCGGCAACGAAGTTTCTTTTTTCCTTTTGTGACTTGGCGTATCCGAGAGCGATCAATATGATTACGATCAGGGTCAGAAAGTTGAACAGGATCAGGTTTTTTCTGATGGTCTGTAACCTCCCCCTAATATAGGAAGGAGGGATTTCCTGTATGATGGCCCAATCGTTCTCCGTGATGACCTTTACCATGTCCGGATAACGGTTCATGCCCACATTTTTTTCAAATCCAATATGGATCTTTTGGTATACCCATAGACTCCCTTTTTCCATAAAAAAGGTATCTTTTTCAAAAATCAGGTTCCTTAGCTTCAGTTTGTTTTGGATGGATGAATCCATTTGGCTCATGTTGGCCTGGTGCGGCAGGATGTTGGCCGAAAGATTGGTGGTAATTACGTTCCGTTCATGGTCCACCAGATAAAAGTTGTCCCCTGATATCCTGGCCTTCATCAAATCGAAGACTTTGTTCATGTTGAAATTGGTCACGGCCAATCCTATTTGTGCACCGTTGGAATCGAATATGGGGGTCACACCTCTAATGACAGGTTTGTGGGGAACCTCTATTTTTCCATGTTCCTTGTTCAGTTCAATGGGGGAGATGTATACTTGGCCCTTTTCGAGCGAAAGTCCTTTTTGAAAGTAACCGCGACCTGCCTTGCTTTGAAGTTCTTTGGGTTCCATGGTGTTTTTATCGGTCCTTTCATAGCGTAAAAGTTCATTTCCGTGCAAATCCAAAAATCGAAGTTGGTCATACACTTCATATCCCTGCATGATTTTTATATATTCATCGATAAAGGCTGGATCCAAGGGCTTGCCCTCTGAGAAATTGGTAGGGAACACGACATTGGACCAATACGAAGTAATGTCTATGAGTACTTCACATTGATCGGCCAGATGATAGCTTTTGTTAAGGATATTCCTTTGCTGAATATGGGCGATGTTCGTAATAAGGCTTTGCTTTTGAAGATAGCCCCATGCAAGACTAAAGATCAACAGTGGAATATAGAGCGCCAAAGATGTTTTTATGATCCTGTTCCACATCTGGATGGTTGGTTTATACAATGCCTCTTTGCGAGTAGGTATTGTTTATGTTGTACAATAATTAGCTACTTTTTGTAGGGGAAAATCACATGAAATTATTATTTTTTTGATTTTTTGACAATTATTTTTGAATTAATCAACAGCTCAGCCTTTCAAATGAAGATAAATAACCTACTTTTTCCATAGGCTTTGAGGGTCGGAACTTCTGTTATAACTGGAAAAACAGGAAAGTTGAACATTTTTTTTCTGTGGTATCGGACTGGAATTCTTAAAGTTGGCTCCCAAAGGGTCGATTGCAATTCAACGATTCTTTTTTCCTTTTATCTGCTGATGAGGGTTGTAATGCTCAAACACGTTCACTGGATCGATAACGACTCATTGGGATTTCAGGCCAATGAACCCAACAAGGAAATAAGCTTTTCCTTGCTCAATGGTTTTACAATATAATCGGTGACCTCGCTTATGGCCTTGGCCCGCTCCATATCCGTGGGGTCAATGGAGGATGAGACCACATAGATGGTTATTTTTTTGCCTATACGGGGCTTTAGGAGGAGATAATTCTCAAGGAACTGCCATCCATCCATAACGGGCATGGTCAGGTCCAATAAAATAATATCGGGAACCTGGTCAGGGTTGTCTATGGCAGCTTCCAAAAAATCGATGGCCAACTTGCCATTGGAAAAGATCTTGATGGACTTTACCAAATCAAAACTGGCCAAGGTCCTTTCAACAATGAATTGGTAGGTATCGTCATCATCCACCAAATAAAGGGTATCAATTGCTTTCATATGGAATCGTTTTTATTGAATTGGACATAAAAGGAGCTTCCCTTCCCAAGTTCGCTTTCCGCATGGATGGAACCTCCCATGGTCTCCACCTGGGTCTTGGTGATAAAAAGGCTGAAGCCCTTGGCATCATGGTTATGGTGAAAGGTCTTCCGTAAGCCGAATAATTTCTTTCCATTCGCCTTCATATCGATGCCGATTCCGTTGTCCTTCACTTCCATCCAAATGGAACCGTTTTTTTCATAGCTTTTCACTTCCACTTTCAATTTTCTATCGGGCGAACCATATCGAATAGCATTGCTCAGCAGGTTCTGCATAATGCTCATTAAATATTTTTTGGGATATTGGATGGTAGGTGCCTTGGTAAAATTGGAACGTATGCTACTATCGGGGTAGAGCACCTCTACATTGAGGGATTCCACTATTTTGTCGAAACAATCTTGAAGAAAAAGGGATTCCCTTTTTATTTCACCATCCTGACGGATTTGTAGGGATGCTATGAGTTCATTGAATATTTCATTGAGGAGGTGGACCGGTTTGGCTACCCTATCGATAAGGAGTTTTTGCTCTTCAAAGCTTTCACATCCCTCGATCATGGATGTCAATAAAAGAAGGTTGGAAAGGGGTGCCCTTAGGTTGTGGGAAACGATAAAACAAAAATCCTCCAACTGTTTGGTCCTGTGTTTCAGTTCCAGTTCCTGTTTTTTCTGTTTGGTGATGTCGAACCGTATGGAGACATATTGGTAGGGTTTGCCACGGGCATCGAGATAGGGCACTATGGTGGTGGCTACCCAGTAAAACGAACCATCCTTTGCCTTGTTCCGGATATCGCCGTTCCAGACCATGCCCTTGGCTATGGTCCTCCAGAGGTTTCTGAAGAATTCCGGTTCATGGTAGCCGGAATTGATGATACGATGGTTTTGTCCGATCAGTTCGTCGTGTGAAAATTTGGAAATCTCACAAAACTTGTCATTGACGTAAGTGATATTGCCCTTGATGTCCGTGAAGGCCACAATGGCGGACTTATCCAAGGCTATCTTTTGTTGTTCCAAATCCGTAAAGACACTTTCCAGATATTTGAACAACTGCCCTTTGTCCGGTTCCTTGTCTAACATAAGCTATTTTACTGCTTAAATTGGTTAAGGGGGAGCATTACTTCACTAAAAGTACATAAAATAATGAAATGATTTCCTATAATGTTCGTAAGGGTATTACCGAGACATAAATATATTTTGGCGGGTGTTTTGGTTGTCCCCACAAATGCCAATGAAGGGATACGGTCACTTTTGAACAGGTATTGGGGATTTATGATGGTCTGTAGATACTCGATGGGCTTAGCATTCCAAAAATGGGTTAAAAAAGGAAGACTGCATGATATGCAGTCCCCCTCTAACCAGAACAATCTCAAAAACTGTCCCTATAGTTCTATCCAGTTTCCATTGGCATCCGCATATAGAGTCAATGCAGTACCGTCCTCCATGGAAATCTCCAACTTGTATTGAGAACTCCCATTTACATATGCCTTGTCTATAGTGGCCCCGGAGTAATCCTTTGCCACGGCTTTTGTTACGGCTTCCGGAAGATCCGAAACATTGATTTCCGAGAATTCCTGTGTCAGGATTTCTGTGCCAATATATTCTCCCGATCCAGATTCTGCGGTGTGGGCAAAAGCACTGATCCCTATACAAGTAAGGGCGAATGATAATACTAAATTTTTCATGGTATATGATTTTGATTTTAAAACTTTTTCATTGTAATGAAAAGATGGTGCCTTTCTTTGCCTCTCTTTTAATAATGATGTAATAAGTTTATATACAAAAGTTTATGGTTGTTTTTTTTAAAAGATAAATGGAAAAGGGTGTATAAAAATGTGTAACCGGTATTTGCAAATGTGTAATTTTTATACACGTTGGAAACCGTTCCGGGAGGGAAAGCAAGGATACAACATTGAAAGCATTACCATGGGAAAAGAGGTATTCACTGTCCTGACCCTTGGGACAACCCATGTTTGCTTCTTTCAAAAGATAATGGATTTTGGGAAGGTTATTGTATCCAATTCCATATGGTATCGCCTTGGTTTTAGGCAATTTTCCAAATAATGTAGGATGTCCGATCTTGAAAAGAATTGTTTGTATTCTGATCTGATTTCCGGAATTTGGGCATAGCATAGATTGTTATCTATGATTTCCCTTTCCAAATAAGTCATCCCAATGTATTCGGCCAAACGAAGGACAAAATCCGACTTGATATCCAATGCCAATAAGGCCGATTTCGTAAACCATTTCGAATGGGGATCATGGCAGAAAATTTCGGAAAGTTTGACTTCCATGATCTTAGGATTGTTATTTGTTCCGGGTATGGTCGATTTTGAGCTGGAACATTTCCGCCATTTTTGCTGCACGGTACTTGGCCTCAACTGCTTTTTCCCCAATGAACCTTTCATCAACGGTTTCGAAAAAAAGTGCCTTCCACCTCTCAAAGTGCAAAGCATCCACGGGAAGTTTCACATGAGGGGCAAAAGGACTGCCATAATAGGTGTGTTCCTCCAATAGGACCGTCTGCCAGAACCTGTACATCTTTTCCAGGTGGGTGGGCCATTGGTTCTGGATCACAGCATTGAAAATATCGGACAACAACACGTCATTTCTGACTTTTTCATAGAACCGGTCAACCACTTGCCTTACATCTTCCAAACCTACAATTTCAACTTTTTCCGTCATCCTCATTACTTTTAGGAACACATGCCAAACGAGTGTACAACTGTTGGTATGGGTGTAAAGATACGTGGTTTTGAATAATAACGGATAGAATTGTCCGAAATAATTAATGTCATAGAAAACGGTTTTTCAATTTTTAATGAAAAGGATTTCCCTGCATAGGGTAGGGTCCAATCCATTGGAATGGGAACAAAGCTAAACGGTCGCCTCCTTTTTTCCACTTCATAGATGATTAAAATATCATTTTATTATTTTTGATGGTTGATTTAGGTATTCAGTATGCTTACCACTGCAGGAAAATATGCCATTAGGGCTGTAATCTATTTAGCCATCCATAGTAGTCCCCAACGAAAGGTTGGGGCCAAGACCATAGCCGATGATTTGGAGATTCCCCAGGCCTTTTTGGCGCAATTGCTCCGGACTCTGACCGTGGACAAAGTGATTTCTTCTTCCAAAGGGCCCGGGGGAGGTTTCTACTTGGACGAAGGGGACCGAAAGAATACCCTATGGCAGGCCATTTTAAGCATCGATGGGGAACATAGGTTCCAGGAATGTTTCCTGGGCCTTTCCAAATGCGATGATGCCCATCCCTGTCCCGTGCACCATATGGTGTCCCCATTCAAAAAGGAAATGCTGTTCAACTTCCAGGAAAGGACCATAGCCCAGTTGATTGATGAAGTCAAGGAAAATGGCACCGTGGTTTCTTTAAAGATGTCCCCTGAAAAAGAGGTGCTTTGATTTCAATCTGGAAGTTCCATAACCAATGGTCGCCATCATTCCAAATTATCGATGAATCTTCAGGGTCTCGTTGGTGTCAAGGCTTTCGTATCTTCCCCTTTGACTTTGTCGGTTTTTTTTGGAATGTTTGTTTTCCCCGAGATGGTAATGCCGGAGTCCATGTTCCGTTTGCCTGCCCGAACTAAAATTGGAAACGCGTTTGAGGTATCCAATGACCCGGGTGGCATGGTCCACATCCTGTGAATGGCAGGCGCTGCACTCCCAAAGGGTGCGCTTGTCGATATGGGCACAATCGTTGCAAATGGTAATACGGATATTGAAGCAAAAATAGTTGCATCCGGCATTGGCCGTGGCATGGATCAATTTTTTGAACCCTTCTTTGTTCGGGGTTTCCTCCAAATTGAGGTGCAAAGCCGATCCCCCATCCAGATATTGTATGGTTTCCTTGCCGTGTAATATAATTTTGTCCAAGGCATTGGTCTGAGGGTCCTCTACGGCATAGAAATAGGAATTGTAACAATCCCGGGGCACGAAAAAACCATCCTCCCGGTCCCATTTGGCATTTTTGACGCCCAGGTTCTCGGCGGGGACGAATTCGGTGTTGAACATATACCCATAGGTTTCCCTGGCCTTTCTGTTTGCCTGATAGATGGCCTTGAGATACTGGTTGACAAAGCGCTTGTACTTTTCGTTGTTGCCCACCTGGATGCCTTGGCTTTCTGCGGCCTCGACCATACCGTTGATGCCCACGGTAAGGAATTGCTTGTCCAACGAGATAAGTCCCGCATGGTAGACCGGCAACATCCCAGCTTGTTCGTAATCATCGATCAACTTTCTAAAGGCTACCTGGTACTTATGGATTTTTTGGACCTCTTCCACAATTTGGGCCCCTTGTTGTACCAAACGGTTCATATTCAAGGTAATGACATTGATGGAACCGGTGGCAACCCCTCCCGCACCCAGGGAATAGCTGAAGGTGTGGTCACTGATCTCATTGCGCAGGCGACAGCAGGACGCCAGACTGTCCGCATTTTCGGATTGGTAAATGAAAAAAGAGTTACCTTCACTCAGTTCATGGGCACATAGTTCGGTAAACTCCATATCGACAGGTTTTCCATCCTTGGTCAACATGGCGGCGGTCACGACAGGGAAAGTCAGAATGGCCTTGGTGCGTTCTTGGTTGAACCAGTCCATAAAGAAGGCCTGAAGCCTTTTGACACTTTCCCATTGGGGCCTGCCCATATCGGGAAAGACGAAATCCCCGAACATGTTTTCAAAATAAGGCCTATCATAGATGGAAATGTTCCAGAACACGGATTGGTACCCCCTGGCCGCGGCGGGTTGGTTGATGGCGTAGACAACATGCTGCAAGTGGTTGGCAATGATGTTTTTGTGGGTCACCAGATAGTCGGGCCCAAAGTCCTTGGCCGCAAAATGGTCGAAATACATCAAAAATTCCACGGTGGCCAACGCCCCTGCAAATTGGGAACTCACCGCGAAGACCAAGTTGACGAATTCCCCGCAAAAGCTCTCCAAGTGTCTTGGGGCAAGACTTTCCCCACCCAGTTTGGTCAAGCCATCCAAGAGAAAGGGATACATGCTTATAGAGGCGCAATAGGGCTTTAACGAGGTTTCATCGTGGACATAGATTTCATGCGACTCAATTTGTCTTACATACTCATTGGCCAGGTCTTTTCCGAACAAAGAGGCGATCTTTTGTTGGATCAAGGCCCTGTTCACCTGTATGTTGATGTCCTTGTTGAGTTCGGCCTCCATGGTGGCAATGTTCTTGGAGGTGACATTGGCATTGGCATCGACCTTGGAGCCGTCGGCGGCATTGTTGGAATGGAGGTAATGGTCGATGAACGCCATCTTTTTGGCAATTTGGTTGTCGGTAAGTCGTATCATATGAATCATTATTTTCGGATAAACAAATGGTTGAGCATTTTGCCGGTGCTGACTTCTGTGAAGACCTGATTGGTGGCCTTACAGTCCAAACCCCCAAGAGCTTTGTCCCACCTACCTGTCTTGATATAGGTCAGGTGCTCGAGGATTTCGGGCGGTACGTGGTCGGCACCGGTATAGAGGCACGTCCTGTACCCCATTTGTCGGGCTTTTCTGAGGTGTTCCACCAGTAATTTAGGGTGCCATTCCCCTCCCATAAAAAGCACACAACTTGCAAGGCCGGTATATTGGTCCAAGCGTTTTTGGAAATATGCTGGGGTGAGTTCCGTTCCATTCCCTTCCTTCCATAAAAAAGGGGAATGGCAGCCCTCACAGCGTAAGGGGCAGCCCGATATGGAAAAGCAAAGACTGACTTCCCCGGGGACTTCTTGTAGTACTACTTGAAAGTCATGACAATACATGGTCGCGTATTTGGATCGGTGTTATTACATAAAATTAGACCAAGGTCTTTTTCAAAGGGAAGGGCCCGGGATAAGTTATAAAGAGACTTATTAACAATAAAATGACCTTTTTATCATTTAATATTCGGACATGAGCATGGCTACGACCAAAAAAGACCTTGGCTCCTGAAATAGACTAGGGGCAAGGGACTGGGAAAATATAGGGCCAAGAGGGGGAGGGCAAGGGCTGTCAAGGGGCCGAGAAGCCCCCGAAGGATATGCTAAAGGATATGGAACAGGATGACCGCGCTATTGAACAACACGCTCATGACCAATAGATTGAAGGTGGTCAAGGGTTTTAATTGGGCCAATACGGCCCCGTTGAATGCCATGCAGAAGATGGTCACAAAGAAGAGCAGGGTCATTTGGACCACTGTATCCAAGGTTCCCATCAACAGGACCATGGCCGCCGCAGATCCCAAACAGCTTTGACCTATGATGGCTATGGTGGCATAACCCATCTGGCCCTTCTTGAATTCCAGGAACATGCGTTCGTGGATATTTTTCAGTACGTTTTTCCTGTGCTCAGTTCCAGAATGGGTCATGGGTATTGTCTTCGAATATTTCATGATGGTGGTGTTTTTCAATAGTATCCATTTGGGCCTCATGGGCCACTTGTTGAATGTGGTTGAAGAGTTCCCGTTCTTCAAAACGGATATGGCGTTCCAATTCCTGCTCGATCTGCCCCAAGGTATTCAGGGTGGCATGGGCCGAAGTGAACAGTAGGGCCAACCTTCGATGGTCGGCAAGGGCCCGCTTGATCCAAGGGTGGTCCTGTCCCAATATGGGGAAGATATGCCGTTCTTCCAGTTCAAAGTGGGGAACCAAATAGGTCTCGTAAAACCAATCCATATATTGCTTGATACGCTCGGGGGCCACTTTTTTAGAGAGCCCCGTCCGTATTTTCCAGCACAGGAGTAGGCCGTGATGGTGTTCACGGCTTACTCCCTGTAGGGCC
>JASBTS010000059.1 GCA_030148305.1 Allomuricauda sp. | reverse complement strand
GGAGGAATCGGAACGGGAGGTAAAAAAGATTTTGGACCAACTCCAAAAAATCAGTACGAATACAGATCATCATTTCCATGGATTGTCCGTAGCGGACAATTTGGTCAATGCCATTGGGAGAACAGTTTACAACAAGGGTGTGGATTATATCATCATGGGAACCAAGGGGGCAACAGGGTTGAAAGAAGTTTTCTTGGGAAGTAATACGTATAAGATCATCCGTGAAATTGATTTTTGCCCAATCATTGCCGTACCTGATGACTATCAATGTAGGGAAGGATTAAGAACCATCCTTTTGGTGACGGGATATGAACATCTTTTTGAATCTTATGAGCTGAATCCCTTGATCCAATTGGCAGAATTGTTCCATTCCAAGGTTCGTATTGCCCATGTGTTCGATGGCAGTCTAACAAAGGAACAAGAACATTCCAAACAAGCGTTGATGCGGAAAGTTAAATCGGTACCTTCCGATTTTGTGGAAATGGAAAAGGATACTACCGTCCAAAATACCGTTCAAAAAATGATAACGGACGACCAATCCATAGATTTAGTGGCCATGATCAACCATGATCGCGGCTTTTTTGAAAAGCTTACCCGTGAACCTGTGATCAAAAAAATAGCCTTCAACTCCATAGTGCCTTTTTTGGTCATTCATCTTTTCGAATAAGTCCTAGGTTTTAAGGAATACAATGCGATGAATCTGTCTTGATTTTGAAAGTGGACTTTCCATTTTGCCAAATCTCTTCCATTTTCTCATTCAAAAGAAAGCGAAATAGAGGCGGTAATTACATAAAAGACCGCGCCACCTGAACGATATCGGCTTTTTGAAGGACACCTGATTGCCGCCAAAGTTGTTTACCATTTTTAAAGAACATCATGGTAGGTACACCCCTAACTTGAAAGGTATTGGCAAGACCCTGGTTTTTGTCCACATCAATTTTCACGATTTTAAGGGAATCACCAAGTTCTTGTTTCACCTGGCTAAGGATGGGGGCCAACATTTTACAGGGTCCGCACCATTCGGCCGAAAAGTCGATAAGTACCAGTTGGTCACTATTGATGATATCTGAAAAATTACCTTTCATGGCTTCAAAATTTAAGAGGAGACAAGTTATGAAAACTAGAAATTATCACAATTGATGAAAGTCATCTTATCCAATTTGAGACATTTCTATCATCAATCAGGAATGACTCAACTTCTTTTTCTAAATTTAAACGCTGCACAAACAAAACAAACTAAAAACGATGCATACTAAATTTTCATTATTGTCCTTCATTTTATTGGCTATGTTATCCTGTAAGCAGGAAAATAATAAGGAAGAGCCCCAAACCTGGAGAACCAAAAAGATGGCCCTGGCCAATGAAACACACAATCAATTGCTTGAGGTGGAAAAAGAACAGGGATGGGAACTGCTTTTTGATGGGAAGACCTTGAATGGGTGGCATCTTTACAACAATCCGGGAGCCCATTCGGTTTGGGAAGTGGTAAATGGTGAGATCCATAGTAAGACCAATGATGAATCCTTGGTTGCAGGAGATCTGTTGACGGATAAAGCCTATGAAAATTATGAGCTTACCCTGGAGTGGAAAATTGGCACCCGTGGCAATAGTGGTATCTTTTTTAATGTTCAGGAAAAGCCGGAGATTCCCACGGCATGGCAAACTGGTCCCGAATATCAAATTTTGGATTCGGAACATATGGATTATCAACTTCCTGTTAAACGACCAGGCTGCCTGTATGTTTTTGCTCCACAGAAAAATGCGGTGGAGATGAAAGCAGGGGATTGGAACACCACCAGGATCAAACAGGAGAATGGAAAAGTGGAGTTTTACCTAAACGGGGTCTTGACCGGCGAACAGGATTTTAATGATCCGGAATGGAAAAAAATGATCGCTGCGACCCATTTTGCCAATTATCCCGAATTTGGCAAGGCAACCCAGGGGAAAATTGCCCTACAATATTGGTATTTTGAAACTTGGTTCAGGGATATAAAAATCAGGGAATTGTAATCCCCTCCAAACGGGTCATAGGGATATCATTCCCATTGTTTTCTTCTGAGCAAAACTTTGGCATAATCCCGGGCCATTTTGTCTCCGTAATCTTGGTAAGATCGTTGGGCCCATTCCAATGCTAAATCCGTATTTCCCAATACCTCGTGTGCAACCGCGATGTTATAGGCCGCCCTGCCCGCAGATTTGCTGCGACGATCGTTGGCAATTTCGGTCCATATAGAAATAGCCTCATTCCAATTGGCTACTTCTGTGCGACGCCAACCGGCATCAAAAAGTCGCTTATCACGTCCCTTGCCTTTTTTGTACATATCGCGTCTAACTCTATAGAAACTAGGATATAAACGACTGGTGTAATCCAATCCAGAGGCATAGGCTGTTTCAGGAAGGGCGGTGAAAGGGATTCCGCCATTGGCCAAATCAAAATCCATAAAATGGGTCTGTTGAAACTGGTCAATAATGGTCTTGGAGTTTGGGTCATAAAGCCGCCAATAACTGACCACATTTACTCTTGCTCGACGGGGGATCCTACCACTAGGTTTTCCTGTTTGCAATACAGAAGATACTTGTTCCACGGTGGTATTTAATACAAAATCGGAGTTGGAATCGAAGGTTTCGAGAACCAAAAGGGCATCGGATTCCGTTTCGTTACAGATTTCGTTCACTTTTTCCCAACTCAAAACATCTGGAGTTTGTCTGGTGCCGGTTCCAGGCAATCTCAATGTGGTTGGAATGACTACTCGTATATCTTCTTTGTTTCTGAGTCCATCAAAAATTCCTTTGATAGCCTCATCTGAAGCCAATTTATCGGAACCTACAATTTCCCCAGTTGCAATCGATTCTAAGGTTTTGTTGGACTTTTCTTCTTCGTTCGTAAGGGAACGGTTGACCACGGCGATATCATCAATTCCGTTCGGAAGCACCAAAGCTGGTTCCTGAGGAAAGTTCAAATAGACGTAACCAGAACTTGCACATGAGAAAAAGCAAAGAGAAATGATTCCAAAGATGAAGAGTTGAGGTTTTTTCATGATTGTAAAATTTGGTAGGGAGTGTAAGACAACAAACATGCCAAAAAATGAAATTCAAGTTTTTCATACGTTCAAACGTGAAAGTATATATTTTATTTTCAGTAGGTTAAGCGATGGATTTTAGTGAAAACAAATAATGTTTTGAATATAAGATAACTCGGATTGGATAATTGGAAAAATCTTACAAAAAGATGTATATTGCAAAATCTCAACCGACACTATGAAACACTTAAAACAACAGGTTTATATGTCCTTTGGAATATTGCTGGTTACAGTCATTCTGGTTATGGGCATATTGCTTCGAAATGGATTTTTCGGGTAATCCATCAGTAATTGTAAAATATCCAAGTTTATTTAACCTGCTATTCTAGTTAAGGTGGAAATAGGATGCTGCCAATCCTTTATTGCCCATGTCTGATACTTAGCGAAAATTGTTCCCATGAGCAGCATAGTACAGGATACAGGTTCTTACAGGTAATATTATTTTAAACTGGTTATCGGTTTTATTCTGATTATTAGTAAATAGTAGCGTAATCTGAAAGTAATTCAGGGTAAGTTTATGTAGTTAAGTCCCATGGGTTCATTACTTTGTATTTTGCCTATAGGTTCTTGCTACTTTTCGGGCAACATTGATTTAATTCGAATTCATTTTTACGTTTCATTTCTTATTTACTCTCTCCAAAAACAAATTTCTCATTGTGGGTGCTATATCAATGCCTATTTTTAAGTTTAGAATAATAGTTGGTTCAATATGGAATGTGGCAAAGGAATTTGTTTTATGGCCAGTTTGTATGGCAATAGCCTAAAAAAATCCATTTGGCTATCTTATACCAATTTTTCCCTGCCCAAAAGGAAATCGCAATAGTACATATGGACTAAAAATCTGGATTCAGAGGAAACATTAAATATGGAATACATTCAAAAACGGTTACATTTCTGGTTATGCAAAAAATGAGAACATTAAAATTGCTTTTCGTTCAAGGACTCTTATTGGTAAGTACCACGCTTTTTTCGCAGGTAAATGTGGATAAAATGTTTTGTGAGAATAGGGAAAATCCCTTGGGGATAGATAGTAGAAATCCAGGGCTTACTTGGGTGCTTTCATCCGATGGGAAAAATAAAAAACAATCGGCCTATCAAATACAGGTAAGTTCAAAAGAAGGAGATTTTAACAATACATTGGTTTGGGATAGTGATAAAGTGACCTCGGACCAATCGGTTCGTGTGCCATATGCGGGACCGGAACTTTTTTCCCTGCAAAAATATTACTGGCGTGTAAAGGTTTGGGATGAAAAAGGGAAATCATCAAAATGGAGTCCCGTAAGGATGTGGCAGATGGGTGTTTTGAATGCCTCCGACTGGAAAGCAGATTGGATTGCCATAGGATATAAAGAGAGCCCGAAACAAGAAAGCCCGATCTTGAGAAACGAATTCCAGATCAATAAGAATATCAAGAGTGCCACCGTGGCAGTGACTTCGCATGGACTTTATGAAGCTTACCTAAATGGGGGCAAGATCGGTGATGCCTATCTAACCCCGGGTTGGACCAGTTACAACAAACGATTGCAATACCAGGTCTACGATGTCACGCCTTTGCTGAAACAGGGAAAGAATGCTATGAGTGCCTTATTGGGCAGTGGCTGGTATAGAAGCCCTTTGGCGTGGGACGATAATAAGAATCTTTATGGTACCGACCTCGCACTGTTACTCCAATTGAACATCGAGTATACAGATGGAACCTCTGAAATCTTGGGGACCAACAAAGATTGGAAGTCCCATGAGAGTTCCATTATGTTCTCTGAGATATACAATGGCGAAACCATAGATCGGACAAAGGATTTGGGTAATTGGAAAAATGCGGGTTATAATGATGGAAATTGGTCCGCAGTTGAAAAGAAGGATTTTGACTATGCCAATCTAATAGGAACGTACAATGAGCCTATTACTAAGCATGAAACATTTACTCCAATTAAAATGTTGACCACACCTGAGGGAGATACGGTTTTGGATTTTGGTCAAAATTTGGTCGGATGGGTAATAGTGGATGTGAAAGGTAAGCCAGGTGACAGTTTGATTATAGACCATGCCGAGGTTTTGGACAAGGATGGAAATTTTTACACTACCAATTTAAGGGCCGCCAAACAAGAAAACATATATATTTTAAATGGAGTCGGAACGGAACATTTTGAACCCCATTTTACTTGGCAGGGATTTCGGTATATTAGGATAAAAGGGAATCTAAAGGAAATTTCCAAGGATGATTTCAAAGCGGTGGCCTTATATTCCGATATGCGAAAGACGGGCAGCTTTCAAACTTCGGATGCCTTGCTGAATCAGTTACAGCACAATATACAATGGGGGCAGCGGGGTAACTTTTTGGATGTGCCCACGGATTGTCCGCAAAGGGACGAACGATTGGGATGGACAGGGGATGCCCAGGTATTTTCCCCAACGGCAGCATATAATATGCAAGTAGACAACTTTTTTACCAAATGGATGCAAGATGTGGCCGCGGACCAATTGGCCAATGGAAGTGTTCCTTTCGTGGTCCCCAATGTTTTGGGTGAGAATGCATCCGGTTCGGCAGGATGGTCAGATGTTGCAACGATCATACCATGGAATATGTACGTGCTCTATGGAGATAAAACTATCCTGAAAAACCAATATGCAAGTATGAAATCTTGGGTGAATTTTATGAAAGATAAAAGTGTGGGCAATCTTTGGAACACTGGCTTTCATTTTGGGGATTGGCTCTTTTACCGACCAGATGATGATAATGATGGAAGGGCCGCGCTTACGGACAAATATCTTATAGCCCAATGTTTTTTCGCACATTCAACTCAATTGCTGATCAATGCAGCCAAGGTCTTGGGTCATGATGACGATGTACGGGAGTATATGGATTTGTTGAAGAAGATAAAGACAGCGTTCCAAGAGGAATATGTAACACCAAGTGGTCGCTTGGTTTCCAGTTCGCAAACGGCATATGTTCTGGCCTTGAATTTTGATATGCTTCCTGAAAACCTAAGGGAACAAGCTGCGGAAAGATTGGCCAAAAATGTAGAGAGCTATGGTTATCATTTGACTACTGGATTTTTAGGGACTCCCTATTTGAGTCATGTTCTCTCACGCTATGGGTACCATGATCTTGCCTATACTCTATTGATGCAACAAACATACCCTTCTTGGCTGTATCCGGTTACTGTGGGAGCAACTACCATTTGGGAAAGATGGGATGGCAGAAAACCGGATGGAAGTTTCCAGACACCTTCAATGAATTCCTTTAACCACTACGCTTATGGTGCGGTAGGTGATTGGATGTACAGGTATTTGGGCGGGATCAACACTTCGGAAAAGCTTGATGAAGTAGGGTATAAGAAGGTTATTTTGAAACCTACTTTCTATAATAATTATGTTGATACCAAGGTACGGGATGAAAACCATGGCAAAACCTTGGATCAGGTGAATGCAAGTCTTGATACCAATTATGGGAAAATTGTTTCACATTGGGAAATAAAGGATGGAACCATTGTATATAACGTTACCATTCCAGTCAATACAACGGCCGAGGTTCATTTGCCCCAACCATTGGATAGTATTATGGAGGGAAATGCCCCAATATCACGTTCAAAATATCTTCAAGTTGTGGAAAGTGATTCAAATTCTTCAACATTGTTGGTGGGTTCAGGAAGCTATACCTTTATTTTAAAATAACAGTTCAATGTTTAAACCGATATACCTGTCCATTTTCGGGGTCCTTTTATTAACCTCATGTACCTCGAATAAAGATTCAATTGCTTTAACGGATTTAAGGGTTGAGCACATGAACGCTCCCTTTGGGTTGGATACTCGGGCTCCTAGGTTTTCATGGAAAATAGATACAGAGGGAGGTGCGCTTGGACAAAAAGGGTATCAAATTTCTGTGGGTACAGATTCAATGGAAGTCGCCAAAGGAAAGGGAACTTACTGGAACGAGCAAAGGGAATCGGATAATACATTGTTGGTTTATGATGGTAAACCGCTCCAACCTTTTACCAAATATTATTGGGGGGTTCAGGTTTCGTCTGGTGATGGAGAGAGCGATGTGAAGGTTTCCTCATTCGAGACGGGGATGATGGATAATTCCAATTGGGAAGGTAGTTGGATTACCGATGTGGAGGACATGGATCTAAAACCCGCTCCTTATTTCAGAAGGGAATTCGAGCCCCAAAAAGAAGTGGTTCGTGCAAGGGCCTATATTACGGCGGCAGGGTTATATGAACTTAGCCTGAACGGCCAGAAAGTAGACGACCGCTGGCTGGATCCCATTTATACCAGATTCGACAGACGAAATCTTTACGTGACCCACGATGTAACCTCTTTTTTTCAAGAAAAAAGGGTTGCTATTGGGGTCCTTTTAGGAAATGGTTGGTATAATCACCAGTCTACCGCGGTATGGAACTTTCATCAAGCAGGATGGCGTAACCGCCCACGTTTTTTGATGAACATTCGGGTATGGTATGCTGATGGCACCAGTGAAATATTGGCTACAGATACATCATGGAAGACCAAATTGTCCCCTGTGGTATTCAACAGCATTTACACCGCTGAACATTACGATGCCCGTCTTGAACTCGAAGGATGGGACCAAAGCGATTATGATGATGCAGGTTGGAATTCGGCCTTGGAAGTAAAGGCTCCTTCGGATAAGATCACGGCAGAGGTGATGCCACCAATCACTGGAGAGAAGATGGATTTTGCCAAAATGGAAAAACGTAGTGATCGACAGTATATTTTTGATTTGGGACGAAATATTGCCGGGGTTACGGAACTCACGATAAAAGGTGAAAAAGGAACCCAGATCAAGGTAACACACTCGGAACAATTGGATAGTTTGGGAAATCTGGACCTATCCAACATCATTGTGCATTACAGGCCAAAGGACACACTCGACCCATTTCAAACAGATATGTATACTCTTAAAGGCGGTGAAGAGGAAATTTTCAGGCCGCGGTTTAATTACAAGGGTTTCCAGTATGTGGAGGTAGAAAGCGATAGGCCCATCAACATGGTCTTGGAGAATATTTCAGCTTATTTTATGCATAGCGATGTTGAATCCATCGGAAAAATCCACACCTCCAATGAGACTATCAACAAAATTTGGGAGGCCACCAATGCCAGTTACCTATCCAATCTTTTTGGGTATCCCACGGATTGTCCGCAGCGGGAAAAGAACGGCTGGACGGGTGATGCACACATCAATATAGAAACAGGACTCTATAATTTTGATGCGATAATGGTCTATGAAAAATGGATGGCAGACCATCGGGACGAACAACAGGAAAATGGTGTATTCCCTTCCATTATTCCTACTTGGGGTGGATGGGGTTATGATTGGGGCAATGGCCCGGACTGGACCAGCACCGTTGCAATAATTCCTTGGCAGTTGTACCAGTTTTATGGGGATGACAGGGCATTGGACAACATGTACGAACCAATGAAAAAATATGTGGATCATATTACTTCCATCAGTTATGAAGGAGGTCTTACCGATTGGGGATTAGGGGATTGGGTTCCCGTAAAATCGGTTACCCCTAAGGAGTTCACTTCGTCCATCTATTATTATGTGGATGCCACCATCTTGGCCAAAGCAGCCAGACATTTCGGAAAGGAAATAGATTATCAAGAATATTCGCAACTGGCAGAAAGCATAAAAAACGCGATCAATACAAAGTACTTGGATATTGAGAAGGGATTATATGGCAGCGGTTTTCAAACCGAGTTGAGTGCTCCCTTGTATTGGGGCATCGTGCCCGATTCCCTCAAACAAAAAGTGGCGGACAACCTAGCCTTGGAAGTCAAAAAAACAAATCATATCGATGTTGGGCTTCTCGGCACCAAGACTCTTTTGGGAGCTTTGAGCCAAAATGGCTATGCAGATTTGGCCTTTACCGTTGCTTCCCAAGAAACGTATCCTTCATGGGGGTGGTGGATCAAGAATGGGGCCACTACCTTGTATGAGAATTGGGATATAGACGCCTCTTCAGACTTGTCGCGGAACCATATCATGTTCGGAGCCATAAGTGCTTGGTTCTATAAGGGTATCGGGGGCATTTTACCGGATGAGAATGCTCCAGGGTTCAAAAACTTCATCTTAAAACCCAATTTCGTGGATGGGCTGGACCATTTTGAGGCTAAATTCGAAAGTAGATTTGGCCAGATCATGTCAAAATGGGAAAGACGGGGCAACCAAGTTGAATATAACTGTACGGTACCACCAAATAGTACTGCGTTGTTATACCTTAAAGGGAAAAATATCAAAGGAAGCAATGAAGGGATGACCATACAGACGGATGGCCCAATATTCAAAATAGATTTACTACCGGGCAGTTATACATTCTATATCGAAGAATAGGCGGAAAAGCTTTACTTCTTGGGACGACTTAGGACATTACTTGACGAAAGTCCATAGATTCTATGTGGGTTTAGTTGGTAGGAATAAGTACAAGACAAAGGATTGGTTAGCTCCTTGTATGTTGATGATTGAAAATGGATTTAATACATATTGCCAATTTAGTGGGTCAACCCAATCGATACCTATTCTCAAAAACAAAATATCCTATTGAAAATCAATAGGATATAAAAAAGGTAGTGGAGCCGGAGGGATTCGAACCCTCGTCCAAACAAGCAATAACCATGCTTTCTACATGCTTAGTTTCCGTTTGGTTGTCGGCGCACGACCGACCGAAAACCGCCTATCGTACGCTTAGCTTCTTTAGTTTTACGACCCT
>JASBTS010000199.1 GCA_030148305.1 Allomuricauda sp. | reverse complement strand
CGCAATGGTGTCGTCGGTGTAGTCGAGCCACTCAATAATATCAATAAACTCGTTGCTGAGTTTTTCCTTGATCTTTCCAAAAATATCCATGGTCTAGTGTTTTTTATTATTGATGTTTAAAGTTAAAAAAAGTGTGGAAGGTTTCCGTTAGGTTAGTGTGAAATGAGGGGAGATTGTTACAGAATGCACATTATTTAGTTTTAAATATGTTCATTAATTTTTTCCACTCCCTTTCCATTTCGAATAAAAAAACATGGTTACATGAATCACACAGAGGGCTATTAAGGTCGGTCTTGAATTCTAGCCCACATCGATGACAGTAATTTTCCTTGAAATAAGGATTTTTATAAATATTCCACTCTTTGAAACAACTTAAGCAAAGTGGTCTTCGTGTATAAAATTCTAATGAAGTATTTGAACAACGAATACATATACCATGTTTTACATTGCACGACTTATGTAAGTTACGAAAGACTTCATCCTCAACTTCCCTGCCATTGATTAGAACTTTTGGGCCTTCTTTGTCGATTATAAATGGTTTCTTGGGGATGATATTTTTGAACCTTTCTTCAGAAAAATCACACTTATCTGATTCTAAAATATGCATGATATATCCCCATAATTCAAAAAAGTCTTCTGATTCCTCTTCAGCATCAATATTCCATCCAACCTCGAAGTTTTCATTGGATGATTTGGTAAGATTCATTGAGGAAATCACTGCAAATCTTTCGTTTAGGTAGGCTTTGGCATGTAAATCTTTAACCGCAACCAGTTCCACAAAGGGAAGAGATTTAAAAAAACGCCTGGACTGTTCCGAAATACCAGCCGCTGTATTTACAGAACTGTTATCTCGATAGATGATAATTTTGGAAACATCGTCATGTAATTCTTTGAAAGCCTTTTTTGTGGAATCGTCGATGTCGATATAAGGTGAGACGACAAAAAGAATTTTTTCACTGCTTTCAACAACCTCAATAATCTCTTTTTTTAAGTCTTTATCTGCTATGAACATTGGATACAGGATTGATTATTTACTATTCTCTATACAGGGAATCTATTCTGATAAATTCAGAACAGTTTTGAATACCCCAATAACTTTAAAATTCTCAAGTTCATTATCCGTTAAAACTAGTTCAGAATACTCTTGGTTATAGGATAGCGGTTTTAAGTGTATAGTATTGTGTGTCCAGCCTTCGTCAGTTATTACTTTGGTACTATGATATTCTTTGACGGTATAGTAGGAGCCAAAATCAATATCAAGGTAATTTGAATTTTCTACAAGGACTATTAAACCATTTCGTGTGCCTCCTTCATATTTAGAAAACACACAAATAGAACCATTTGGAATTACCTTATTCATTGACTCCCCAATAACCTTGCATGCAAATAGATTTTCTGATGGCTTTAAGTAATCTGGAACTCGTATAAATTCCTTATCAATTGAATTTTGTTGTTCACTAAAGGTTCCAGCTGCTGGTTTTAAACTATAAAATGGAATGGAATTTTTGTATGGAACTATTTCTTGCTCAAAATCCAAAGGTTTTGTTTTGGTATCTGAGCTTTGGATGAAATTGGAAAAGTAATTCCTCAAATTTTCATCACATGCATAAACATAAGTCCCCATAATTCCCCGGAGCATCATTGTTTTATAAATATTAATAATGTAATTGGTTAGGACATCTATATTTTGAATTCCATTTTTACCGTTTTTGTCAAAATAGTTTTCTTTTAGTATTTCTATTTTTTGAGAAGAAGGGTTATAGGTAATTTCTTTTCCAAAAATCACTCCAACATAGTTCAAATCATATCCTTGGGAGGTATGTATACATCCAATTTCGTTAATTGCTTCTTTTGAGTTGATCCAATCATCGGTTGTGCTATTCCATTTAAAGGTCTGTCCATCAATTTCTATATCATATAATTTCTTTTCTTTTCGTGAAATCCAAGGCCAAGAAAATCCCGCAATGACACGGGAAAGTCCGAATTTTTCATTTTTCTCTTTGATTTCATCAACCATTTTGGAGACAGAGTTGAATAACTTTAATTCATAATTTTTTGAATGAAATACTTGGGATTGTTTCCAAGGACTGTTTCCAAGTAAGCCATCAACGAATTTGACATAGGAATTACCTCCTTTACATCTAAATTGGGAAATAAGTATTTCAACTTTTGTTGTTTCCTGATCTTTTAGTTTATCAAAAAATTCTTGTTCAACATCTGAAGGACGAATGGATTGATCTTGGTCATAAAACAACACAGATTTATTAGATTGCATTTGAACAAATTGAAGTTCATTTGCTGTTTTCTTGTTCAGATTCAGTTGTTCGCATGCTTTATCGAAAGAAGCATAATTGACAATATTCCTTCTTCGTCTAAGTCTATGGGATTCATCAACGATTAAAATATCATAATGCTCCTTTGCAACTTCTAAAGGCCCAATAACCATACTAGCCTTTAAACCTTTAATATTTTGGAAAACTTTTTTCAGGGTATTTCGAAAGGACGACATTGGAACTACAAGGGCCATTTTTGGATTTCGAAACTTACTTTTCAAATGGCTTGATAGTGTAAGTACTTCTAGCTGATCATCTTCAAATTCTTTATAATTTATTTCCTCCTCTGAGTTCAAAATCTTGAACAAGAATATAGCAAGAATAGATTTTCCAGTTCCCGCACCACCTTCAACAATAATATTTTTACAATTATCATTAAGGAGCCCCTCAATAATAGAAATCAGACCTTTTCTTTGGTCTTTTGAAAGAGTTTTATAAGGAGAATACTTGAATAAATCAGAGTTATTTATGAATTCAATAGAATGTTGAGCTATTCCTTCCGTTCTAAGTCTATCCCATAGGGATAAAAACAAATTCCAATATATTTTTTTTTGATAATAGGTGTGATTTGCAAGCCCTAAATTCCCATTTAATAATTTGTATTTGCCATCCCCCGAGATATATCTTATGAGATTGGATTCAATATCTAAAGTGGCCGACTTATTAAAATTGTCACTCGTAATGAAGTGAACGGAGTTTAGTTTCTTCTTTTCATTGTTTTTGAGGTGGGCTGACATTCTAGAGTATGCATCTGTTGTTTCACCAACATACGCCTCATAGATATTTCCATTGCTTAGTATATAAACCAAGGGCCAAAGCTCATCTAGATACTTATTGTAATCAATACTGTTGATTTGATCACTGGAAAATTCATGCCTTTCTATTTCAAAATTCATTGTATTTTTTTGCAGAACCCTTTGCTTTTTCAACAGGATATTTTTTTCCGTTTTCTTTGATCTTGTCCAAAACGATTTCTTTTACATCAAAGTTGAATTTTTCAGCAATTAGAAATGCGTAGGCAAAAACATCAGCCAACTCTTCTTTTACTTTTTCTGGGTCGGCATCTTCGGCATTTTTCCAAAGGAAAAGTTCTAATAATTCAGAACATTCAATGTTCAAAGCAATACTAAGGTCTTTGGCATTGTGAAATTGCGCCCAATCCCTTTCATTTCTAAATTGAATCAGCTTATTAATGATTTCCTCCATTGCAAAATAAATTCTATCCAATTTAACCATTCTCCCTCAAACAAAAAACAGAAACCCGTAACCTAAAACAATTTGATTGGCAATTAGGGATTTGCTCTAAAACGGCTATTAATTTTGGTGGCAAAACAAGGGAAATGCCCAAAATTGGGCTATTCCTCCAATTTCCCAGCCTCCTTCAACATTTCCAACACTTTTTCCTTGGGCAGCGCCTCGATTTTGTGCCCATCCCGTCCGGTCATCGTCTCGGCAGCAAAAAGGGAATTGAGAATGGCTTCCTCCGTAGCTTCAATCGTGGCCAAAAACAAGGGAGTCATGGCTTCATTACGCAAAGTAGGTATCGTCTGAATCGGGTTTTCACTTTCGTAGGGAATACGGCATGCCTCCGCGGTGGAAACGGCTAGCACATAATCACCACTACCGTTGCTGGCAATGCCTCCTGTACGTGCCAAGCCCAGCATCGCCCTTTTGGCCAAGCGTTCCAGGTTTCTGGCATCCAAAGGCGCATCGGTCAATACCACCATCATACAGGAACCATCAGGGGAATATTTAAAACTGTTGGAATACTGCCCCAATTTTTTACCCACTTCCACTCCGGCCACTTGCAATACCCCGCCAAAATTGGTCTGCACCAACACACCCACGGTATAACCACCGGACTGTTTCGGCAATACTCGAGAAGATGTTCCAATACCTCCCTTAAAACCAAAACAAATGGTTCCGGTGCCTGCACCCACGTTGCCCTCGGCAACAGGTCCTGTCTTTGCATTTTGAATGGCTTTCAGCACATCAGCTTCGGTCACATGTCGCCCCCGAATATCGTTGAGGTAGCCATCGTTGGTCTCGCCCACCACTGCATTCACGGAACGGACTTCCTCATTCCCGGGTTGATTCAAAGTATATCCAATGACTGCGTTGACGGCCGTGGGGACATTCAAGGTATTGGTGAGGATGATGGGCGTTTCCAGATTGCCCAGTTCCTTCACTTGGGTGTAGCCGGCCAATTTACCGAACCCGTTGCCCACATAAATGGCCGCAGGCACTTTTTCCTGAAAGATGTTTCCGGAGTGAGGAAGTATGGCGGTTACCCCTGTTCTAATGGCATCGCCCTCGATCAAAGTCGTATGGCCTACCTGAACCCCAGGTACATCCGTAATGGCATTGAAGGTTCCAGGGTGGAGTACCCCAGTGGCTACTCCGTGGTCTCTAAGTCGGTTTTGTGACATGGTGAGTAATGGAAATAGGATCAGGAAAATAGAAAATATGGTATGATGTAGTCTTTTCATATGGGTTGCGGGATATGTAAGTCAATTTAACCATTCTCCACCAAAACGAAAACCTAAAGGGTGTTGGTTTTCCTAATGCCTCAACCTAAAGGATAAAAAGAAGGGGGCCTAGGCCCCTGAAAATAAAGCGTGGAAATTGCACTGCGGTTACTCCACTTTACACGAAGTGTCCGCAATGATCTTCCACGCCCCATCTATTCTTTTGAGCACCAACATAAAAATACCTTGGGTGTTGCCCACCGGTCTGGTCAAATGGTATTCCCCCATTACGGTGTAGGCATCGTCATTGATTTTGGAAATGTCATTAAGCACGAATTCCAAATGGCCGAAATGTTCTTGGGTCGGGTAGCTTTTTTTGTACCGTTCCAACGTGTTTTGCCAGCCCTTTACCACACCGGCACTGCCATAAAAGGTCAGTTCATCGGATTTCCAATAGGTTTCCATAAACAGCTCAATATCAAAATTGTTCCAAGCTGTTTGCTGTGTGGATAGTACTTGTTCAATGGCGGCCCTATCCTCTTGTTCCGTCGTTGTTTGCGCAACACAAAACAAAGGTAGAATCATGAGGAGGCACAACACTTTTTTCATCATTGATGCTTTTTTTGGAACTTTTAAAACTTACGGTAATCCCCGGCCAAATATTGGTTGGCCTTTTCTTCTTTGAAACGGGCAGCTTCCGCATCCCAATGCAACGTTTCACCAGGGAAACGACCCGCTATGGTGCCTAAAAGAATGGTCTCGGTCAACCGTGCCGCATAATTGAACGGGGCCGTGGTTTCACCTTTGCCCAAACAGGCATCCACAAATTGGTGGTAGTGCTTTGGACCTTCGGTTTCGTAATTTCGGATGGGCTCGCCCAAATTATGTTCTTTGGAAACTTTGGCAATCTCCTTGGAGATGTCCACATACTTGCCCTTTTTGATTTTCTTGGGCAATTGCATAAAGTGCGGAAGCAACAATCTGCCTTTTTCACCAACGAACATGGCCCCTTGATCGGGAAGCTCATTTTCGGCGGCAACCTTGGCATCCAAGGACATTTTATCCTTCATACTTTCCTCTTTGGAAACTTTGCCGTCCTTGCCCATCGTCATACCGGGTAACAAAAGATCTTCGCTCAATGCGGGAGCACCGGGACCATCATACCAGACCCATTTTAGGGTTTCGGTGGTATAGGGCGTTTGGGGAAATTCATAGGTCACCGTATTGTGTTCCGGATATCCGAAACCGTTGGTAGGCCTACATTCGGTCATGATGGTTCGGGGAACGTCCAATTGCAAGGCATTGTACGGGGTATCAAAAATATGGACACCCATATCGCCCAAAGTGCCACAACCATAATCCATCAATTTTCTCCAATTGCCTGGGTGGTACATGCCATCTTTATAGGGTCTTTCCTTGGAAGTGCCCAACCAAAGGTTCCAATCCAATTGGGTTGGAATAGGGTCTTCCCCTTGTGGAAGTGGTCCATCATACCCCCAGTTTTTAGGCGACCAGGCATGTACGGTGTGCACTTTGCCTATGATTCCGGATTGAATGAGCAACGTGGCCAGTTTGTAATCGTAAAAGGAATGTACCTGGATTCCCATTTGGGTGACCAAGCCTTTTTCGGCGGCCATTTTTTTCATGGCCCGGGACTCGGAAACGTAATGGGTCAATGGTTTTTGACAGTACACGGGTTTGTTCATTTCCATGGCCATCATCGAAGCGGGTGCATGGGTATGGTCCGGCGTGGAAACGATCACGGCATCGATCTCATGGCCCATTTCTTCCAACATGGCGCGATAATCAAAAAAGATACGGGCCTTGGGGTGTAATTTGTGGGCAGCGGCAAGGTTCACGGCATCCACATCGCAGAGGGCCACCACGTCTACTGCGGCATGCGATGAAATGGCCTTGAGGTCTTCGCCTCCCATATTTCCGACACCGATATGGGCGGTACGTAATCTTTCTTTGTTCATGGAGCCTTTTAAAATGGATGGGGCCAACATGATTCCCAGTGCTCCGACACTACTTTTTTTAATGAATTCGCGTTTGTTCATGGTTTGTTCAGGTAATTTATAATTTTTTGATTTTGATATTTCGGAACCAGATAGGACTGGAATGGTCCTGCAAGGCAATATACCCTGTCTTGAATTTGCCATAGTCAGGGGCGTTGTCCCATTTCCCGGAAGCCTTTTTGGCATTCCATTCTTCGGACCAAGGCACAAATTCCAATAATTTCTTGCCATTGAGCCAGTGTTCTACCTTTTCGGGGGTAAACACGATCTTGGTGGTGTTCCATTCCATGACCGGATTCAGTTGCTTTTGCGATTCGTCCGCTACGTGCATGGCGTAATCGGCACCTGTTTTCTGCCAATCCTGCAGCAGCTCCGGATGCTCGGCACCAAATTGCGAGTTGTACCCCACCAAATCGTGGATGTTGGCATAGTTCTCGTCATCGATCAACTGATATTCGGGAGCCACAACGGGAGGACCGTCGTAACCTTCCTTCACATGGTAAAAAATGCCACTGTTTCCTCCTTCGGGAATTTTCCATTCGAGGTACAGTTCAAAATTATCGAACTCCTCCGCCCCGTAGAGAATGTCCTTTCCACCGGTGTAATTTTGCTCCAGACCCAATTCCGTATCAAAGGTGAGGGTGCTGTCCTTTATGGTCCATCCGGGTGGGAGGGAATCCATGTTGTACCCGCGCCAACCGTCCAAACTACTGCCATCAAAAAGTGTGATCCATTCGGATTCTTTTTCAGTATTGGCGTTGGTGGTTTCGGGTTTATCCGTGGGCTTGGATTGATTCTTACAGGCTAGAACAAGTAAAAAAAGAAGGGAAAGCTTTAAAATTTTAGACATGGTTTAGTTGTTGGTATTTATTCTGATGGGTTAAAGTACAAAATATTGATCAACTTTTTTTGCGCCATTTTCATTACATTTAAGCCTGACTAACTCAACACTTTAAAAATGAAGACTTGTTTTTTCAAAATCGGTTTGCTTGCGCTTACCGTTACTTTGTTCATTACCCCAATCCATTCCCAAAGAAATAAGAAAAACCAAAGTGCTCCCGAATATCCGGAAGCCTTGTATTCCAGCTTGGAGTACCGATTGATCGGACCCTTCCGAGGTGGGCGTTCCGGTACAGTGGCCGGAGTGGAAGGTCAACCCGATCTATTCTATTTTGGTGCAACCGGAGGAGGTGTTTGGAGAACTACCGATGGTGGAACCACTTGGGAGAATATTTCTGATGGATTTTTTGGTGGGAGTATTGGTGCCGTTGAGGTGGCGAAGAGCGACCATAATGTCATTTACGTTGGGGGCGGGGAAGAAACCGTTCGCGGCAACGTGTCTTCCGGTTATGGTGCCTGGAAAACCGAAGATGCCGGAAAAACTTGGCAATCCATCGGTTTGGAAAATAGCAGGCACATTTCTCGAATGAGGATTCACCCAACAGATTACAATACCGTTTATGCCGCTGTTATGGGCAACCTATATAAACCGACCCAAGATCGTGGAGTATACAAGACTGCCGATGGGGGTAAAACTTGGAAGAAGGTGCTTTATGCCAACGATTTGGCAGGTGCCGTGGATTTGATCTTTGACCCCAACAACCCAAGAATTTTATATGCCTCTACCTGGAGGGTGCAACGTACTCCGTATAGTTTAAGTAGTGGTGGTGAAGGCTCTGCGCTTTGGAAAAGTACCGATAGCGGGGAAACTTGGACCGAAATCTCCAAAAATGAAGGTTTCCCAACCGATACTTTGGGGATTATTGGAGTGACGGTTTCTCCCAAAAACAGCAATAGGGTATGGGCCATGGTAGAGAACAAGGACAAAGGTGGTCTGTACCGTTCAGACGATGGGGGTAACAAGTGGACGCTTGTAAATAGCGACAGAAGTCTAAGGCAAAGAGCATGGTATTACACTAGGGTCTATGCCGATACCCAAGATGAGAATGTGGTATATGTACTCAATGTAAACTACCATAAAAGTACAGATGGTGGAAAGACATTTCAATCTTCCAATGCCCCACATGGGGATCACCATGATCTTTGGATCGCCCCGGAAGATTCGAAACGTATGATCATGGCGGATGATGGTGGTGCACAGATCAGTTATGATGGTGGTGAATCCTGGAGTACGATGAACAACCAACCTACCGCACAATTTTATAGGGTAACTACCGACAATGCATTTCCTTATAGGATCTATGTGGCCCAGCAAGACAATTCCACTTTGAGGATCAAACACAGAAGTGATGGTTTTTCAATTGGGGAAGATGATTGGGAGGAAACCGCTGGAGGGGAATCGGCCCATATTGCCGTAGACCCTACCAATGACGATATTGTGTATGGCGGTAGTTATGATGGTTTTTTGGTGCGTGTAAACCATGAAAAAAATACCGTTAGGGGAGTAAACGTTTGGCCGGATAACCCTATGGGTTATGGAGCAGAGGGGATGAAGTATCGTTTTCAATGGAACTTCCCCATTATGTTCAGCAAGCATGATCCCAAAAAACTGTACACCTTCTCCAACCATGTACACATGACCACGAACGAAGGTCAGAGCTGGGAATTGTTGAGTGGTGATCTCACCAGAAACGACCCCACAAAATTGGTTTCCAGTGGTGGACCCATCACACAGGATAACACCAGCGTAGAATATTACTGTACCATTTTTGCGGCCAATGAAAGTCCTTTAAAAGAAGGCTTGCTTTGGGTAGGAAGTGATGACGGTTTGATCCATGTAAGCAAAGATGGTGGCAAAACTTGGGAGAATGTAACCCCTTCCAATATGCCGGAGTGGAACATGATTAACAGTATAGAACCATCAGCGTTTGATGAAGGAACCTGCTATGTGGCTGCTACCCGATACAAATTGGGAGATTTTAAACCGTATTTGTACAAAACCACCGATTATGGCAAAACGTGGTTATTGATCACCAACGGAATCGAGGATGAACATTTTACCCGTGTGGTGCGTGAAGATCCAAAACGCAAAGGTTTGTTATATGCCGGTACCGAAACAGGCATGTACATTTCCTTTAATGATGGAGCCAAATGGGAGAAATTCCAAATGAACCTGCCCATTGTTCCTATCACGGATTTGACCATTAAGGATAATAACCTGATCGTGGCCACCCAAGGGAGAAGCCTTTGGATCATTGACGACCTTACCGTGCTCCATCAATTGGATGATGCCAAGAAATCCGCCAATGCCATCTTGTACAAACCAAGGGAGAGCTACAGAACAAAAGGAAATGTGGCCAGAAGACCTTCCAAGACCGAAGGAACAAACTTGGCCAATGGAGTGATCACCCATTTCTACTTAAAGGATTTTGCGGAAAAGGACAGCGTGGCATTGACCTACACCAGCATGTCCGGGGATACCTTGGCAACGTACAGTACTTATTCCAAAGAGAAGGATAAAAAACTGGAGGTAAAAAAAGGAGGAAACACCCATGTTTGGGACACCCGTGGAAAAAGTGCCGAACGTTTAGACGGTATGATCCTTTGGTGGGCCAACCTAAGTGGTCCAAAAGCGGTTCCGGGATCTTACAAAGTCCATTTGAATGTTAAGGGAACTACCCAGACTCAAGAATTCAAGATCCTTCCCGATCCTAGGGCAGAGGTTTCCATTGCTGATATGCAAATGCAGTACGATTTCATTTCTGAAATAAATGAGACCATTGACCTGGCTCACCAATCCATCAAAAAAATCAGGAACATCAACAAAAAATTGGATGAGTTCATTGCCAAATACAAAGACAATGATGCTACAAAAGATGTTGTGGCAAAGGCAAAGGCCATGAAGGAAAAATTCGGGACCATAGAAAAGGAACTATACCAGACCCAAAACCGAAGTGGACAAGATCCTTTGAACTTCCCCATTCGATTGACCAACAAATTGGGTCATTTGAACAGTTTGGTTTCCATGGATGATTTCCCTCCAACAGAACAGGATAAAGTCGTAAAAGAGGAATTATCCGCAGGAATTAAAGCTCAATTGACCGATTTTGATAAATTGGTTGATGATGAGGTTGAAGCTTTCAATGCAGAGTTCAACAAGCTCAAACTGGATTATTTGAGCATAGAGGATTAAATTTCAAAACCCCTTGCCCAACGGTAAGGGGTTATTTTTTTAGAACACAAACAGAACTGAAGAATGAAAAAGTCAATGTTGATTTTGGGGCTATTGTCCTGTACACTGGCAATCTCCCAATCCGCAAACGAGTATTTCTCATCCATGAAATTTCGGAACATAGGACCGTTCCGAGGTGGGCGTTCCGTTACCGCAAGCGGTGTGGTGGGCGACCCATTGACGTATTATATGGGAACCACAGGCGGCGGACTTTGGAAGACCACCAATGCTGGTAGCAGATGGGACAATATTTCCGATGGTTTCTTTGAAATGGGGTCCGTAGGTGCCGTTTCCGTTTCGGAATCCAACCCAAATATTGTGTATTGTGGAATGGGGGAACATGCTCCACGAGGGGTCATGACCTCCTATGGCGATGGGGTATATCGATCTAACGATGCAGGAAAAACCTGGATCAAATTAGGATTGGAACAGACACAACATATTTCGCGGATCATTATCCATCCTACCAATCCGGATATCGTTTATGTGGCAGCACAAGGTGCCCTATTTGCCCCGAACAAGGAACGGGGCGTTTACCGTTCCATGGATGGGGGCAAAACTTGGAAAAACATTCTTTTTGTGAATGAAAGCACCGGGGCTGTAGAACTTTCCATGGATGCCAACAATTCTTTGACCCTTTATGCCGCCATGTGGGAATACCAACGCAAGCCCAATTATGTAATGAGTGGTGGACCAGGAAGTGGACTCTATAAAAGTACCGATGGTGGGGATACCTGGACGGAATTGACCGAAGGCCTTCCCGAAGAAAAAGGGAAAATGGGTATTGCGGTGAGTCCTGCCAATTCGGATAAAGTGTATGCCATCATCGAGAGTGATTCCAATCAGGATAAAGGTGGTCTTTTCGTTTCCAATGATGCGGGCAAAAGCTGGAGCATGGTCAGTGGGGATAACCGTTTGGTGCAACGTGCCTGGTATTATATTGAAGTATTTGCCGATCCCAATAACGAAAATACCGTTTATGTGCTCAGTGCCGAAATGTTCCGTTCGGAAGATGGAGGTAAAACATGGGAATCCATTTCGGTACCCCATGGGGACACCCACAACCTTTGGATCAACCCCAATGATTCCAAAAACATGGTCATGGCAGATGATGGTGGAGCAACCATCACCTATGACTATGGAAAAAATTGGACTCTGCCCTATAATATGCCCACGGCACAGTTCTATCGTATCAATACCGATAATCTTTTTCCGTACAATATTTACGGAGGACAGCAGGACAACACTTCTGTTAAAATTGCAAGTCTTTCCGTAGGTCGATGGGGTATCAACCAAGAGGATTGGCATTATTCCGCCGGTGGCGAAAGCGCTTTTTTGGCTTTTGACCCGGATAACCCACGCTATGTGATGGGAGGTAGCTATTTGGGAACCATTGAATTGCTCGATATGGAAACCAAAATGTCTTCCAATGTGATGGCAGCACCGATTCAATACCTTGGGCGGGAGGCACGCAACATGAAATATCTGTATAACTGGAATGCTCCCATCATTTGGTCCAAACACGAACCAGGAACATTTTACCATGGTGCGCAATTGGTCTTGCGGACTAGGGACAACGGAGTAACCTGGGAAGAAATTTCCCCAGACCTTACCCGCGACCAAGATGATAAACAAGGAAACGGGGGTGGACCATATACCAATGAAGCCGTAGGAGCCGAAAACTATGGAACCCTGGCCTATATCATTGAGTCTCCACAAGAAAGAGGGGTCATGTACACCGGTAGTGACGATGGTTTGGTCTACATCACCAAAAATGGTGGCGAAACTTGGGAAAACATCACCCCAAAGGGGTTAAAGGAATGTTTGGTGAACGCCATTGAGGTATCTCCACATGATCCTGCCACGGTCTATATTGCTACTACTCGATATAAGTTCAATGATTACACCCCGGCATTGTATAAAAGCTCGGATTATGGCAAAACGTGGATCAACATTAGCGCGGGAATTCCATATGGAGCCTTTACCCGTGTTGTTCGAGAAGATCAAGAACAAAAGGGATTGCTGTATGCAGGAACCGAAAAGGGACTCTATGTTTCTTGGAACGATGGAAAAGGTTGGGAACCATTGCAATTGAATTTGCCCAAAACGCCGATAACCGATTTGAAAATTCATCAAGGGGATTTGATCGTGGCCACTTCGGGAAGGTCTTTTTGGATCCTGGATAACATTACTACCCTATCCCAATACAAAGGAGATTCCGGAGCGTTGAAGTTGTACCAGCCAGAAGTGACGGTCCACGGTTTCTGGGGAAGCCCATTGAACAGCAGTTCCAAAAAAGTAGAGGGCACCAATCCCTATGAAGGGGTCAATCCAGCTAATGGTATGGTGTTGTATTATAATCTGCCCAAGGCCATGGATAGCACGGAGCTGACCCTTGAAATCAAGGATGGAGCAGGGAAACTCATCCGAACCATTAGTTCCAAACGGGATGAAAGCTATGTTCCCCACAACGGTGGTGGACCACCTCCAGCTCCAGTTTTAGGAACGGATAAAGGCCTGAACCGGTTTGTTTGGGATCTTAAAACTCCTATTGTTCCCGGGATTCCCGGAGTTTATATGGAGGCTAATTTCACAGGACATAAAGTACCGCCGGGCACTTATTCCCTTCAATTAAAAGCTGGAGATGAAACCGTTACCACACAAGGAGTGGTCATCCCAATGCCGAACACGGACGTTTCGGAACAAAGGTTTGCTGAATACCATCAATTTATGTCGGAGGTTGAGGCCAATATAACCGATATGCACAATAAAGTGAATATGCTGTACAAAGTACAGGGCCAATTGAAGGATTTACTGAAGGACCTGAAGAACGATGAACTCAAAAAAGAAGGTCAATCGCTTTTGGACAAATTGAAATCTTGGGATGAGGATATGGTTCAACGCAAATCGCAGGCTTATGATGATGTGGAGAATTTCCCCAACAAGTTTACAGCGGAGTATCTATTTTTGATGAACCATAGTGATAGCCCTTTACCCCAGATCAACCAGCCATCCAAAGACAGAAAAGCGGAACTGGATGCACAATGGGTCGGGTTAAAGCAAACGGCTCAACAATTCATCACGGTGGATATCCCCAATTTCAACAAAAAATTGTGGGAAAATGGAGTAGGTGCCATCCGAATGTAAAAAAGAAAGAAAGTGTTATACAATTACATCAAATCCTTGCACCTCATTTTTGTGGTGACTTGGTTCGCGGGATTGTTCTACATTCCTAGATTATTCATTTATCATATTGAAGCTTGGCAAAAACCCTCGCCGGATAAAGAAATCCTTTCAGAACAATTAAAGTTGATGACCAAACGCTTGTGGTATATCATCACATGGCCATCGGCGGTTTTGTGTACCCTATTCGCAATTTGGTTGTTGATTTTGATGCCAGGGTGGCTACAACAACCATGGATGCATGTAAAATTGGCCTTTGTGGTCTTGCTTTTTGTGTACCATTTCAAGTGCCATCAGATTTTTAAACAGATGCAAAACGATGATATCCGTTACACCTCCAATTTCATGCGCATGTGGAACGAGGTGGCTACCATCATCCTTTTTGCCGTAGTGTTCCTAGTTATTTTGAAGACCACTTTTGATTGGATCTATGGCATTGTGGGCATGTTTGTATTGGTCGCACTTTTAATGCTGGGGATAAAAATGTACAAGCGCTATCGGGAACGAAACCCGGATGCTTGATAATTGCAAGTACACCTTTCAAGTTCAATTACAATTTGAATTTTTAGCCAAACAATGTCTTGCACTTACTTTTTCACTTTAGCTTGTTTTTGAACTTGAACTTGTAACTTGTCCTTGGTTGGCTCGATAATTGATTACATTTATCATCAAATCTGGCAGTATTGTTCTCTAAATTATCCCTACGATCGCGTATTTTCTTTGGTATGATCACCTTGGTGGTCATTGCCTCCGTGTTGATCGCTGGGGTTACCATTTATCAATACAAGGAACAAGGGAAGGACTATCATGATGACCGTTTGCAACGGAAGGAAGAACAGATACTGAAAAGTATTTGGTACACCCTGAAGGAGACCACCTATCCGGTGAACACGGAAAACTTAGGGCTCATTTTTAGGGATGAAATCTACAAGATCGCCAATGTGGAGAACGTCAACTTCAACATTTACGATCTTGAAGGCAACCTGATCAAAAGTTCTCGGCCCAGTTTTGAAGCAGATTCAATCGCCAATTGTTTGGATTCTAATGTGCTAAATTACCTTCGGGAAACAGGTGAATCGCGGTTCGTGGAAGAAAAGCGTGCGGCAGGGGACAACTATCAGGCCACGTACACCTACATCAACGACCTCAAGTTTAAGCCCATTGGGATATTGAACCTGCCTTATTTTGAGGACAACACCTTCAACAATAAAGAACTGACCGAATTTCTTTTCCGCTTGGGAATGGTCTATCTGTTAATGTTGATATTGGCCATTGTATTGGCCTATTTCATTTCCAAATTTATCACCCGATCGTTGCAGACCATTTCGGATAAGATCAACCGTACCAACCTCACCCGTCAAAACGAAAAAATCTATCTGGCCAATCCAGGGGATGAGATTTCCAAATTGGTGGATTCTTACAACCGCATGATAGACGAGTTGGAAGAAAGTGCCGTAAAATTGGCAAAGAGCGAAAGGGAGCAGGCATGGCGGGAAATGGCCAAACAAGTGGCGCACGAGATCAAAAATCCATTGACACCATTACGATTGACGGTTCAGAGTTTTGAACGGAAATTCGATCCCAATGATCCCGATATCCAAAAAAAGGTGAACGAGTTTTCCAAAACGTTGATCCAACAGATTGATACCATGAGCAATATTGCCACCGCATTTTCCAGTTTTGCTGACATGCCCGCACAGCAGAACGAGACGCTGAACGTGGTGAAAGTGGTAAAATTGGCCTTGGAAATTTTCAATGAGGACTACATCCATTTTATCACTGATGAAGAAGAGATCATTGCCAAACTAGATCGTACACAGTTGATTCGGGTCATTACCAATTTGGTAAAAAATGCCATCCAAGCCGTTCCGGATGTGGAATCACCCAGAATATTGGTCACCGTGGCAACGGAAGGTTCACAGGTGAAAATTTCCGTGGCCGATAACGGCGTGGGCATTTCCGATGAGAACCGTGAAAAAGTCTTCGAGCCCAAGTTCACCACAAAATCGAGCGGTACAGGACTTGGATTGGGAATGGTCAAAAACATTGTGGAAAACTATGGAGGAACCATTAACTTTACTTCTAAATTGGGAAAAGGCACCGTGTTCACGATTCGGTTTCCCAAGGAACAAAAAGGTTGATATGTTAACGGGGACCATCCTTCGGTTCCCATCAAAATAGTACTTATGAACTACGAGAACATCTACATTGAGGAAGAAAAAAGTTGGGCCACCATCACTATTGATCGTCCCTCCAAATTGAATGCCCTTAACCAAAGGACCATTGAGGAATTGAACGTGGCCTTCAAGGAATTGGACGAGGATCCCGATATTAAAGTGATCATCATAACAGGAAGTGGAGAAAAAGCCTTCGTTGCGGGAGCCGATATTTCGGAATTTGCCCATTTTTCGGTTAAGGAAGGAAGACAGTTGGCTGCCATGGGACAAAAGAACCTGTTCAATTTGATCGAGAACTTGACCACTCCTGTGATTGCTGCCATAAATGGTTTTGCACTTGGGGGTGGATTGGAATTGGCCTTGGCCTGCCATTTTAGGGTAGCCAGTACCAATGCCAAAATGGGACTTCCAGAAGTATCCCTAGGTGTGATCCCTGGCTATGGGGGCACCCAGCGTTTGCCTCAACTGATCGGTAAGGGCAGGGCACTGGAACTGATCATGACCGCCAGTATGATCGATGCCGATAAGGCCTTCGCCTACGGACTGGTGAACCATGTGGTTTCTCCAGAGGAATTATTGCCTCTTTGCCACAAATTGGCGAGCAGGATATCGAATAATTCCACCGTGGCCATAAAACATGCAATAAAAGCGGTAAATGCTGGTTTTAAGTATGACGCCGATGGCTATGCCGTGGAAATCGATGCCTTTGGGCATTGCTTTGGTACCGATGATTTTAAAGAAGGCACCTCTGCCTTTTTGGAAAAGCGCAAAGCGGATTTCCCAGGTTCATGACCGTTGGCCTTAACCAAGCCAGACCATGATTAAAAAACAGATTGCCTTGCTTTGCATAGCTTTTATGGGGATGTTGGCATCCGCCCAAAAAATGCCCGTAAGCTATGAATTTGGCGAAAAATACGATGACCGTTACCGGTATTCCAACCTTATGACCATTGATGAAGATGGTGATGGAGGATACATTTTGGTGCGGGCCTATTACCAAGGGTTGATTTTAAAGCCCAAAGGATACCTGATTGAACATTACAACAGCAACTTGGAGCTTGTAAGCGAATACAATTACAAGATCAAGGGATTGGATTTTGTGGATGGATTCCTAAAAAATGGTCAGTTGTACCTGCTGTTCCTCAACTATAATTATAACAGGGGGGAATATGAGTACTGGGTGCACAGAAGCCCCATTTTTGAATTCAACTTTACCACGGAAAAACTCCTTTCCATTGCTTCCGAGGAGGTAAATGAGCCCGTAAACAAAAACTATTACAACCGGAATTTTTCTAGCGGGTTTACCACGGCCATTTTGTTCAATGAGCAAAAGTCGGGGTTTATCATCAGTACCCATCACAAAAAAGGAAAAGAGGAAAAACACATCATCCATCTTTTCGACACTACCTTAAAAAAGCGCTTTGAGTATGATTTTTCCGCTGAGATAGAGGAGAAAAACTATGCTTTTGAAAACGTTACTTTCTCCCCAGATTTGCAGACCGCTTATATTGTAGGCAAGGCCTATTTCAAAAAGAAACGATTTCAGGTAGATGAACGCAAGTTCCAATATGAATTGATAAAACTTACCCAAAACAGTAGTCAGACCCAATCTTTTGTGGACCCCGGCAAATATCCGGAAGCCCTGTATCCTATTCTATTGAAGAACAGACTGGTCTGTGTGGGGTTTTATGCGGATCGAAAGGACAACAGGTATAATGGTATCGCCTATTTTGATTTGGATGCACAATCGTTGGACATCAGATCCAACCGATACAATCCCTTTTCTCAACAATTTATGGACGATAAATTTGGACGTGAGGAAGACAAGGACATCAAAAACTTGATATTCAAGGGAGTGGAAGTCACCCCGAAGGAGGAGATTTTCTTCAATGCCGAAGAATATTTTGTCACTTCGAGCATGGAATCCACAGGAGCAGGACAACGCCTCAAAATAGAACGTTACCACTACAACGACATTGTGAGCGTAAAGCTTTCACCGGATGGCAACATGGAATGGGCCAGGAACATCAACAAAACGGAAGTTACCCAGGGAGATGGAGCCTATGCATCCTACAGTTCGTATTGTAAGGATGGAAAATCCTATTTCTTTATCTGCACCGCTGCGGATAACCCACAGTTGATCAACAACGAACGATTAATCTTTAAACAGGGTCTGAGCCGAAACCGGAATGTGTTCTTGATCTCGTTGGATGAAAACGGCCTCATGGACTACGAAAAGATCATTGACCAACAAGAGGCCAGATTGCCATTTATGGTGTCCATGCCCTTAAAAGATGCGCAAGAGAACAAAATGCTTTTTTATGCCAAGCGTGGAGGTAAAAAGCAATTGGTAAAGGTGGATTTCAACTAAAATCACCCCAAAATAAAATAGAAAGGCTTCCCACGGGAAGCCTTTTTTTATGGGTCCAATGGATAAAAAGAAAGAAAAAGACTATAATTTTTGAATTGATGTCAATTCCCATACCCCATCCGTCAAATCGTAAGGAGCATCGGTTAGTTAGGGTCAAAATTACCCATGGGCTAGGCCTACTTTTGGCTTGGTAAAAACCCAAATAAAAATATTATGAAGACAATTAAATTATTGAGTATCGCCATACTAGCTATGGCAATGAGTATGGTTTCCTGTTCAGGTGACGACGGGGAACAAGGACCGAAAGGCGACCAGGGTATAGCAGGAGTAGATGGACAAGATGGGGTAAACGGAACCAATGGTAAAGATGGTGAAGATGGCAATGCCAATGTTCATCATGTAGTTTTGGACATGACAGGGCATACGGGAACTGTGTTTGCTCAAACCGTTCCGGAATTGACTGATGAGGTCATTTCAAACTATGCCATTTTATATTATTTAGGCAAAAAAGATTTGGCTGAAACACAATATTATTCAATTCCAGGTCCCGTTGCCGCAGATTTTTTAACCCAAGTATATGCCCAAACGCAATTGGTTCAAATTTACTTTAGTAATTACGATGGCACAGGCTATGTTGTAACGGCGGACGATCATTTGGAATCTTTAAGGATCGTTCTTATAGAAAGTACCCCGTACACTACTTCAAAATCAGCTTACACAAGTGTAGAAGATGAGCTTAAGGCTGCTGGAGTAGATATTAATGACTATCATGCAGTAGCCAAGTACTTTGGCTTGGAATAAGATATAATCGAATATATAATGAAAAGGGAGCCTCAAATGAGGCTCCCTTCTATTTAAGGGAGACATTTAAAATTTGTCGGTCAATCCTAAGTAAGCATACATCAATTTAAACCTACCTCTGGTTAATTGATTGCAAAAACCCACACATGGCTTAATACATTTGGCTTTCAAAACATTAAAATAAAAACTATGAAAACATGTAAAGTATTGATTATGTTTATGTTAGTTGGGGCTATCGGTTTGGTTTCCTGCTCAGGTGATGACGGGGAACAAGGGCCGAAAGGAGATCAAGGAATTCAAGGAGAACAAGGAGCTCAGGGTGTGCAGGGCGAACAGGGGGAACAAGGTGTGCCTGGAGAGGACGGCAATGCCAATGTACAGGCTTTTAAGATAGATATGACCGAGTGGGTTGGGGGTACCTTCTTCCCCTTTGACATGCCAATTGCAGCACAGGAAAGGGCCAATTATGGCTACCTTTTCTATTTGGAATATGTAGCAGGTGCAAGCACTGCTGTACATGCAGTTCCTGGGGGTTCAGGTTTTGCATCTTTTATGGCGTATGTTGACTACATTAACGATGATACAAGTCCAAGCGGATATATTTCATTTAAGGATTTTGATGGAGTAGATTTTGATGTCCCAGCAGGTTCCTATATCAATTTAATAATCATTGCGGCTGAGATAAATCCAGCTGGAGCCAAGAATGGTCAAGAAAATCCAATGGATCAATTAAAATCCGCCGGTATCGATACTAACGATTACCATGCTGTTGCCAAATACTTTGGCCTGGAATAACATTTAAATTACCCTTCCCAAAACTGGGAATCCTAAACACTACCGGAAAACTGGGCCTTGGCCCAGTTTTTTCTTTTTGACCTATTTGTGAATGCAAGAAATATTTAAAAATTCATGGGTGTGCAATCTATAATTCAATCTTAGCAATTCCAAAATACTATATATCAATTACTTATAAAAGTAAAAATGAAATGGTTCCATTTTAGCTGAAATTATAAATCATTATCATGAAGAAACTTAACCTACTTACCATGGGAGAGGCCGTTGAGGTCAAAATGCTGGGATTTGAACAAAAATGGTGTCGCAGATAAAGAAGAAGATAAGAACAAGGACGGCAAAGTTGATAACAACGACTGTGCTGGACAATAAAACATGTATATAAAGGCCCCTTTTTAAGGGGCTTTTTTGTTTGAGAAACTTAATTAAAAAATGGATAAAATCCATATATTTGGAATAAATCCATTTTTATGAAAAAGGATTCTATTATAAAGGGAAGGGGCGCCCAACAGAATACACCCAATAAATTTCTTCAGCATATGTATGAAATGCGGGAAGACTTTTTGGAATTCTGCCGTTTGGAAGGGGAAGAATCCGAAAACAATAAAACGCAATACATTCCCATATTTCCCAAAACCATTGTAAATAAGGTAGAAAGTCCAGATGTGGGGATGTCATACTCCCTGAACCCCTACCAAGGTTGTGAACATGGATGTGTTTATTGCTATGCCCGGAACACCCATGAATATTGGGGTTATAGTGCCGGGTTGGATTTTGAACGAAAGATTTTGGTGAAAGAATCGGCTCCCCACTTGTTGGAAGCCAAAATAAAGCACAAAAACTGGGTGGCCCAGACGATTGTGCTTTCGGGCAACACGGATTGCTATCAACCCGCGGAACAAAAATTCGGGATAACAAGAAAGTGCCTTGAAGTATTTTTAAAGTACCGTCACCCTGTGGGAATCATTACCAAAAATGCGTTGGTATTAAGGGATTTGGATATTTTGAAAGAATTGAATGAACACCAATTGGTTGGGGTCAATATTTCGGTGACATCGCTTTCAGAGATGACAAGACGGATCTTGGAACCCAGAACGGCATCCATCCAAAAGCGATTGGATACCATCAGAATGCTATCCGAAAATAAAATTCCCGTAAATGCCATGTTAGCCCCCATGATTCCTGGGATCAACAGTCATGAATTGCTACAATTGGCCAAGGTTGTTTCTGAACATGGTGCTCTTTCCTTTGGGTTAACGGTAGTACGTTTGAACGGAGCCATTGGACAACTGTTTTCTGATTGGGTAAAAAAAGCATTGCCGGATAAAGCCGATAAAATTTTGCACCAAATTCAGGAATGTCATGGGGGCTCCCTTAATGATAGTCGATTTGGAGTTCGGAGTAAAGGTGAGGGGAAAATCGCCGAACAGATTCACGAAATGGCGAGGTTGGCCAGAAGAAGGTATTTTGAAGGGAAGAATTTCCCCAAATTGAATATGGAGCTCCATCAACAATACAAGGATGGCCAATTGAAATTGTTTTGAATTCAATGAACAATTTCTAATGAACAATGAGCAATTTGACAGTTGTCCTTTCGAGGGAGCTTGCGACCGAGAAATCTGTTGAAAGGTCGAATCCGAGTAGATTCTTCGCTTTGCTCAGAATGACACAAGAATAATATGTTAGTTAAAAGAGAGCCACTAGCAGGAATCACCATTAGCAAAGAAAAAAGCCACCATTTAGGTGGCTTTTTTAGTTAATTGAGGAATATTATTTCAATTCCCAACCTTTTCTATAGTCGCGGGTTACCCATTCATTGGCTTTATCGTAGTTGGTGATTTTCATGTTCTCACCGTCCCACATCAATTTTCTTCTGCCCGGAGAATGGTAAGGATCCCAATCCGTGGCTTTTTTGCCCGGTTTTAATTCTTTGTATTGGTAAGCCTTTACTGCAAGATTACCCATTAATACGGTTTCGGTCAATCGGCCAGCTTTTTCAAAGTTGGAAGAGGTGGGGGTTCCGTTTTGGCAACCATCCACAAAATTTGCAATATGACCGCCCACTCCACCAGGCACCCTAGGGTATTTTGGCGCGGGGGATTTGTAAAGATCCATCATTTCAGATGGCAACAAACGAGCATTTCTGGAATAGGTATCACAAATCAATATGCCTTTGTCACCATACATGACGGTTCCGCCTCCTGAATCTCCAATAGTTTCTCCATCTTTTAGTTCGTCCGGTAAATCAGGCATCAGACCTCCATCGTACCAGTTCAGTGCAATTTCCCCATGATGTTCATGGTCAAACTTCAAGTGTATTTTAGATGATGGAGGACAGGAATGGCTATAGTCGGCTTCCACAAAATCTCCCACCCAAACTGTGGTACAACTGGCCTCGGCCTCTTTTGGATACCCTAGATCCAGAACACTGAAAGGAGTTTCCATGATATGGCAGCCCATATCTCCCAAAGCACCGGTTCCAAAATCCCAGAACCCCCTCCATTTAAACGGAAGATAGGCTTCGTTGTAATCCCTTTCAGCAGCTACGCCCAACCAAAGATCCCAATCCAATTCTTTGGGAACCCTTTGCTTTTGTGTAGGCATGGGGACCCCTTGTGGCCAAACAGGTCGGTTGGTCCAGCAGTCAATGGTATGTACTTTTCCGATAATGCCGGATTCTACCCATTCGCGGGCAATTCGGCTGTCATCGCTTGATGCCCCTTGATTTCCCATCTGGGTCACAATTCCATTTTCCTTTGCCACTTTGGTCATCAAACGGGCCTCGTAAATATTATGGGTCAAAGGCTTTTCAACATAGGCGTGTTTCTTTTCACGCATAAAGGGCAGTGCTATGGTGGCGTGCATATGGTCAGGTGTGGCAACCATAATGGCGTCGATGTCGCTTAACCGCTCATCATACACCTTTCTAAAATCTTTATAGCGTGGGACGTCGGGGAACTTATCAAAAGTTTCCTTGGCACGACGGGAGTCCACATCACAGAAGGATACAAATTTAACCCTGCCGGTTTCGTGAAGCCCATTAATTACACTGCTTCCCCTGCCACCAACTCCAAAGCCGGCAACATACAAAGTATCACTTGGGGGGACATGCGTTTTGCCCAATACATAACTGGGAACAATGGAAAATGCAGCCGATGCAGCAGCGGCATTTTTCAGAAAATTTCTTCTTTGCATTTTGTTTAGTTTGATTATGTACAACCAAGATACGAAAGTGAAGGGGATTATTGAAGGTTAATCTCTACCATTCCATTCTTTATAGAACTGTTCCAGGTATTCCAGCATGAATTGGTGCCGCTCCAAGGCAATTTTTTTGCCCGTTTCGGTATGTATCCCATCCTTTAGTAAGAGCAGTTTTTCATAAAAATGGTTGATGGTTGGTGCATTGGAGGTTTTGTACTCTTCCTTGGTCATGTTCGGGTTTGGCGGCATACTGGGATCGTACAGGGCCCTGTTCTTGAATCCACCATAATTGAAGGCACGGGCAATGCCAATGGCTCCCATGGCATCCAAGCGGTCGGCATCCTGAACTATTTCCATTTCTTTGGATGTAAATGATCCTTGCGTTTTGTCCAGACTATTTTTGAAGGACATGTATTGGATGATTTTCACAACATGGTCAATAGTATCCTCGGAGATATTTTGTTCCCTTAAAAATTTCTGGGCAATTTTAGGTCCGATGGATTCGTCACCATTGTGAAATTTGGGGTCAGCAATGTCATGTAGCAAGGCCGATAGTCTTACCACAAGTTCATCTGCCTGTTCATTTTTTAAAATAAGATTGGCAGTATTATAAACCCGTTCAATATGGAACCAATCATGACCTCCTTCCGCTTCAACAAGGGTTTTTTTGACAAAATGGATGGTATTTTGTACCAATTGGTCTTGACTCATTTTGGAAGGTTTATGCCTGATACAATTTGTTTTTCCACCTCGGCGATGACGGTATCGGCAGTTCCTTGGATTTCCACGGGGGTATGCACTTTAAATTGAACATAAGAACCCAGTCCCATTGGAAATTTACCGTAGCGGAGTAATTTCCAGGAATTGTTTATACTGATGGGTATAATCAATGCCGATGGTGCATGTTTCATCAATACTTTCACCCCCGTGGTTCTAAAAGGTTTGGGTTCCCCTGTTCGGCTTCGGGTACCTTCAGGGAAAATCACGGCACTGCGGTTATGTTTTTGGATGTATTTCCCCAATTTTTGGAGCTCTTCAATGGATTGTTTGGGATCCTTCCTATCGATCAAAGCAGAACCACTGTGCCGTAGATTGAAGGAAACACTGGGAATACCCTTGCCAAGTTCGATCTTGCTTACAAACTTGGGGTGGTACTTGCGCATAAACCAGATGATGGGCGGAATATCATACATGCTCTGATGATTGGTTACAATGATCAAGGGCCTGTCCGTTGGAATCTGGTGCGGGTTTTCAAACTTGTAACGGGTTCCCAAAATACCGGTGCACAGCATGATGAACCAATTGAGTATGGAAACACTCCGTTTATGGGCATCGTATCCAAATACTTTTAGGCAAATCCATTGAATGGGATGAAATATGACCAATACCAATCCGAAACAGATGAAAAATAGGACGGTCAATGGGTAGGATAACAATTTGAGCACAACGGGCAAATTTTAGTTCAGCGTAAAAATAAAAAAACCACCCTTAAGGGTGGTCTATCTTTTTGGATAATCGAAAGCACTAACAGAATTCGTCGTACGCCTCCATAAGGTTCTCTGCAATCAGTTCTGCAGGTCTACCTTCAATGTGGTGTCTTTCGATCATGTGAACCAACTCCCCGTCCTTAAAAAGGGCCATACTTGGCGATGACGGAGGGAAGGGGACCATATGGTTTCTGGCCGTAGCAACGGCGGCCATATCCACACCTGCGAATACGGTCACCAAGTGGTCTGGAGTTTTTTCATTTTGCAAGCTCAACTTGGCTGCTGGTCTGGCATTGGCAGCGGCACATCCACAAACCGAATTGACCACTACCAGGGTGGTTCCTTCCTGTTTTAGGGCGTTTTCTACTGCCTCACTTGTATGTAGTTCCTCAAACCCGGCGTTGGCCAAGTCTGCGCGCATAGGTTTTACCAATTCTTCGGGATACATAGGCTTCTTTTTAATTAGAAATCAAAGATACAGCTTTGTATGGTTTTTTTCATCACCCTTAACATTGCTTAAAGCTTTGTTTCTTCTGCAATGCCCTATATTTGGGGTTTTAAATTTTGAAGGATGATCAAATGGGCGGCCGCCTTTATCGGTTATTTGGTTTTTCGGTTTCCGGGGGCAGTGCTGGGATTTATCGTTGGTAGCCTATTGGACGGCTGGAGTAGTAATGACAATGGAGGTAGGACTGTTTTTCAGAACACCAACAGTCAAACCGTTTCCCCTGCAGATTTTGAATTGAACCTACTTTCCCTTTGCTCCATCGTCATCAAGGCAGATGGTTCGGTAAAGCAATCCGAACTCGATTATGTTCGACAATATTTTTTGAGCACTTACGGAAAGGAAAGGGCCAACGCCATATTCAGAACCTTTAACGAAGTCAACAAAAAAAGAGAAATTTCCGCGGAACGGATCTGTGCCTATATGGTACAGCGTACCCGTTATGAGGTTCGCTTGCAGTTGTTACATTTTTTATTCGGAATCGCCCAGGCAGATGGGCATCTGAGTCCCTCTGAAGTTCAAAAATTAAGGGAGATAGCCGGTTATTTGCAGGTAGGGGCACATGATTTTGAAAGCATCATGGCCATGTTCGTAAAATCTGCCGACAATGCCTATAAAATTTTGGAGATTGAAAGAACCGCTACCGATGATGAAGTGAAAAAAGCCTATCGTAACATGGCAAAAAAATACCATCCCGATCGAGTGGTGACCGAAAACGAGGCCATCAGGAAAGGAGCTGAGGAAAAGTTCAAGGAAGTACAAAAAGCCTACGAAACCATTCAAAAGGAAAGGGGAATATCCTAATGATGATTGTAATTAGGTGTTATTAATTAGGGGCTAGTAATTAGTAGTTTGGGCTTGAAGTTTTGCTCGAAAAGAACATCAATATTAAAACAAGATAATGGAAGAGTTTTTTTTCTATGTTAAAATGGGACTTCACCACGTGTTGGATCTTGGGGCCTATGATCATATTCTGTTTCTATCGGCTTTGGCGGTACCCTTTACCTTTAAAAATTGGAAGCACGTATTGATTTTGGCTACTATTTTTACGGTGACGCATTGTACCTCTTTGGCTTTATCCGTGTATGATGTGGTGACAGTGGACGTGGGACTTATTGAATTCTTGATCCCAGTGACCATTTTGGTTACAGCACTCTTCAATTTCACCTATGTTTTCAAGGAAGGGGTGAATATTGGCGAATTGTTGCATTATGTGGCTACTGGATTTTTTGGTTTGATACACGGTTTTGGCTTTTCCAATTATTTTAAGATGTTGATGGCAGAGGAAGAGGATAAAATCACACCTTTATTGGGATTTGCATCAGGAATAGAACTTTCGCAGGTGACCATCATCCTGATTGTTTTGGCCATTGCTTTTGTGGCATTGGATTTGTTAAAAGTAAAAAGGAACATTTTTATAGCTGCGGCCTCCATTTTGATCGCAGCCATTACAATACCCTTGCTCATTGCTACGTTTCCCTTGTAAGGGCACCGTTAAATTTAATCGAATTAGGTTGTAAGGGTCTTCCAAAGCAGGTATATTTATTTAATTATCAGCTTATTCATGTATTTATGAAGGAGAGCAAACAAGAGAAGTACGATAAGGCATACTTACGGATGGCCCAAGAATGGGGCAAACTTTCCTATTGCAAGAGAAGACAGGTAGGCGCCATTATCGTAAAGGACAGAATGATCATTTCGGACGGTTATAACGGTACCCCCACAGGTTTTGAGAATATTTGTGAGGATGATGAGGGGTACACCAAATGGTATGTGCTGCATGCCGAGGCCAATGCCATCTTAAAAGTAGCATCGTCCACACAGTCATGTCAGGGTTCCACCTTGTACATTACACTTTCCCCATGTAGGGAATGTAGCAAGTTGGTGCATCAGGCTGGCATAAAACGGGTGGTATACCAGCAGGCCTATAAAGACGACTCCGGATTGAAATTTCTGGAGCGCGCAGGGGTAGAAGTGCTCCACTTGCCCATTTTGGAAGAAATGGTCTAAACACCAGATTGCTATTATGAAAAAGATAAACGGATATATTTGGCCCACCTTGCTGGCATTGGCAGTTGCCATCGGCATTTTTATTGGGGGCAAACTCCATTTTAACGATTCACCGGAAAAACTCTTTTCCACCAATTCCAAAAAAGACAAACTCAACCGCCTCATCGATTATATCGATTATGAGTATGTGGATGAAATTGATACGGACAGCATCGTTGATGTGACCGTAAACAATATTTTGGGGAAATTGGATCCCCATTCGGTCTATATCCCCAAAAGTGAAATGAACGAAGTTGCCGAGAACATGAAGGGCGACTTTGCGGGAATTGGGGTAAGTTTTTATATGTTTCGAGATACCATCACCGTGATCAGGACCATTAAGAACGGTCCCAGTTACATCAGTGGTATAAAACCGGGTGACCGCATTTTAATGGCCGATAAGGATACCCTTTTTGGTAAAAGGATTCCCAATGATGATGTGGTTTCTACCCTTAAGGGTAAAATCGGGACCAAGGTGAACTTGAAGGTTTTTAGAAAATCCGAGAATAAGGTTTTGGATATGTCCGTTACCCGTGACCGTGTGCCTATCCGAAGTGTGGATGCCTATTACATGCTTACCGGCGATATGGGTTACATTAAGATCAATCGCTTTGCCGAATCTACGTTTGATGAGTTCAAGGATGCCCTTAAAAAACTGAAATTAAGAGGTGCCGTAAAATTGGTTTTGGACCTTCGGGATAATCCAGGAGGCTATTTGGGCATTGCCGAAAAGTTGGCCGATGAATTTTTAGGGGAGGATAAATTGATCCTGTTCACCAAAAACAAAAAAGGACGGGTCAAAAAAGCCTATGCCACAAGTAAAGGTGATTTTGAGGACAAGCCTGTGTATGTATTGATCAACGAGCGTTCCGCTTCTGCCAGTGAAATTATTGCAGGGGCGTTACAGGACAATGATATCGGTACCATTGTGGGAAGACGTTCCTTCGGAAAAGGTTTGGTACAGCGTGAAATGGACCTTGGGGACGGTTCTGCCGTACGGTTAACCGTAAGTCGCTACTATACCCCAACCGGTCGTTCCATTCAAAAATCATACAAAAATGGCAACCATGACTATTACCAAAAATTCATGGAACGGTACACCAACGGCGAGCTTGTTTCTGCGGATAGCATCAAAGTGGCCGATTCTTTAAAATTCGTCACCCCAAAAGGCAAGGTAGTCTATGGTGGCGGGGGCATTATCCCTGATGTGTTCGTGCCGATCGGCAGTAACGAGGAAGAAGCCATTGAAAGCATGGACGAGACCTACCAATTCTTTGCCAGATTTGTCTTTGAACATTTGGAAGAAGATCGAACTCGCTATGCGGAATACACACAAAATCAATTTTTGGATGAATTCAAGGTAGACGATATCCTATTCGACAATTTTATCCAGTTTGTACTGGATCGTAAAGTGCGTTTGGATTTCTACGCATATGAGGATAAGATCAAGGCCTATCTTAAGGCCAATATTGCGGAGCAATTGTATTCGCCTAATATGTCGGCACAGATCAAAGGTGATTTTGATCCCATGTTGAAAAGGGTAAAGGAATTGGACGAAGCTATCATAGATCCCACCCAACTGGGAGCGGTAGGGGCAAAACCGTAGAGTTGTCTACTTCAGTTTCTTCTCAATCTTTTTGGAGGCCATAAAGATCAACAACAATACAATGGCACACAAGGAGGCTACAATTCCAATCAGGGCTATTGTGCTATCACCTTGCAGTGGATTTTCAAAATCTACCAAGGTAACATTGTAAACGATCAGGCCCATGGCCAAAATAATGATGATAATGTTAAGGGTCTTGTTCATGACACTGGTTTAATATCCATGGTTGAACAACTGGTTGATGTTGGAGGCAAAAAGCTTTACAGCAATGGCCATTAGAATCACACCAAACACTTTTCGGATAATGTTAAGGCCATTCTTACCCAACACCCGCTCAATTCGCGCACTGGATTTAAGAACGATATATACAAAGATAATGTTTAGTAGAATGGCAACGATAATGTTCTCCACATGATATTCGGCCCTTAACGCTAAAAGTGAAGTCATGGTGCCGGCCCCGGCGATCAAAGGGAACGCAATGGGTACAATGGAAGCGGTTTCCGCCACATCATCACGATATAAAGTAATCCCCAAGATCATCTCGATGGCCAAAAAGAAGATGATAAAAGCCCCTGCAACAGCAAAGGAATTCACGTCGATGCCGATCAATTTCAAGATTTTCTCCCCAACGAACAAAAAGGCTATCATGATGCAGGCCGCCACAATGGAAGCCTTTTCCGATTGAATATGGCCCACCTTGTTCCTGAGCGATATGATGATCGGGATACTTCCCAAAATATCGATCACTGCAAAAAGAATCATACCCGCTGTAGCTATCTCCTTAAAATTGAAATTCATGGACCTTATTTTTTTCGGACTGCAAATGTACGTGTAAAAAAAGCTTTTGGATTATATTAAAAGGTTTATAAAATGTCAATTTTTGGGTTTTGAACTACCTTTGCTTCAAAAGCGAACCCTATGTTCCAGATTGGAAAAACCATCGTATCCGAAGAGATTTTGGAAAACGATTTTGTCTGCAACCTGAATGCATGCAAAGGTGCCTGTTGTGTAGGTGGGGAATATGGTGCCCCACTTGAGGATTCGGAAACGGATAAACTGGTGAATCTGTACAGTGATATAAAGCCCTATCTAAGGCCGGAAGGCATTCAGGCCATTGAGGAACAAGGAGCCTTTGTAAAAGGTGAGGACGGCGAATGGGAAACCCCCTTGGTGAACAATAACGAGTGTGCCTATGTGGTTTTTTCGGATGATGGGATTGCCAAATGTGCACTGGAGGCAGCGTACAACGACGGAGTTACCAAATGGAAAAAACCCATTTCTTGCCATCTGTACCCGATTAGGACAAGGGAATATTCTGAGTTCACAGCTGTAAACTACCATAAATGGGAAATTTGCGATCCCGCCTGCAGTTTAGGAAAGGAATTGAAAGTCCCTATTTATAAATTCGTGAAGGACGCTCTCATCAGAAAATTTGGCAAAGCTTGGTACAATGAGTTGGAGGAAGTAGCAAAAGGCAATCCTAAATAGTTGGGATGTCCAAAATGACCTTGGTGCCGTTCGGGTTCCCTTTTTCGTCAAATAGGTCCACAATATCCACGTCAAATTTGTTCTGGTAATCTTTGGAGAAGTTGGCCAAGC
>JASBTS010000033.1 GCA_030148305.1 Allomuricauda sp. | reverse complement strand
CAAAAAACAAAAATCATGAGAAAAATTAAAATTGCATCCGTAGCTTTTATGTTGTTTGCCACCTTGGGCGCATTCGCTAACAAAGGAAACAACGAGGTTCCAGAAAAGAGCTTGTCCTCCCAAATTTATGAAATGTTGAAGCAGAACTCTTTTGAGCTTCAGTACAATGAGATGACGGCCGATGTACGTTTTACCTTTAATGATAAGGGTGAAATGGTGGTACTTTCCGTAGAGACGAAAAATGAGGTTTTGGAAAAATTTGTAAAAAGCAGATTGAACTACCAGAAAGTAGAATCTGGAAATCCTGTAGAGGGTAAGATCTACACCGTATCAGTAAGAATTACCGCATAATTGACGGAGATTGTTTGAGTTAGTTGGAAAGCCTTGATCACATCAAGGCTTTTTTTATGTACTAAAATCACTCTTTTTGAGTTATCTATTTGGAAGCAAGCCCCAAAACCAAACCAAATGGGTACCTACGAAGAAAAACTGAGCATCCTTTCGGAGATGATCGCCTTTGCCAGGGTGGATCATTCCATGAAGCGTTCCGAATACGAGTTCTTGCTCAAGGTGGCTTCCAATTTGGGGGTGGACAAGGAAACCTTCGATGGGCTATTAAAACATCGCTCCCCTAAAATAACCCTGAAGTCACAAGCGGAACGTATCGTTCAGTTCCACAGGTTGTTGCTTTTAATGAACGTTGATCGCGAACAACACAAAAGCGAGGTCAATACCCTCTACAATATTGGACTTAAAATGGGCCTCCCTCCCGTGGCCATCGGTCAGGTTTTGGAGGTCATGCATCGCTATCCGGACAATGTGGTTCCGCCAAATGTACTTATCGATATCTTCAAGGCGCATTACAATTAATGTCATTTTGACATCATATTTCTTATTAATAATGCCATAAAGGCATGTTTTTGGCATTGGTACACCATTTGCCCAATACAAGGTGATTTGAATGTTTAACTATTAAAATTGAATCACCATGAGTATAGTAAAAAGAAACAACCTGTTTTTTCCATCCCTAATGAATGATTTTATGGGTCCTGATTGGTTTGGCGGAACAGAGAAGTGGAATACTTCCGTTCCTGCTGTGAACATAAAGGAGAATACCGAAAGTTTTGAATTGGAATTGGCTGTTCCTGGTATGAAAAAGGATGATTTCACTGTTGAAATAGATAACGATGTGTTGACCATTGCCAGTGAAGTCCGAACCGAAAATGAAGAAAACAAGGAAAACTACACTAGAAAGGAGTTTTCATTTTCCTCTTTCAAAAGGGCCTTTACCTTGCCAGAAACTGTTGATGGCTCTAAAATCGATGCCAAATACGAAGATGGAATATTGAAATTGACCTTGCCCAAAAAGCAAGAAGCATTACCAAAACCTAAACGATTGATTGAAATCGCATAAGAAATTGAAGGCACCAACTATAGGTGTTTCATGATGGTTGGATTAGTTGGTTAGTTTGTTGGCGCGCCCCTGCAGCAATGTTCGGGGCGCGCTTTCGTTTATTACTTTTCTTGGAGCATCTTGATTTCGTCCCGCAACTTGGCCGCTTCCATAAAGTTGAGTTCCTTGGCCGCTTTTTCCATGGCCTTTCGTTTTTCACGTATCAATTTATCCTTTTGATCTACAGTCAAATATTCCAGATCAGGTTCCGCGGCACGCAGTTCTTCCTTTTGAAAATGGTAGGTGGAAACAGAATTCTTGGCCAAGGCATTATCCAAATTCTTTTTTAAGGCTTTAGGGGTGATGTTATGCTCCCTGTTGTAGTTCATTTGCTTGTCCCGACGGTAATTGGTCTCGTCAATGGTCATTTGCATACTGTCCGTAATTTTATCAGCATACATGATGGCCTTACCATTTAAGTTCCGGGCCGCACGACCAACGGTCTGTGTTAGCGAACGATTGCTGCGGAGGAAGCCTTCCTTGTCCGCATCCAAAATGGCAACCAATGAAACTTCTGGTAAATCCAAGCCTTCCCGAAGCAGATTTACACCAATGAGCACATCAAAAATGCCTTTGCGCAGATCTTGCATGATCTCCACACGTTCCAAGGTATCTACATCGCTATGGATGTATCGACAACGAATATCAATTCTCGTGAGGTATTTGGTCAATTCCTCTGCCATTCTCTTGGTCAAGGTAGTCACCAAGGTACGTTCGTCCAATTCCACCCGTTGTTGTATCTCTTCTATCAAATCATCAATTTGATTGGCACTGGGTCGTACCTCGATCACAGGGTCCAATAATCCCGTTGGGCGAATCACTTGCTCCACATAAACCCCTTGACTCAGTTCCAATTCATAGTCCGCAGGTGTAGCACTTACATAGATCACTTGGTTTTGAAGGGTTTCAAATTCTTCAAACTTCAGTGGACGGTTGTCCATGGCCGCGGGCAAACGGAATCCATATTCCACCAAATTCTCCTTGCGGGATCGGTCGCCACCGTACATGGCATGCACTTGCGGAATGGTAACGTGGCTTTCATCGATGACCATCAAATAATCATCAGGGAAATAATCCAGCAAGCAGAAAGGCCGTGTGCCGGGTTCCCTGCCATCCAAATAGCGGGAATAGTTCTCGATTCCGGAACAATATCCCAGTTCCCGAATCATTTCAAGGTCAAAATTGGTGCGTTCGTCCAAACGTTTGGCTTCCAACGGTCTGCCTATTTCTTTGAAATAGTCCACCTGTTTTACTAGATCATCTTGAATTTGACGAATAGCATTCTGAAGGATGTCCGGCGAGGTCACGAACATGTTGGCCGGATAAATATTGAGCGAATCGTAGATTTCGATGACGTTGTTATTGAATGGGTCCAAAGCCTCGATTTCTTCAATCTCATCCCCAAAAAAATGGATACGGAATGCATGGTCCGCATAGCCTGGAAATACATCCACTACATCACCCTTAACCCGGAAATTTCCGTTCCTAAAATCTGCAGTGGTTCTGGAATAGAGACTTTGCACCAGTTGTTTCAGGAATTTGGTTCTGGAAATCACTTGGTCACGATGGATGGTAATCACGTTTTTTTGGAACTCTATCGGGTTACCGATACCATACAAACAGGATACAGATGCCACCACGATCACATCCCTTCGTCCGGAAAGAAGGGAAGAAGTAGCACTCAACCTCAATTTTTCAATATCCTCATTGATGGAAAGATCCTTTTCAATATAAAGCCCGCTTGTGGGAATATAGGCTTCAGGCTGATAATAATCGTAGTAGGATACAAAGTATTCCACGGCATTGTTCGGAAAAAATTGCTTGAACTCCGAATATAACTGGGCAGCCAAGGTTTTGTTATGGGCCAATACCAAAGTGGGCTTCTGTACCGATTCCACCACATTGGCCACAGTGAAGGTTTTACCGGAACCCGTAACGCCGAGCAAGGTTTGATGACGCACATTTCCCTCAATGCCCTCCACCAATTGCCGTATGGCTTCGGGTTGGTCCCCAGTGGGTTTAAAATCTGAGACTACCTGAAATTTCATGTGATAAAAATAGTAAAGGATATTGCTATTCCGAAGCGAATCGTTGAGATTATCTTTTCAATGAAAAATGGCCCTTGATTTCCTGGTTTTCATCATTAACGGCCACAAACCAATAATCCCCTGAAGGTAACGGTCTGCCAGCGATCATACCATCCCAACCTTGGGAATCCTGAGAAATCTGTTTTAAAAATTTCCCGTATCGGTCAAAAATTCGAATACTCTTGAGCACAATGGTCGCTGAATTTTGTGGTTGAATAAATTGCCAATAGTCATTGATGGTATCCCCGTTGGGCGTGAAGAATTTTGGAAAACCTTCAACAGTAAGATCTTGTGTAAATGCCCTTTGTGCCACTCCACAACCATTTTTGTCCCGCACATAAAAAGTATGATCCCCTGGTTCTACATTGCTGAAAATATTGTTGTCGGAATACGGCCCATTTTCATTGTCGATAGCATATTCATAGGTGCCATTCCCTGTGGCAATTACCGTAACCTGTATGGTGGTGCCCGTATTTTGAACACGGAGATCATCAATGGAGGCCAATTCGGAAGAAAGCACCTCGAACATTTTTGTGGAAGGACATTCCAGGGTGATCCCAAATTGACTGACAGTATTATAAGCCTCGTATCGATACATCCCATTTTCGGTTATGGAAACCTCAGAAGTAGAGGATAAGAGGGTCTCATCACCAAACTGATCTACTTTGTACCATCGGTAGCCTTCGGCTATATCAGTTGAAGAAATGACCAAAGGACCTTCATTCTCACAAGTCGAAAAGGAATCGGCTATATCAATTTCGGGATTTATAATCACATATTCCCCTGTATCAAAATCCAAATAAGGGCCACAACCAAGCAAGGTGGTGAAACTGGTTTGGGTGCAACCTTCGGCTTGTCCGGCATCATTAAAAGGGATTATGGTGATGAAAAAAGTCTTGTTCGGTTCAAAATTGACCACTGGAGTTGAATTGTTGTAAAAAGTCGAGTTGTTGAGAATATCCGAGCCGGAAGGGGTAGTGCCGATGGTGACAATATAGCCAGTAGCATCAGGAACTGCCACCCATTCCAGAACTGGGGATAAAGGAACATTACTTTCCCCATCGGCTGGATATATGATAGTGGTACAATCCGGAATTTCGGATTCGGCCCGTGTCGTAAACTGTTGGGAGGTGCAACCCACTGCGGTGCCCAAGGCATTGTATGGAACAATTGTGATAAAAATGGTGGTTTCGGCAGGTAAATCAACTGGTGGATTAAAGTTCAAGGTATTACCGACATCGTAGTTTGAGAGGATATCTCCACCAGCAGCAGTTGTTCCGATACTTACAATATACCCTGATGCCCCATATTGATAACTCCACGAAATATTGGTGTTCGGGTTTACATCCACGGCCATATCCAAAGGACTGGTCATCTGTGTGCAATTGGGTGCACCTGACAGCGGTTCAGTGGTAAACACAAAACTCGGACAGGTAATATTGGGAGCGTTAAAAAAGAACAAGGTAATGGTGGCATAAATGGTCGTGTTGGGGGGCAGGCCCAAAGGTGGCTTAAAGGCTGATCCGCTCACAAATTGTGAGGTCATGATGTCGTTACCACCTGGTGTAGTTCCCAGAACAATATTGTACCCGGGCACCCCATCAACCGTATCCCAATCAATGGTGGCATCGAGAGGTATTCCCGTGGCGCCATTCGCTGGATATACAATGTTGGGGCATTCTTGGGCATACGCCCAATGCCCAACGAGGATAAGGATGCCTATGTATACAAGTTTGTTCAGCATTCACGGGATTTGTGCACCTCCCAAGATACTACAAATCCCGCTTTTTCAATAGAACATAAGACAAATAGATAAAAATAGCAGCCCAAACGATGGCAATCAGAAACTCATACCAATACGTGTGGTAATCAAATTTCATGTCTTCCCCAATCTGCTGCCCAATATTCTGTACTGCTGAAAGACGGGTGAAGGGTTCTTTGATCAAGTTGGACATGGACTGCAATGGAAAAAAGTCTTTTATCATTCTTGCCGAATCCCAACTCATCACTTTCCAGCCCAAAAGTCCAAAAACCACCTGTTCCAAAATGCTCCACAGAATTAAAAAACCCAATGCGAAGGCCGAACGTTTTACCAAGATGCCCAAAAACAGACAGAAAGAGAAAAAGGCCACCAATTTGACAAAAAAAGCGAACAAGAAGTCCAGGTCGGAGAAGATGATGGATATTTCATTGTAATCCGAATAGAACAATCCCAAGATCATGGATACCACAAAAACAAATACCGTGGAAATCAGTGCAAAGGAAATTACCGTCAGTAACTTAGAGAGGATAAATTCCTTTTTGGACAGACCATCTATAAGGTTTTGCTTGATGGTCTTGTTGCTGTATTCGTTGGACATCATGGAAACGATCACAATGGCCAGGAACAGTTTAAAAAGTGCCGTGACGTAGGTATTAAAGTGCCAGATGTAAGGAAAGTTGAAAATACCCTGATCGGCCAAGTGGAACTGTACCGGTCCTATATCGAACTTGATAGCCGCGATCAATGCAATGGAGGTCAACAGTACAAAATAGGAAATGATGAGCACTTTGCTTGCCCTGTTGTTCCACAGTTTTATGAATTCTATTTGGAGTAGACGTAACATTCGTTTTTTGATTAGTTGTTTTTGGTCAAGGTTAAAAATTGTTCTTCGAGGCTTTCTTTGCGTTTTACCAAATGGGATAGGACAATCCCTTTTTCAAATAGCATCCTGTTCAGCGATTCCGCGTCCATTTCCTCTTTCAGATAAGCCGTAAGGGTGCCGTTGAAGTTTTCAATTTTTCCAAAACTTGCATTCTTTTCCAGCAATTCCTGAAGTTTGTCCAGTTGTCCACATCTCAGTTCAAAAAAACCATGGCTGGCCAACATACTGTCCACAGGGCCTGAATACAGATTTTCACCTTTTCGCAATATTACTACATGGGAGCAAACCTTTTCCACCTCATCCAACAAATGCGAAGCCAGCAAAATCGTAGTGCCCTGGCTTGCAATGGTTTTAATGATCTCCCGGATTTGATGGATGCCTTGGGGATCCAGACCGTTGGTGGGTTCATCCAAAATCAAAATCTCGGGATCGTTGAGCAGGGCGGAGGCAATGGCCAAGCGTTGCTTCATCCCTAGGGAATACGTCTTGAATTTGCTGTCCTTTCTTTCCCAAAGTCCAACCAATTCCAATTTTTCCTGGATTTTGGTTTCGGGTACTTCTTTGATCTTACAGACCAGTTTCAGGTTTTGAATGGCCGTCATATAGGGGTAAAAGTTGGGCCGCTCAATAATGGCACCCACTTTTTTCAGGGCTTCATGTGTGGAGGTGTTGCCATCAAACCAGCTAAACTCACCGGATGTACGGTTCACTACGTTCAAGATAATGCCCAAAGTTGTGGACTTACCACTTCCATTGGGTCCCAAAATGCCATACACATTTCCTTTTTCAATGGTAAAGGAAAGGTCTTTTACGGCAGTGAGGTAACCAAATTTCTTGGTGAGATGGTCAACGGTCAGAATTGTTTCCAAAGGATGCTAACGTTTTTTGAATGGTTTATATTAATTTGACGATGTTTATCGAAATTTGTTACAAAATAAGCTTTTACAATGTCCGAAGAAAAATTGATGTCCAAAAAGAAACCTGCCTATCCCATAAGCAATGAACTGGATGAATATTTGGATTATTACAACCGTAAGATCGAGATTCCCATCCATTATGATGACCTTCTCCGATTTTCGGGCAGCGTAGCGGTTTATGATGCGAATGACGAGGACACCCTTTGGGTGAGGGTCTATTATGCCGAGTTTGATAGGGACGAGATCGACCTTGCGTTGAAGCGGGTCTATTCCATTTTCGTTTCGGATGGTAGCGATTCCATTTTGCAATACCTGAATGTGGATTATGTGGACTATTGCACCTTTGGGAACTCGAAACCCTTCAGGATCAAGATCCGTAACATTTTGAATGACAATTATACCTTGCTCTATGTAAAAAAGACGGATGCCTCCCGTGTGTATGGGCTGGAGTTGGAACACATGCTTTCACCTTACAACCTGAACTTTGTGATCTATGAGAATACCTTGATTGAAGAGCACATTGTGGGTATTCCTGGGGATCTTTTTATCAAGAACAATTTACCGGAGTGTTCGGAATTCGATAAAGCACAGATTGCCAAGGAGTTTGTAAAGTTCAACGAACGCTGCATGATTCGACTTTTGGGAGATATGCGTTCCTACAATTACGTGATGGTACCTACCCACGATTTTGACAGTGTGGTCTACAAGATACGCGCCATCGATTTTGACCAACAGTGTTATGAAGGCAAGTTGAAGGTATACCGCCCTCAATTCTTTAAGGAAAATAAGGTCATGGTGGATATGGTGCAGAGCAAACTCCGGATGGATTCCGTGAACCAGTATATTGTGGAGGAGCGTTCCATTATTGCAAAAAGGATCTTGAGCTGGGGCCATCGCCTAACCTCACTTTTGGAAGCTTGCCGAAAGGATACCATTTCTACCCCGGAAAATATTGAATTGCTCAAAGCCCAATTGCAGGAGCTTACTGGGGACATTAATTTTAGGGATAGTAATAACATGGGCGAAATTTTGACCCATGCCCTTGATTTTGTCCGAAGGAATTATGAGAATGTCAGTATGAAACAGATTATCGAGAAGAAGTTCTAGCTCTTCTGTTCTTTGTTGAAATACACCAAGTAATAGTACATCTGGCGTTCTTCGTCCCAACCTTTTTCCACGAATTTCTCCGCAGATTCCGGATTGATGAAATCTAGTTTAATTTGGATATTGGTATCCAGATTGATGACATTCTTGATTTTTCTTCTGGCATCGCTCACTGCCTTATTTGCAATATCGAAGTTGGAAACGTCCTCAATACTGTATTTGGGGCCTTTTTCCACTTTGTAATGTTTGAACTCGGGGATCAATTCCGGGTTTTCCATCACGTCGTTCAAAAAGGCAGTTTCTTCAAAAGCATCGTTTTTGGCAAAATGGTTCACTGCTCGGTTCATGAAGAGAACTTCTTGTTGTTTGTCCTCGGCAGGTAAAACCACATCCTTGGCAAAGTTCTGGCAGAATTTCAGGTAGTTTTTGGTGTAAAAGTTCTCATCGGTCAAGGGAATCAATCCTAAAAAGTTTTCCAACCAATATTTGGCATCGTAACGGTTACTGTCCACGGACAACACTTTGTACCCTTCCTCTTTTTCCACATTGAAGACAATACAACCCTTATCCAGTTTGTTGACATTGATACCTTGCTTTATCAAGATTTCCAGATTTTGTTCCGTTTCCTTGAATTGAAGAAAGTCGTGTTTCAACTCACTTTTAAAAATACCCACGGCATCTGTTTTTTTGTTGTCGATGACCACATCCGAAAAATGAACCACATACACTTCTCCACTTTTTATGTGGGGATGGTTGGATTGATCATAAAGGTATTGGGTAATCTTTTTGGAAAGTTCATGTCCGTTGGCCGGATTCTCAAAAATGCCAGCTACCGAGGTGAACACATCGTTGAATTCCACATCCACGTCATTGGCAAACCTGTAATAGTTCTCCTCTTTTTCCCTAAACGGCCTGAAAAAATATTCTTTCAGCAAGCCCGCCATTTCATCGTTCAAAGTGAAGGGCTCTGAGGATAAAAACGCAGCTTCGTTCTTGCTTTTGTTTCCTACTCGGTGGAGTGAAAGACTTTCGATTTGGGCAGTATATAGGTTTAGCATTTTTTGGATAAAGGGTTAAAGGTGAATGGTAATGGGTTTATGGTAAAATGGTAAAGGGTAAAATGGTAAAGGGTGAAAGGTTGAGTTTGGTTTAATTCCAATTTTCATCAAAGTCCATATCATCATAACTGTCGAGAAAGTCATCATCTTCATCGAAATTGTCTTCCAACTCGCCTTCTTCGGCTTCAAAATTTTTCTCCGGTGGTGAATCGGGCAGTTCCCCAAAACTGAACAAAAGACTTGGGTAAACACGTCCGTCTTCTTTTTCCACGATATCCGCCAATTCCACAAAAAAGGTCCACATGCTAAAGAAATCGTACACATAGATTAATTTCGGGGTTTGTTCTCTCAGTACGTCCTCTATGCTGGTTTCGTTCATCAATCGAACTTCGGAACCGCTATCGCCCATGTCAAAAAGGGCGATTTCCTCATCTTGGTTCCATTCTTCGTCACAGGTATAGAAAGATGCCATTTCTCCACCTTCAAAACCAAAGGCCTGGGTTATGGCATTGTGTAATTCCTCTAAAGTATTGTTCTCCTCAATCTCAATATCCCTGAAGATATCTTCCTCAGCATCAAGTATTATCCTGATTTTATAAATCATCCAAAAATTTTTAAAGTGGGCACAAAGTTACAATAAATAGACCTTATTTGGTGAACCTGTGCAAGGTAAAAGTCATGGTGGCCAATAGAATAAATGCCCCGATCTGATGTGTAATTCCCAGCCACAATGGAACGGCGAAGATCAAGGTGAGCACTCCCAATATAAATTGAACGAACACCATTGCCAAAAGTATTTTTAATCCTTTTTCCTGCAAGGAGGTACGCTCTACTTTTCGGGTTTTGAACCAAATCGCCAAAATGAACGCCACCACTATATAGGCAAGATAACGGTGAACGAACTGTACCCCGCTTTTGCCTTCAAAAAAGTTCTTGATCACAGGTTGTTGTTCAATATACACCGTTTCATGAATCAGTTTTCCTTCGCTCATCAACGGCCAATGGTTGTGAATGAAGCCGGCATCCAAACCGGCCACAAAAGCACCCCAAATAATTTGGAGGAGAAGCACAACCAAAGCGAAACGAATCAAGTTTCTGATCTTGGTATTGACTTCTTTTTTATCGGGATAGATCAAATCCAAAGCAACCCAAAGGCTATAGGCAAACGTGAGAAAGGCCGTGGTCAAATGCGCGGCCAACCTAAAGTGGGACACATCAGGACGGTCTACCAATCCACTTTTTACCATGTACCAGCCCAAAAATCCCTGGAAACCACCCATGATTAAAAGGATTACCGCTTTTTTAATAGTGGGCCTGTCCAATCGTTTGGTGACTAAAAAGAAGAGGAAAGGAATAATAAAAACAATACCAATAAAGCGACCAATGAACCGATGCAGCCATTCCCAAAAATAGATATCCTTAAAATCCTCCAGACTAAAATGACTGTTCAATTTTTGATATTCAGGGTATTGCTGATACAATTCGAAGGCTTCCTTCCATTCCTGTTCGTTCATAGGGGGAAGGGTACCTTGAATCAATTTATAGTCGGAAATGGATAATCCGGAATGGGTTAGGCGGGTAATTCCCCCGACCAAAACCATGATAAAAATGAGTACACAACCCGTTAACAACCAATACACTACGTATTTGTTCTTTTTCATTTCGAGTGGACTTTTAGGTTCAATGATTTGCCTTTTTCCAACATAAATTGATAGGCGGCTTCGTGTTCGTTCTGGATTTCACCTTCCAAAATGGCTTCTTTGATAGCATCCTTGATGATGCCTATCTCCTTGGATGGTTTTAGGTTGAAGGTTTTCATGATCTCTTCTCCGGAAACTGGTGGTTGGAAGTTGCGAACGTGGTCCCTTTCTTCGACCTCCACTATTTTTTGGCGAACAATCTGGAAGTTGTTCTTGTATTTCTTCTGTTTCTTTGGATTTTTTGTGGTGATGTCTGCCTCACACAACGTCATGAGGTCATCCACAAAATCCCCGGCATCAAAGACCAATCGGCGTACCGCGGAATCGGTAACATGATCTTCGGATAGGATGATGGGCCTAGAGCTCATCAACACCATTTTCTGCACGAACTTCATTTTTTCATTCAGCGGCATGCGTAGCCTTTTGAACAGTTTATATACCATTTTAGAGCCTACAAATTCGTGACCGTGGAACGTCCACCCGATTTTATTATGGAATTTTTTGGTGGGAGCCTTGCCAATATCATGAAGTAGGGCGGCCCAACGCAACCAAAGGTTGTCTGTGGTTTCGGATATGTTGTCCACTACCTCAAGCGTGTGCCAGAAATTGTCCTTGTGGCGTTGCCCTTCTACTTCTTCAATGCCCTGTAATGCTGTCAGTTCGGGGAGGATTAATGGAAGCAAACCCGTTTGGTGCATCAATTTAAAACCAATGGAAGGTTTGGGACTCATCAAGATTTTGTTCATCTCGTCCACGATGCGTTCCTTGGAAACAATTTCTATACGTTCTTTGTTTTCCGTAATGGCCTGAAGTGATCTCAGTTCAATGGTAAAATGCAGTTGCGTGGCAAAACGGATGGCACGCATCATGCGCAACGGATCATCGGAATAGGTAATCCCGGGTTCAAGTGGCGTACGTAATATTTTTTGGTCCAAATCGGACAATCCGTTGAAGGGATCCAACAGGGTGCCGAAGTTGTCCTTGTTCAAGGCCAAGGCCAAGGCGTTGATGGTGAAATCGCGCCGATTTTGATCGTCTTGCAAAGAGCCGTCTTCCACAACAGGTTTTCTGCTATCGTGATGGTAACTCTCTTTACGGGCACCTACAAACTCCAATTCCAAGTCGTGATGCTTGATCATGGCGGTACCAAAATTCTTAAAAACGGAGATTTCTGGTTTTCCCTTGAGTTTGGACGCTACTTTTTTGGCCAGTTCAATACCACTACCAATAGCTACAATGTCAATGTCTTTTGGAGTGCCTCTTTTTAAAAGATAATCCCTCACAAATCCACCGATCACATAGGAATCAACGCCAAGTTCGTCCGAGGCTTCGCCGATCAGTTTAAAAATGGGATGTTGTAGGGCTTCTGTGTGCAACTCCTTCGTCATTTATTCGCGGATTACCTTCACCTGTCCATCATTGCTCAATTTGATGATGGAAGAGGGAACGGCATTTTTATTTACGTCCGGCAAATTTACCACATAGTCCACTCCTTTTAAAATTTCAGGGGCGATATCCTTGAATTGTTTTGGGGTGGGTTCCCCAGAGATATTGGCAGAAGTAGAAACAATGGGTTTTCCAAATTTGTTGATCAGGTATTGACAGAATTTATCCGATGCCACTCTAATGGCCAAGGTATTGTCTTCGGCCACAAGATTTTGGGCAATTCCCTTAGGTTCATCAAAAACGATGGTAGTGGGTTTGGTGGAAAGATCGATAATGTCGTAAGCTACATCAGGAACTTGTTTTACGTGGCGTTCCAACATGCCCTGGCTGCCCACCAAACAGATAAGTGCTTTACTATCCTCCCGTTTTTTTAGGGCATACACCTTTTTAACGGCTTCAGGGTCAGTGGCATCACAACCGATTCCCCAAACGGTATCGGTAGGGTAGAGGATGAGTCCGCCCTCCTTCAATATTTTGATACAATTGTTAATTTCTTCTGTCATGTGATTCAATAGATCTAAAAATCGAATAAAACCGTATTTGGTTTTCGGATACTTTTATGCAAAGTTATTCCATAAATTACAGACTTTGTTATTTTTGCCAGAATGAACCCAATGGAACAAGAAGCGCCGAAAATTTCAGTGATCGTGAGTACCTACAATGCCGAGGAGTGGTTGAGGAAAGTACTCTGGGGTTTCAATTGCCAAATTTTCAAGGATTTTGAAGTGGTGGTGGCCGATGATGGCTCGGGTCCCAAGACCAAAGCATTGTTGGATGAGCTCTCCGAACAGGTTTTTTACCCGATCATCCATGTTTGGCAGGAGGATGATGGTTTTCAAAAATCAAGGATATTGAACAGGGCGGTGGAGGCCTGCAACGCG
>JASBTS010000025.1 GCA_030148305.1 Allomuricauda sp. | reverse complement strand
CCGATACCATGGGGCATTAATCCAAGTTTCCCTGGGCTATTCCCCTGACAGGGGCAGGTTCCATACGCGTTCCGCACCCGTGCGCCGGTCTCAAGGGTGCAAGCACCCCCTACCCCTCGACTTGCATGTGTTAGGCCTGCCGCTAGCGTTCATCCTGAGCCAGGATCAAACTCTTCATTGTATTTCCTTGAATGTCTGTCCGACACCCGGAAATCCCGAGTCCCCGCATCAAAATGGTTCTTATTCTCTTTACGCTGTCGTTACAATATGTATATGAACTTCTTCTTGTTTTTCCCGAAAAAAAAAATCGGCCTTATCGACCAATCCTCCTCTCGAAAACGCCCTGCCTCATCAGCTAAGCGGGTGCAAATATAAGAACGTATTTCCGACTCCGCAAAATGTTTGAGCATATTTTTTTTGAAAAAAAAACGTCAAAATCTTAACCGCTTGTTTTTCAACATCCATCCTAAAATATTCCTCTAAAAAATTATGAGAAAAAATTCCAGACGAGTCCAAACCTGATCACAAAATCGCGATAAGGATAGTTTGGAGCCGAGTAATAATTAGGTTCCGAAAAGAGGGAATTTAGATGTTCTGCCTTAAGATAAATTCGCGTCTGCCGAATTTTGGCATTGATAAAAACATCCAATAATGGATATCCACCCAATTCTTCGTTGTTCTGAATGTAGAATTCGCCCAACAATGGATTGTAGGCATTCATATTATAGGAGGTGAAATATTTAAAAGTTACCCCTGTTTGCACAAACATGGCCTTCTTAAACACATCACTTGAAAAGTAAAAGGTATTGCGTGTTACCAATTCCGGCAAATTGAGCACTTGGCTATCCTGGGTGACATCTTGGTACATGACCGTGTTCATCAATGCCCATTTACGCCATTTAAGTTCCTTTGTGTATTTCACCTTTAGGTGATTGATGGTCGAAGTCTCCTGAAAAGGTTTTACAAAAGCGGTCTCCTGAGCGTTATCAATCTGCTCCTGAGTAGCGGTTGAAGCGAAATAGGTATAATTGTCAATGGCACTGTATTCTGCCTCCAATAGCCCCAACCATTTTGAATCGAATCCGAAGGAGATGTTTTGAATGCTTACATTGTCAAAAGTGTCATTGTTCTGCCAGTTAAAGTTTCGATAATCACTTTGATAAAGCAAATAATTGAAATCAGGCATGCGGGATGAAGCATGAATGGCCCCTGTGACCGAGTTGTTCTCGTTCAATTGATATTTGGCCATGGCATCAAAATTATTACCCGTAAGATCCCCTACAACCGTATAATTGATATTTCCGCTGAGTGATAATGGTCCTATTTTATTGGAATATCTACCACCGACAGATATTTCTTCCCCTTGCAACTTGTTCTGGATGGTACCTTCGTCTGTGATCAGCACACTATTGAAGTAGTAGTTATAATTGAAAAGGCCAACGTTTCCGGCCAACTTACCCAACGTCCTATTTGAAAACTGAATGGTCCCCTTGTTGAACATGGTCTTCAATCTTGCTTTATCTTCTATGGGCACTAAAAAGGGATCTTCTCCCAAGGCATCATTCTGTGCAGTTTGCCTGAATTCGTACATTTTGGTTTCGTAGCCGAATTCATGACCAATGGCCAATGAGGTGGGATCTGTATCCGTAGAATCCTTTTTGTGATTGACCAATTTATAGCGTTGTTCCAAAACATACCGCTTGCCCAATACTCGGTTACGAGCATTGGTGTACAGCAGGTCTATTTTGGCCCTGTCCTGAAAATCACCCTTTTCATCGTCCTCAAACTGAGTTCTATCTTCCAATCCACCACTTTCTTGATCTTCCAATTCTTGGGCGGCAATATGACCCCTTAAATCATAGCGACCATTTTCAGTTACATAATTAAAGGTAACCCTGAACTTACCGTCCTGAGCCTGTTCATATCTATATTTACCCAAGGACCTAAATCCTGTGTAGGCAACGGAAGCATTGAATCTTTTGGACATATTAAAGGTGAGCAGTGCATCCAAGAACTGTCCCTGCTCCATAGTGGTCTTGAACATGAGCTCCGTCATGGGCGTGGGCACACTGTAATATTTAATGTCTTCCTTTTCGGCATAGCCATAATTCTTAGCTGTTGCCCCGATGCGTGGATAATAGGGCACTACGGAAAAATTCTTTCCCAATGCATTGTACTGTTGGCCCATATTGGCAAAGGGCATCAACTCAAAATCATCGGTCCGCAAATAATTGTATTTGTATTCTTTTCTTATGGTAAGCGTGGTATCCAAATAGGTTGTGTCCCTTAGGTAGGATATAATCTTGTAATCTTTGATCTTAATGGAATCATTTTTCTTTACACCTCTTAATGAAGAGCCCCTACTCAAGGTATCATTAGAAAATAGATTATCTCTTTCCAGTACTCCGGAATGACCGGTCTTTTTGGATGGTGGGACCGAATCCTGTTGTGCGAAAATGGCCTGGGCCATAAAAAAGAATAGGGCAACAAATAAAAATCTCATTCCATTATATTGGTCTGGCAAAGGTAAAAAGTTTTGTTTCTAAAGAAATGTGAAAACTCCGCGAATAACAAAACCCCTGCAATGCAGGGGTTTTGTTATTATATTCAAATAATTATGCGCTGAGCATTAATAGCCTTCGTTCTGTACCATATTAGAGTTGGCGTTGATTTCGCCAATTGGAATAGGATACGCAAACAAATCGTTAGGATAAGACAATGTTCCCAGACTATTCTGCGTTGATCCCCAATAAGGCACTGTCTCACCGGTTCTCATTAAATCATCAAAACGGAAACCTTCGAACATAAGTTCTTTTCTACGTTCATTAAGGATATCTTCCTTGGTTACACTTCCGTAAGGAGTGGCACCTCGGTTGTTGGCTATCAAATTGATCTGTGTAAGAGCATCACCTCCGGTTTCCAACAAAGCCTCAGCATAGTTCAGAATCACCTCTTCATATCTGAATAACGGAATGTTATCCGATCCTGTTGCGGTATCAGGATACTTACCCATGTTACGCAAGCGGGTTCCACCATCTTGGTATCCCAAGATCTCTTTACGCACATCGCCATCTTCAAATAGGTCAATTACGGTACTTACAACCTGAAGATCTCCATAACCACCCGGAGCATCAGCAGGATAGCGATAAATATATGACAATGCATTTGAGCCTTGGTTATCGGCGCCGCTGAAAGCAAGCTCGAACAATACGTTTGAACCGCCATCCATAGTCCAGCTACTTACAAAGGAACCAGCACCAATTACAGAGTACAACCCTGAATTGATCACGGCCTCTGAAGCTGTAACTGCCCTACTCCAATCTCCAAAGTATACCGCTACTCTTGCCTCAAGAGCCTTTGCAACATATTTGGAAACAATAGTTTTAGAACTATCATAACTAGCATCCATCATATCAAATGCAGTTTGCAAGTCGTTGTAAATAGCTGCCTTCACTTCGTCCACAGTATTTCTAGGAGGAAAAAGATCCTCTCCCTTGAACTCTGTCACAATAGGCACACCAAGGTTTCCACCAGCATGTTGTTGTCCAAACACACGTAGAAGGTCGTAATGTGCAAGAGCGCGAAGAATCAACGCAGCACCTTGAAGGTGCTCACCATAAGCTTGATCTCCTTCCAATGTGGTCACATCGGTATTGATAATGATATTGGCATTGGCAATCACTTCATAGGCTTCTTCCCACATAAAACCAGTGTTGGCATTATATTGATATTCCCCTTGGGTGGTAAACCTTCCAGAGTTACCGTTCGAGAAACAGTTGTCCGAACGTACTTCATTCGTTGCAATCATATCGCGACCATAATATCCTGAACCAGTCAGTGTATTGTGCGCCCCCTTCAAAATACTATAAAGGTTGTCCACTTTGGTCACGCTACCCTCCACACTCTTATTCTGAGATAGGGTAGGTTCAAGGCTATCCGCTGTACAAGATCCCAAAATAAGACCTGCGGCAGCCACTACGGCCATATTAAATTTGTTGAATATTCTTTTCATCTTCTTTTTCTTAGAAATTTATGTTTACACCTAGAGAAATTGATCGAGATGGAGGAGTTTCAAGTCCTGTTTCCCCTGGATCCACAGTACCATTTTGGCTATCAATATCAACTTCTGGATCGAACAACAAGTTGTCATCCTTAACCCAAGTCAACAGATTGTTACCTCTTAGGAATACGCTCAGCTTAGTCAAACCGATGCTTTCCAGTGCCTTAGAAGGCACATCATAACCTACTGTTACAGCTCTTAAACGCATAAAATCTGCATCGTAAAGATATTTTGAATGTCTCTGCCATGGTGTTGCAGAAGTGGTGAACTTACCGTTTCTTGCAACATCTCCAGGCTGTTGCCATCTGTCCAACAACGAGGTGTAACCATTGAAGGCCAAGATAGGATAGGCATTAGGCTGGTTCAAATACAAGTGCCATCCTTCATACACTTTATGCCCTCCGGCATAGTAACCAGTAGCATTTAAGAAAAATCCTTTGTATTTGAAGTTCAAGTTGAGACCAGCTGTTGTGGTAGGAACTGCATTACCCCCTTGGAACACGGCCTCAGCTTCATTAAAATTGCTAGTTGTGGCTCCATCAACACCATTAACATACCATTCTTCAACACCTGTATCTGGGTTAACACCAGCCCAAGTTGGCATATACCAAGCATATGCTGGATGACCAGTTTCAATCCTGGTCCTAACAGTAGTAATAGTCCTTTCCTCTCCGTTAGGATCCACTGGAAGTTTGGTGATTTCATTTTTCACACGTGAAAGGTTACCACCAATACTCAAACTAAGGTCTTCAGTATTGATAATATTAAAATTCATGTCAATCTCAAAGCCTTTGTTGTTCAACTCTCCGATATTCTGTACTTGACTGGAGAAACCAGTTGTTCTAGAAAGTGGCACATCCAACAAAAGATCTTTGGAATCCCTGTTAAAATAAGCTACACTACCGCTTACAACATTTTTAAACAATCCGAAGTCAACCCCAACATCCAATGTATGGGATGTTTCCCAAGTCAAATCATTGTTTCCAAAGGTATCCACATACTGCGCTCCTTCACCCCCGTAATCAGCAGAGTACCCGAATAAGGATTGATACTGGTTAAGATCTATAAGAGCGTTACCGGTCACACCGTAGGATGCGCGTAGTTTAAGTGCATTTACAATATCCGAGTTTGCTAAGAACTCTTCCTTGTTAAGGTTCCAAGCGGCACCAACTGACCAGAAATTGCCCCAACGGTTGTCTTTACTGAACCTTGAGTTACCTTCCCTTCTATAGGATAGATCCAGAACATATTTACTATTGAACGCCGAGTAGTTCAACAATCCCATGTAGGCACCAACGTACCAATCACTGAAAGATGAACTAACTCCTGTAGGAGTTCCCAAGTTGTCCAAGTTCTGTAGGCCCTCGTCAGCAAAATTTTGACCATCACCCCCTAAGAAGTAACGACGATTGGATTGGTATTCCTGAAGCAACTTGAACTTGAAGCTATGGTCCTCTCCCAAGTCAAAATTGTAATCCAAATAGTTCTGGAACACATAGAATACATTGGTCCTGTCATATTGACTGGCATCACCACTGGTAGCTTCCCCATAACCATAAGTTGGATTGGAATACGTTCTAAAATTATATAACTGAAAGTCAACGTTGAAAGTAGAACCGAAAGTGAATCCTTTAGCAAAATCATAGGTTACACTATTGTTCGTAACAATACGGGTCAACCTGTTTTCACTAGAGTTGTTCTCTGTCAGATATAGTGGGTTTGGCAAGGATCCCCCAAAAAGATTGTAGCTGCCATCTGCATTATAAGGTAACAATAGTGGGGAAATAAAATATTTCACGGTTCGTGGACTTTCAAAATATGCACTTGTTTCCAAGAAAGCATTTTGAAGCATATGTGAAGCCTGGTTGCTGGATGAGAAGGTAACCTTGTCGGTCAAATCCTTGGAAAAGTTCAAAGATCCAGAGATTCTTTCAAAATCAGAACCAATTACAGTTGCCTCTTGTTGCATATAACCCAAAGATGCAAAAAAGGTATGTCCTTCTCCACCGCCTGACGCAGAGAAACTGTGCTGCTGAATTATGGCATCTCTATTTGCAACAGCCTTATCCCATCTTGCTTCTGGACGGCCACTGGCATCCCATTCAGCAAAAGGACCTGCAAGAAGATCGGTCATGGCCTCATCTTTTGAAGCATAGAAACCGTCATTGTAATAAGCTTCGGAGGCAAGCTCCAAACGGTTTGCAGCGGTCAATGGCACAGGACCGGTTATGGCGTCATTTTGGAAGCCATAGGTGCTATTGATACTGAACACAGTTTTACCAGCCTTACCACTTTTGGTTGTTATCAAAATAACACCGTTCGATCCACGGGCACCATATTGCGCGGTTGCAGAAGCATCTTTAAGAACGGTAATGGATGCAATGTTGTTCTGATCCAAACCTGCCAATGCAGATAAGGAGGAATATGCACCATTGGTGCCAACATTTCCATTCGTCACTGGCACACCGTCAATAACGTAAAGTGGGTCGTTACCTGCGGTAATGGAGCTGATTCCCCTAATACGGATGTTAGCCACAGAACCTGGAGTACCCGACGTGGAAGAAACCGTAAGACCGGATACATTCCCCTGCAGAGCCTGGTCTACGGAAGGCGCAATGATTTCGCCCAATTTTTCAGAATCCACCTTTACGATAGACCCGGTAATGTCAGAGCGCTTCTGAGAGGTGTAACCTGTTACGACCACCTCTTCCAATGCTTGAGCATCGTCTTCCATATGAACATTGATACTGTCAGATGCTCCAACGGTCATCTCAACGGTCTTTTGACCTACATAGCTGAAACGCAATACTTGGCCAACAGAAGCAGTGATGGAATAATTCCCATCAAAATCGGTTTGTGTTCCACTTGTGGTTCCCACCACCACTACGGAAACACCGGGCAATGGTAGACCTTGTTGGTCCGTAACATTACCTGAAATGGTTTTCTCTTGTCCAAAAGAGAAGGACATACACAATACCAAAAACGGCACGAGCATGTACAAAAACTTAGTTCTCATGTACTATATTTTTTGAATTAGCAAGGCTAAAAATCTTTATAAAAAGTTGAGAAACAAAAAAATTAACAGACGACTGGACGACGGAATTAACAGTCCGTTCGCTTAAGTTTTGTTAACTTTAACACTCACAAGAAATACAACATTCTGATTTCATGAACTGTAGGAAAATATTTCACATTTATTTAACTTAAAAATTCATTTTAACAGCCTCAGTGTTAAATTTTTAACTCCTATGTTAAAGTCTTGTTATCGGGACATTTTTGAAGCTGGAACGGACGAAGCGGGCCGCGGATGTCTTGCCGGACCCGTCACCGCCGCTGCCATTATACTTCCAAAAGGCTTTAAAAACCCTATCTTGAACGACTCCAAGCAGTTATCCGAAACCAAGCGCGATTTTCTCAGGCCCATACTTGAAAAAGAATCCATCGCCTTTGGGGTATACCATGTTTTTGAGGATGAAATTGACGAAATCAACATCCTCAATGCCTCCATTTTGGCCATGCACCGCGCCTTGAATTTGATGACTCACCCCCCTTCCTTCATTCTGGTTGATGGTAATCGGTTCAAGCCCTATCCCAATATTGAACACGAATGTATTGTGAAGGGTGATTCCAAATTCATGAGCATTGCAGCGGCATCTGTTTTGGCGAAAACCCATCGGGATGAGTATATGGAAAAGATCCATGAAGAATTTCCCATGTATAATTGGAAGAAAAACAAGGGATATCCCACCAAAGAACACCGAGAAGCCATCAAACAATACGGTTTGACCAAATACCACCGAAAAAGCTTTAGACAACTCCCCGAACAGTTGACACTGGATATTTAAAAATCCTAACTTTGTTTCAAACTTCGACCATGAGACACAAGCTGTTGTTCTGTTTGCTCACTCTTTTTATACTCATATCGTGCACCAATGAGGTAAAGACCAAAGCCACATTACTGGATCAGCTCCCCCCCAACCCATCACTGATCCTAAAAATCAACAACCTCTCCAATTTAAGGAGCGAGTTGAAGAACAACACTTTTTTGGAAAAAATGAAAGGCTTGTCCAACCTGACAAATATCTTGGACAAATTAAAAGGAATGGAATCCCTGTCCAGTGAGTCTACCTGCCTGTTGGCCTTGTACGAAGTGGGTAAGGACACCTACGATTTTATTTTGATAACCAACGCAGCCCCAGAATTGTTCAATGTTGAGGACGTGGCCAACAAAACAGTGGAAACCCTTACCTATCAAGGCGCCCAAATCACCAAATATAGTCTGGATGATGTAGAGATTTACAGTATGTCTCGCGATAAAGAAATGGTGTTCAGTTCTTCCAACCTGCTTGTGGAAAATATAATTCGAACCAAAGAAGAAAATCCGATCGACCCTACTCTGAGGAAACTTTACGAGGCGGCACCATCCAAAAAATCGGCCACCCTATTCCTGAATTTGACCACTTCACCATCTGTAATATCTATTGCTAAATCTGTGGATGAAAAAACGATTCCCCTAGCAGAATGGGTATCCCTTGATTTTACCGCTAATTCGGACCAGGTGAACCTGACCGGGATAGCTATGGCCCCAGATTCCACCAAAAACTTCATCAACCTGTTCAAAGGCACAAACCCTTTGACCAATAAAACGCCTCAATTTGCACCGCTCAATGCCCAAGCGGTGGTGTCGTACACGTTTGATGACTATCAGATTTTCGCCAAAAACCAAAATACCTATTTGGATAGGATCAAACCCGTGGATACCTTGTTCAACACCATAGAGGAAATTGGCATCATCTATCTGAACAATCAGAAGGCGGTCCTTTTGAATTCCTATGGCACCGAAAGCCTATACAATTATATGGACACCCATAAAACCGGCTCCGAATCTTATCAAAGCAGTGAGATTATGGAACTGCCCGATAAAAATTTCATTGCAGCGAGTTTCAATCCTTTGGTAAAAGATTTTGAATCGAATTATTGCACCATCCTGGAAAACAGCTTTATCTATGCACAGGACAAGGAAACGCTCCAGACCATAATCAGTAATTACAAAAGCACATCTTCCTTTGTAAATTCGCCAGTTTACTTGACCGCAAAGGCTCCATTAGCCAGTGAGTCCAGCTTACTTTTTGTAGCCGATGGTTCTGGTATCGAATATTTTGCGGAAAAAGAACTTGCGCCTGAAGTGTTCCAATCAATCCAAAAAAATGATTTGGACGATCAGGCTTTTGCCTCACAATTGGTGGCGGACAATGACTTTGCCCATTTCAACATTTTGGTTTCCAAAATTGGAAAAACCCAGGAAAGCAATTCGGTTTCACCACTTTTCACGTTGGAATTGGATACCGACCTGGCCATTGATCCTCAATTTGTCCTCAACCACAGGACCAAGGAACAAGAAATTGTGGTGCAGGATCAGAACAATGTACTATACCTTATCTCTACAGATGGAAAAGTTTTATGGACCAAACAACTGGAAGGAAGGATACAACCCCCAATACAACAGGTGGACATTTATAAAAATGGAAGGTTACAGCTCGCCTTTTGCACCAATGACCAATTCATGCTCGTAGATCGCAACGGAGAAGATGTTCCGCCTTTCAAAATCGATTTTGAAGGGGGCAACCTAAATCCCTTGGCTGTTTTTGATTATGAAGGCAAAAAGGATTACCGTTTTGTGATCACCCAGGGGCGCAAGGTATTCATGTACAACAACCAAGCAAAGATTGTAAGTGGTTTTACATTTAAAGAGGCACCGAGCAATATTGTAGGTATTCCTCAACATTTTAGGGTCAGCAATAAGGATTATCTGATCTTTAAACTGGAGGACAACACCCTTAAAATTCTACACAGGACCGGTAGTGACCGAATCAAAGTGGCCGAGAAAATCGATTTTTCCAACAATGACATCTTCCTGTATAAGAACAAGTTTTCCTTGACCAGCAAGACCGGGGTTCTTCATCAGATCGATACCAACGGAAAATTGACCGCGACCAACTTCAACCTGAACAAAGACCATGGAATGTATGCCACCAGTAATACTTTGGTGTTCATGGATGATAACATATTGACCATTAAAGGAAGAAAAGTAGAACTGGACCTTGGCGTGTATACCAAGCCCAAGATTTTCTACATAAACGACAAGATCTATGTGAGTGTCACTGACATCCAAAACCAACAGATCTATTTGTTCGACAGTCAGGCCAAACCCATTCCCAATTTTCCGGTATTTGGCAGTTCGTTAATTGACCTGACCGACATGGACAATGATAAAAATCTGGAATTGGTGGCCAAGGATCAGGACAACTCTTTGATCGTTTACAAGCTGAATTGACCCTTGAATACGACCTATACATTTCTAGGTGCAGGTCATACATAATAAGTTTAGGTGGGTACATAATTTTGGTAGTTTCGGCAGCATTGCTTTTTCGATACAAACCAAAACACACTAAAATGAAAACCTCCAACAAACTATTCAGTTGTTTAACCCTATTCTTGCTCATTGGCTCGGGAACGCAGGCCCAGTTCCTAAAAAAATTGGCGAAAAAAGCCGAAGATGCCGCACAACGAACAGTGGAACGTAGAGTGGAAAATGAAACTTCCAAAAAAACAGATCAGGCCCTGGACAGCATTCTGGAACCCGGATCTAGTGATAAAAAAGCACCCACAACCTCTGGTGGGGGTGGACAAGTAGACAATCCTGAAAGCACAGTTGAAACGCATGATGCACCGGCAACTACTGGCTCAAAATCCATGACTGTTTACAGCAAATTCGATTATGTTCCTGGAGATAAGACCATTTTCTTTGATGATTATGCGCATGATTTTATTGGCGACTTCCCCTCCAAATGGAACACCAATGGTTCAGGTGAAGTGGTCACGGTAAACGATTCGCCACAGCGATGGTTGGAATTGATTCCCGGTTATGGCATCTATTTTATTCCAAACGCACCAGACCTTCCGGAAGAATATACAATAGAATTTGATATGCTAACCTACGGTTTGGACGATCAGACCTCTTCCACGGCCAGTCTTACCATAATGCTAAGTGACAACAAATATTTCAGTGAAGGCGACCATCATGTGGAAGCTCATATTCCAGTTGGGCAATACGCTCCGTTCAACATTGGCATGCGAAATTATCTGCGTTCTGAAGGATCTCCCATCAACAGTGAAGTCCGTGCTGATATTAGACAGGCAGTACTAAACCAGCCCCACATCTCCATCGCAGTGAACAAATCAAGGTTTAGACTTTGGGTCAATGAGGGAAAATATGTGGACATTCCCAAAATAGTTCCTGAAAACAAGATCACCACCCTCAAGTTCAACGTGAACGGTATACAGGATGGTAAGGAGAAAATTTTCATCTCCAATCTTAAAGTAGCCGAAGGCGGTGTAGACCTAAGAAGAAAACTGCTTGAAGAAGGAAAAGTGTCCACCAACGGTATCCTTTTCAATTCCGGTTCCGCCAATATCCAACCTCAATCCATGGGGATCATCCGTCAGATTTCACAAGTGCTCCAACAGGATGCATCCATTAAATTAAAGATTGTTGGACACACAGATTCCGATGGATCCGATGCAAATAACCTGAAACTTTCCAAGGACAGGGCCGAAGCCGTAAAAAACAGCTTGATCTCTGTATATGGCATTGCTGCGGACCGATTGGTTTCCGAAGGAAAAGGGGAAAACGAACCTGTAGGCGATAACAGTACCCCCGAAGGCAAATCACAGAACCGACGTGTGGAATTCATTAAACTATAAACCAAGACTCTATATCATGAAATCGAAATTTTTAATTATCCTGACCACCTTTTTTGCCCTGAACCTATCCTTTGGTCAAACCTCTTGCAGCCAATACTACCCCATGGTGGATGGTGCCCATTTTGAATACACCAGTTACGACAAAAAAGGTAACGAGGAAGGTAAGATCAATTATAAGGTCACCAATGTAAACGGCTCCGGGGACAACATTTCTGCTACCATGGTGATGGACATAGCCGACAAAAAGGGCAATACCTATTCTTCAGAATACAACATTATCTGCGATGGCAATGTGGTAAAAGTTGATTTTAAATCGCTGATGAACGAACAGATGTTGAGCCAACTCGGTGAAATGGAGATGGACATTACTGGAACGGATGTGGAGTGGCCCAACAATTTGAGCGTAGGGCAGGACCTCCCCGATGGCAACGTGAACGTGAAAATGAAAATGGGAGGGGCCATTAACATGAACATGAACGTGGAGACCATTAACCGTAAGGTGGAAAAAAAGGAGAGTGTGACCACGCCCGCGGGCACTTTTGACTGTTTTGTCATCTATAGCGAAACGAAGACCAAAATGATGATGAGTAACCAAACTTCGCCATCCCGTGTATGGTTGGCCGAAGGGGTAGGTATGATAAAGCAGGAATCCTACAACAAAAGTGGCAAACTGATGGCCAGTTCCATGTTGACGCAGTTCAGCAAATAATTTTACTCTCCTTTCAAATTGAAAAACCGAGGCGTTGCTTCGGTTTTTTGCTTGATACACTGGAATTTTAAAAGTTTGACCCACATTACACTAATCGGTTTACCGATTTACGTTGGGACCAACTTATCGTTTTGGTATAATGATCTCAGATTGTCACATTCAGGGACTGAATCTGTCCGTCGTCGATTTTAAAATGATAATGCAAAACAACTGGACTGCCTTCAAAATTCCCAGAAATTTCTGCTGTCAAAACATCTTCTGTTTCAAACGTTTCATATTTCAAAGGATTCTGTATGGTTTTAAATTTTTTATTGGCATTGTCTATCCAGTTTTGAATTTCCGCTCTACCTTCATAGGTGTTTCCTTCATCAAAAACGACCGCTGTTTCGGAAAAACAATTTGCATAGGCGGCAGAATCATACTTGTTTTGTGCTTCTATTAAATCCGCTACTACTCTTGGTAAATTCATTGTTCTAAATTTTTGAGATTATTAAATGGTGGGTATCGTTCCACCGTCAATTACAAATTCTGTCCCCGTCAAATAATTGGCTCTTGGCGAAGCCAAGAAGCCCACCAACTCGGCAATTTCTTCTGGCTTTGCAGGTCTGCCCATTGGTATTCCCCCCAATGCGTCCATTACACTTTGTGTGGCTTGTTCAATGGTAGTATTTGAACTTTCCGCAATGCGTTCCATCATTCTTTCGGCAGAAGTTGTCATAATCCAACCAGGGGAAACCGTTAGAACCCTTACACCCTTGGGTGAAACTTCATTGGACAATCCTTTGCTGTAATTAATTAGACCCGCTTTTGCAGCAGCATAAGGCAAAGTACTGTCATACAAAGGCAACTTGCCTTGAATAGAGGCTATGTGGATGATCACACCTCTTTTCCTTTCGATCATTTGCGGTAAAAATCCTCTGTCCAACCGAATAGGTGCAAGCAGATTGGTCTGGATAGCATATTCCCAATCCTCATCGTTCAATACTGCAAAACCACCGCCCTTTGTTTCGGAACCGCCCAGAGTATTTATGAGAATGTCCAATTTTCCGAACTTTGCCAACACTTCCGAAACTACTTTTTGAGTTCCTGCAGATGTGCTCAGATCGGCCGAAATAAAATGCAGTTTTCCCTTCATCTCCCCTGGCTCCTTTCGTGCGGTAATGATCACTGTTGCACCTGCGTTAAGTAACCTGTCGGCAATGGCTTTTCCCGTACCTTTTGTTCCTCCTGTCACCAAAGCAACTTTGCCCGACAGCTCG
>JASBTS010000023.1 GCA_030148305.1 Allomuricauda sp. | reverse complement strand
ATGCCCTCTGATTTTTTGTTCTCCTAATTTTGCTATTTTTACAAAAACACTGCGGTTGGATTTTCTAAATTTTCTCGAGTTCAAGATTACCGATATCATCGACATTGTCCTTGTGGCCGCATTGCTCTATTACATTTACAAGCTGGTCAAAGGCACCGTTGCCATCAATATTTTTATTGGTATCGTGATTGTTTGGGCACTTTGGAAACTTACCGAGCTCCTCCAGATGAAAATGATCAGCAGCATGGTTGGCGGTTTCATGAACATCGGGCTGATTGCCTTGATCATTGTTTTTCAACAGGAAATACGCAAATTCCTTTTGATGATCGGTTCCACCAACTTTGCTACCAAGCGCAGTTTCCTGAAACATTTTAAATTTTTAAAGCAAGAAGCCATTTCCACTACTACCGATGTGGATGCCATCATAACAGCCTGTGAACGAATGGGGGCGACCAAAACAGGTGCCATCATTGTCATCGAACGAAACAATTCCCTCGACTTTGTTCGATCAACGGGGGATGCCATGAACATACAGGTTACCCAGCCCATTTTAGAGAGCATCTTCTTTAAAAACAGCCCATTGCATGATGGGGCCATTGTGGTTCAGGATAACTTCATCACGGCTACGAGGGTGATTTTACCGGTTTCCAATGATCGCAACATTCCGCTTCGGTTTGGATTGAGGCACAGAGCTGCCGTGGGCATTACCGAAAAAACAGATGCCCTTTGTTTGGTTGTCAGTGAAGAAACAGGTGCCATATCCTTCATTAAAAATGGGGAGTTTGTTCCTTTTAAAGGAACGGAGGAATTGGCCAAACTCATTAAAAAAGATTTGGAGTAATGAGGTGTAAAAACTGCGAAGGAACCTTGAGGACGGATTATTTGTATTGTCCTAGTTGCGGCGGAAAGGTGATTCACAACAGAATCACGGTCAAAAACCTTTGGCATGATATCTTGGATCGTTATTTCAATTTGGATAATACCTTTCTACGAACCTTTATCCATTTATTTACCAAGCCTGAAGTAGTTATTGAAGGCTATCTCCACGGTCAAAGAAAAAAATATCTGAACCCTATCAGTTATTTGGGAATAGCACTTACCCTATCCGGATTTATCGTTTTTCTGATGGCCAGATCTTTGGGAGATATGGATTTTGATGTTTTTAATACAGGCGTTCAAACGGTGTATCAAGAAAAATTGATGGATTTTGTTCTGGATTATCAATCCCTACTTTTCATCTTTTATATTCCGGTTATGGCAGTTGCCGGTTGGATGTGCTTTGATCAGAAAAAATACAATTTCGCAGAAAGGACCACTATTTTCATGTATACCTTGGCACATTTCAGCCTATTTACCTTCATCCCGTCAATATTAATCTTGGCCTTTGCTCCTAGCTTTTATTTTATCTTTTCTATCATTGGATCGCTGACCATGGTTGTTTATTCTGGTTATGTAGTTGCAAGAATTTCCTCATCAACAGGAATGGCGTTGGCCGCAAGAATTCTGTTGTTCTTCTTTTTATTGGGAATTTTGTACTTCTTGGTATCCGCAATGATTCCTGTAATCCTTTTACTTACAGGTCAAATTACACTAGAAGATTTTAGGCCAAAACCATAATTACGCCACCTCTTCCGCTAAGAATTGGGCGGTATACAGGTCATTGTAATAACCACCTTTTTTAAGGAGTTCCTTATGTGTACCTACCTCTATGATCTTGCCCTCATCCATCACAATGATCTTGTCCGCTTTTTTGATGGTGGCCAATCGGTGCGCAATGATGATGGAAGTCCTACCTTCTGTAATCTTATCGGTGGCCTGTTGGATCAATAGCTCGGAATAGGTATCCACAGAAGAAGTGGCCTCATCCAAGATCAAAATACTAGGATTGCTTACATATGCCCTCAAGAAAGCGATCAATTGTCGCTGCCCACTGGAAAGCATGGTACCACGTTCCTTCACATTGTATTGATACCCTCCCGGCAGACTGGATATGAATTCATGCACCCCGATCTGTTTGGCCGCTGCCTCAATTTGTTCCGTGGTGATGGATTCGTCCCGAAGAGAAATGTTGTGTGCAATGGTGTCCGCAAAAAGGAACACATCCTGAAGCACAATGGCAATATGCGATCGCAGTGAACGTAACGTATACTCTTTGATATCGATGCCATCCACCAAAATATGTCCGGAATCAATCTCATAAAAACGGTTGAGCAAGTTGATGATGGTTGATTTACCAGCACCAGTGGCACCAACAATGGCAACCGTCTCCCCTGCTTTCACCTGGAAGGAAATACCGTGCAACACTTCTTCATCCTTCACGTAACTGAAACGCACATCTTTAAAATCGATATCGCCTAGCACATCTTTTTTATCCAAACTACCTTCGTCGGCAATATGACTATCCGTATCCAATATTTTGAAAACCCGGCCAGCTGCAACCATTCCCATTTGAAGGGTATTGAATTTATCCGCGATCTGCCTCAACGGACGGAACAAAAGATCCATCAGGAAAAAGAAAGCAACAATGGCCCCTTTGTTGTCCAAGCTTACGTTTTCAATATTCTGCACTACTCCAAAATACACCACCAGACCAATACCGATGGAGTTGGAAATCTCCGCAACCGGAAAGAAAATGGAGTTGTACCAAACGGTCTTCAACCAAGCATCCTGATGCTTTTCGTTGATGACCCTGAACTTTTCCTTTTCAATTTCCTCACGGTTGAACAACTGCACGATCTTCATCCCAGCAATACGTTCCTGAACAAAAGAGTTAAGGTTGGCCACCTGGGATCGCACCTCAATAAAGGCCACTTTCATGGCTTGTTGAAAGAGTCTTGTGGCTATCAAGATTACAGGAAGAATAGCAAATACGATCAAGGCCAATTTCCAGTTAATGGCAAGCATGATTATGGCCGCAGAGATCATTTTGAGCACATCGGCCACGATCATGAAAAATCCTTGACTGAAAATTTCCCCAATACGTTGCATGTCGGCAACCGCACGGGTAACCAAAACCCCAATGGAAGAATTATCAAAGTAGGTCATTTTAAAGCTGGTCATCTTTTCGAAAAGGCGAATCCGGATATCACGTATCACCGATTCTCCCAAAAGGTTTGCATAGTAGTTGAACAACAATTGGGTAATCACCTGGCCCAACAAGAAGATCAGCATCCACATAACAGCGGTCAGTAATTGCTGGCTGTCCTTGCTTTCCAACGAATCATTGATGATGTTCTTCACCAAAATTGGAATACCGATGGCGAACGCAGCGGACAAAATGGCCACGATTGCCACCAGCCAAAATATGCCCCTGTAGGGTTTGGTGTGTGCAAAAACCCGTTTGAACAACCTAAAATCGAACGCTTTACCTACTTCGTCAGTTTTGCTCATTAAATAGCTCTTTTGGATATAAAACCTTTGTCAAATATAAACCTTTTGCAGGGACCGAAACCCCCGCTTCACTCCTATCCTTACTTTCGATCACCGAATGGATATCTTCCGGTTGCATCTTGCTCAACCCAACTTCCAATAAGGTACCAACCACCGCACGCACCATGTTCCGCAAAAATCGATCCGCGGTGATGGTGAATACCCAGATATCTCCGCGTTCTTCCCAAAAGGCTTTCCGAACGTCACAAGTATAGGTTTTCACATCGCTATTGGATTTGGAAAAACTTTCAAAATCCTTGTGGTCCAGCAATAATTGGGCCGCCGTGTTCATGGCTTCCATATCCAAAGGATATTTCACCAAATGGGCATGGTCCAAGTAAAATGGGTTCTTTTCCCGCACCACCCAGTATTCATAAGTTCGCTCATAGGCATCAAACCTTGCATGGGCACTGGGAATCATTTCATAAATTTTTTGCACAGCAATATCTTCCGGCAGGAACGAATTCAACCTAAAAGCCAATTCTTCTAGATTTTCAATCCCGGAATGGTCAAAATGAGCGAACATCTGTTCGGCATGTACCCCGGCATCCGTTCTTCCCGCCCCTACCACTTCTAATTTTTCCCTCAACAAGGTGGAAAGGGCCTTTTCCAAAACAGCCTGAACGGTAATGGCATTTGGTTGCACCTGCCACCCATGGTATGCTTTGCCGAAATAGGAAAATTGGATGAAATATCTCAAAGGAATCCCTTACTTTTAAGTCGATAAAGATAATCCAATCCCTTCCAACATTATTCCGGCCCTATTTTTTTAGCATATTTTTAGCGTTATGACCAAGATTTTGTTGCTTTCGGATACCCACGGACATATGGACGATACCATTTTAAAATATGCTGCCCAAGCCGACGAAGTGTGGCATGCCGGGGACATTGGAAATCTATCGGTCACCGATCAATTGAAGGCCTTGAAACCGGTCCGTGGGGTGCATGGTAATATCGACGACCATGTGATCCAAATGGAATATCCGGAAAACAATAGGTTTATGTGTGAAGATGTGGATGTGTGGATCACCCACATTGGCGGTTATCCCAACCGATATAACGTGCGGATCAGGGAAGAAATCAAAAGAAACCCGCCTAAGCTGTTCATCTGTGGGCATTCCCATATTTTAAAGGTGATGTACGACAAGAAATTGGGATTGTTGCACATGAACCCCGGGGCCTGTGGCAAACAAGGGTTCCATCAGGTAAGAACGATGCTCCGTTTTGTGATCCATGGTGACAAAATAACCGATTTGGAAGTCATTGAATTGGGAAAAAGATAGGAAATGAAAGCATTTATACTTGTATTGATCTTGATTTTAACCTCTTGCAAGGAGAAACCCGTAAGAGAGTTGGACCAAAATTCGCCCCTCGAAGCACAAAGTGTTGTTACCCTTCATATTTTAGGGACCGTACAAGATGGAGGGAGCCCACATATTGGTTGCAAGAAATCGTGCTGCGCAGACTTGTTCAACAATCCTGATAGTAACCGCAAAGTAGTATCCTTGGGCATTGTGGATCATGAAAGCAACAAGAGTTATCTTTTTGAGGCCACACCGGACATCACCTCCCAAATGAAACTTTTAAAGGAACTCTCCGGTAACACTGATGAAACCCCTTCCGGTATTTTTATGACCCATGCACATATTGGACATTATTCCGGTCTCATGTATTTGGGAAGGGAAGCCTTGGGAGCCAAAGGAGTACCCGTATATGCCATGCCCAAAATGCAGGCCTTTTTGGAAAACAATGGACCTTGGGACCAGTTGGTTGCCTTGGACAATATTGAAATCCACCCATTAGAAAACGAAAGACCAATTACACTTACCAAAAATATAGTGGTAACGCCATTTATAGTACCGCATCGGGATGAATACTCCGAAACGGTCGGATTTAAAATTGCGGGACCCAATAAATCCGTTCTTTTTATCCCTGATATTGATAAATGGTCCAGATGGGAAAAGGATATTGTTGCTGAAATCAAAAATGTGGACCTTGCTTTTTTAGATGCCACTTTTTTTGATGGGGATGAGATCAACACCCGGAATATAAGTGAAATTCCGCATCCTTTTGTTGTGGAAAGCATGAACCTGTTTCAATCGTTGCCCGATGACGAAAGATCAAAAATCCGTTTTATTCATTTCAACCATACCAATCCTCTTTTGATCAATAATAGTGGCCAACAACAGATCGTATTGGACAAGGGCTTCAACATTGCCACATTCAATCAAGAATTTGCACTTTAGACCATGCATCCAATATGCATTAAAAATCAAAAATCCCGACCAAGGGGCCGGGATTCTTTCGCACTAATACTACTAAGATGTTAGGTTTAACGCAAGCGATCAACAGATTTTACAAGATCTTCATCCTTTTTGATAGCCCTGTTGGCCAGGACCAGAAAAACGATAGAAAATACAGGAATCAGCATCCCAATACCCTT
>JASBTS010000192.1 GCA_030148305.1 Allomuricauda sp. | reverse complement strand
GGTTTTTGACCAATACGATTTTATCGGTTCCCTCCAAGGCATCTGCAATTTCTTGAACGATGAACGGACTCACCGTTGAACGGGCACCGATCCACAATAAGTCCACATCATATTCCAAGGCCAAATCCACGTGGGCCCGGTTTGCCACTTCTGTAGCGGTCTTCAATCCGGTTTCCTCTTTTACCTTTTGCAACCATTTTAACCCGATGGCGCCCACTCCTTCAAAATTTCCGGGGCGGGTACGGGGTTTCCAGATACCGGCCCGATAGTAACTTACATCGGTATCTTTCAACTGGTGCGCAATCTTAAGTACCTGGTCTTCGGTTTCGGCACTGCAAGGTCCTGCGATGACCAGTGGATGGCCCAAGTTCATATCATCCAACCATTTTCTCATTTCCTTCTTGTTTTCCATAATGCTTCCTATTTTTTTGTAAGTGGAATTCCTTTAAGTATTTGTTTTATTTTATTGGTATTGCTCATTTCTAAATGGACATTTTCAAAATCGTTGTTCTCCAACAGCTGTTTGAAATTGGTCAGATTCTGGATATACTCTTCCAAAGTCTCAACCACATTGTCCTTGTTCTGTTCAAATATGGGTGTCCACATATCGGGTGAACTTTTTGCCAAACGCACCGTACTCTCAAAACCCGATCCCGCCATGTCAAAAATATCACGCTCGTTCTTTTCTTTTTCGATAACCGTTTTTCCCAACATAAATGAACTGATATGTGATAAATGGGATACGTAAGCGATGTGTTTATCGTGCGCCTCAGGATTCATATACCGGATGCGCATGCCGATATCCTGAAAAATAGCCAAGGCTCTCTCCTGTAGTTTGAAAGCAGTCTTCTCCACTTCACAGATAATCATGGTCTTGCCGTCATATAAACCTTCCAATGCTGCGGATGGGCCTGAAAATTCGGTGCCCGCGATGGGGTGGCAGGCCATAAAATTTCGTCGTTTGGGATGTTCTGCCACACTTTCACAGATCAATCTTTTGGTAGACCCGGCATCCATTACCACGGTATCATCTCCCACTGCATCCAAGATCTTGGGCAGTTCGTGCACCATGGCATTTACGGGAATACTCACATAAACCATGTCCACATTCGTCAAAGCATCCAAATCCCCTTTTTCATCAATAATCTGAAGCTCCAAGGCCTCATCCAAGTGAGTCTGGTTCTTATCCAACCCAACAATGGTGACCTCAGGATGTAATTTTTTCACATCCCGGGCAAACGATCCTCCTATCAATCCTATTCCAATTACCGCTACCTTCATGATTAAAATCTTGCTATGGCTTCCTTGATTTTTTCTTCCTTTACGCAAAGCGAGAATCGGATATACCCTTCACCATTGCTGCCAAAAATAGTCCCGGGAGCAATGAATATGTCCTTTTCATACAAGACGTTATCGATAAAAGCCTCGGATGAAAGGGAACCTTCGGGCAACTTGCACCAAACGAACATGCCAACGGCATTTTTGTCATAGGTACAGCTTAATTTATCAGCCAATTGGAACATCAATTCCCTTCTTTTGGTATACACCTGATCCAACTCCTCAAACCATTCGGGGCCACTTTGCAAGGCCACCACGGCACCTTTTTGGATACCGTAGAACATCCCTGAATCCATGTTGCTCTTCACTTTGAGTACCGCATTGATATGCTCCTCACTTCCCAACACCATTCCCACACGCCAGCCGGCCATGTTGAAGGTTTTGCTCAAACTATTCAGTTCCAAAGTGCATTCTTTTGCCCCTTTAATGGACAAAATACTGGTTGGGTTGTTGGACAAAACAAAACTGTACGGATTGTCATTCACCAAAAGAATGTCATGCTTTTTGGCAAAGGCTACCAAAGATTTTAATTGTTCCAAAGTTGCAGTTGCCCCTGTTGGCATATGCGGGTAGCTGATCCACATCAATTTTACTTTGGACAGGTCTTTTTGGGATAATGCCCCCAGGTCTGGAAACCAGCCATTTTCTTCCGTAAGATCATAGGTAACGGGTACAGCTTCCACCAAATTGGTCACAGAGGCATAGGTTGGGTAGCCTGGGTTGGGCAACAACACTTCATCCCCAACATTCAAAAAGGCCATACTAATGTGCATAATACCTTCCTTGGAACCCATTAAGGGTAAAATCTCGGTGGATGGATCCACACTTACCCCAAATTTTTGCTGATAGAAATTGGCGATGGCCTCCCTAAGCTCAGGCAACCCTTGGTAACTCTGATATTGGTGGGCACCAGCATCTGTAATGCAATCCCTCAATGTTTTCAACACCTCTGGTGAAGGTGTCAAATCAGGGCTTCCGATTCCCATATTTATGATGGGTTTCCCTTGGTTGACCAATCCCTTTACCTCTCTCAACTTTTTGGAGAAGTAGTATTCCTGTACGCTATGTAATCTATCCGCAGTAATCATGGCAACAATGCATTTTTATATTCTCCCAGTACTTGAAAATCCTCGGCCATAATTTCTAAAAGGGATTTTGCTTTGGCAAATTGTTCGTATTTCTCAAAGGTCATGTCCACAAAAAAGGCATATTTCCAAGGTGTTTCAATAACTGGAAGCGACTGTATTTTGGTAAGGTTCATATTGCAATCGCTCATCACGTTCAAAACAGTAGCCAAACTCCCCCTTTTATGATCGGTGATGAAACGTAAGGAAGCCTTATCAATCTCTTCCTTGGGCAAAACTTTATTCTGTTTTTTAAGGATGATGAAACGTGTTGCGTTGTTTACAATAGTCTGGATATTATCCGCAATGATGTCCAACCCATATAACTCAGCTGCCATTTTTGGGGCAATGGCCGCAATATGTTTGAGTTTTTTCTCTTTGATGAGCTTGGCCGTTTCGGCGGTATCCGCACTTTCCACCAATTTAATGTGGGGATGTGCCCTAAAAAATTCCTTACACTGCAACAAGGCCATGGGATGGGAATGCACTTCTTTTATATCCTCAAAAGTCCTGCCCTTGAGTACCATAAGATGATGATGGATGTTCAAATAATGTTCCCCTATAATGTGGATCTTGTTATGGTACACCAGATTGTAATTGGGAATGATGGAGCCCGCTATGGAATTTTCAATGGCCATGACACCCTTGTCCGCCATACCGGTCAACAAATGGTCGATGATGGCATCAAAAGAACTGCATTCCAATAATTCGATGTCGTTTCCAAAAAAATCCGTGGCCACCTTATGGTGGTTGGAACCCTTAATTCCCTGAATGGCTATTTTTAAACCCATTGCAAAAAAAAAGTCCCGATTTAGATCGGGACTTTATGTATTGGTTATACTTTAAACGCATTCACAACAGTCCCGTACCTCTCTTAAAAAAGAAGTAAAAATAGAAACCGTTCCAGAAATACGTATTTGTCATCTCGTAATAAATTCTCGGCTAATTTAGACAATCCTTCCTAAAACAATAGCTTTCCTTAATTTTTTTTTGATTTTTTTCAATTTGAAAGATTTCGTTGCAAATCGCTTTGTTAAACACCCCCTTTTATTTCATATTTATAATTTTATAAACCATGAACTCTGAGGTCACATCGAGTGGAGTCGAGATGTCTTATTAACCTTTGGACTGCGTTCAAAGAGACAAACAAACAAGCATGAAACATCTAAAAGTGTATTTTTGAACAATCAAATCCAGTGGAATGTCCATCACCGTTCATAACATCACCAAAACCTTCGGCACTCAAAAAGCGTTGAACAATGTATCCTTTTCCATCAAAAAGGGGGAAGTAGTGGGTTTTTTAGGTCCCAATGGGGCAGGGAAATCCACCATGATGCGAATTTTGACCACCTATTACAAAGCAGATAGCGGTGATGCGGAAGTAAATGGGTTCGATGTTTTGAAAGCGGAACGGGACGTGCAAAAAAGCATAGGATATCTTCCCGAGCACAATCCGCTTTATCTGGAAATGTATGTAAAGGAATATTTGGCTTTCAATGCCGATGTGTACCACGTGCCCAAATCGAAGATTGCAGAGGTCATTGAAAAAACGGGACTTACTCCGGAATCCCACAAAAAAATTGGACAATTGTCCAAAGGATACCGGCAGCGCGTTGGTTTGGCCGCAGCACTCCTTCATGATCCCGAGGTTTTGATTTTGGATGAGCCTACCACCGGCCTAGATCCCAATCAATTGATCGAGATTCGCAAATTGATCCGTGATATAGGCAAGGAAAAGACCATCCTCCTTTCCACACACATCATGAAAGAAGTGGAAGCCGTATGCGATCGGGTCATCATCATCAACAAAGGACAATTGGTGGCGGATAAAAAGCTGGATGAACTCCGTGAGGCCGAGGAACAGATCATTGAGGTGGAGTTCGATTATCGTGTAGAAGAACAATTGTTACAGCAACTGCCCCATGTTTCCAAGGTGACCAACACCGGTGGATTTGTTTACGAGCTTATCTTCAATACGACCAGTGACATGCGCCCCGCCGTTTTCGATTTTGCTCATGACAACCAATTGAAAACTTTACAGTTAAGCAGAAAGAACAAAAATTTGGAAAGTCTTTTTACGGAACTTACCCGTTAATTTTTGGAATATTAAAGGACCCCGTCCCGTTTACGCTGCTCATATATCCCAACAAACATTCGAGTACTGATGTTTCTCGCCCTTTGTTTTGCTTTTTCAGTATTTGGGCCGCTGAAATAGGTTTCTAACGTAACAAACCAATGCCTGAGCCATATCCCAAAATGGTAATTATCAATGGTTCTACCCATATCTCTATCCAATTCTGCGTGGACTTGAATGGGGTTTCCCTTGTATTTTTGGGCAAAGAACAGGTTCATTTCCCAAAAATCGGTCAACTTTTCCATGTGCTCGGGCCAATCAGTTATCGTTTCATTGAAAAAATGACCTATTTCCTTATCAGCGCGTACTTTTTCATAAAAGCGATGCACTAACAACGAGATACCTTGCCTGTCCACTATATCCTGTTTTTCCATAACAAATACCATCCTTGGGCTTACCAATGGTAAAGGTAGTATTACTACCCCAAAAAACATATTTCTGGTGTTTCCAGTTTCCAGCCGTTTCAAATATGATATTTTTGCAGTCCAACTGAAACAGGGCGCATGAAGAAGAACACCGCAAGATTGGAACTTTCCAAGGAGGAAATGCAAAAGTACGGCTACCAGATCGTGGATGCCATCGTGGAGCATCATCATACCCAACATGAAAAATTTCCTGTCGCCTTTGGTTCCCGGGAAGAAATGGATAACCTGTTTTTGGAAGAAGCTCCCGAAACTGGAATGGATGCTTCAAGGGTTTTGGAATTTGTTCTGGAGAAAGTAATGACCAACACCGCCAACATGGCCCATCCCAGATCGTTCTCCTTTGTTCCGGGTCCCAGCAACTTCATCAGTGTAATGGCAGACGCCTTGGCCACGGGCTACAATATTTTTTCAGGTGGATGGTCCATCGGTCCAGCAGCTGCTGAGTTGGAAATCGTGACTATTCAATGGTTATTGAAAATCTTTGGGTTTCCGAAGAAAAAAGGTGGGGGTATTTTCACCAGTGGAGGCTCCATGGCCAACCTGACTGCCGTGGTAACGGCCCGAAGGATCAAATGTGGGGACGATTTCTCCAAAGCGATCATCTATCTGTCCGATCAGGCACATTCTTCCAACATCAAAGCCATCAGGGTCTTGGGATTCAAAAAGGAACAGATCCGGATCATTCCCACGGACAATGAGTTCAAGTTTGCGCTGAACAAACTGAAAAATTGTATTGCCAAAGATCGCCTCGAAGGTCTACACCCATTCTGTTTGATTGCCTCCGCAGGGACTACCAATACAGGTACTGTTGACCCATTGAGTGATCTGGCCAAAATCTGTAAAAAAGAAGACATCTGGTTCCATGTAGATGGTGCCTATGGTGGCGCGGCCATTTTATCCGCCAAGGGCAAACACATGCTGAAAGGCATTGAAAAAGCCGATTCATTGACCGTGGATCCGCACAAATGGTTTTACCAACCTTATGAAATGGGGTGTTTGTTGGTGCGTAACCACAAACATTTGAGCCACACCTTCACCGAAAAACCGGAATACCTACGTGATATTGAAGGGAACACATCCGAGATCAATTTTTATGACCACGGTATCCAACTTACCCGAAGGTTTAGGGCGCTTAAGTTTTACATGTCCTTGAAAACCTTTGGTTTAAAGGAATTTCGGGACGCCATTTCCTACAATATCGACCTAGCGGAAGAAGTGGAAAACCTATTGAGAGGCAGCAAAAGTTGGGAAGTGGTATTCCCTGCCACCTTGGCGGTCATCAATTTTAGGTACAATCCCATCAAGCAAAATTACAGCGAGAAAGAACTGGACCAGATCAACCAATACATTTCCCATAAAGTAGTGGAATCCAGAAAGGCGTTGCTGGTCACCACCATCCTCAACGATCAGGTGGTGTTGCGGATGTGCTTGATCAATCCCAGAACGACTATGGATGACGTGACGGAAACCTTGGACCTCTGTAAAACCTTTGCCCTGGAAATTGAGGAGCAGATGGCTATAAGCTGATTTATTCTCTATTTAATCCGGTCCAAATTATCATCCACATCCTTGTTCTTGAACTTGGATGGGGCGTTGTCCCCAAACGTATATTTCATCGAAAAAGCAATTTCCCTGGCATCGGCAAAATAGGTTCCGTTGGCCTCCACCCCGTTGATGGCATAACTTTCTTCAAAATTCATCGCTTTGGTGATATCGTTCAAACGGATCGCACATTGGAGCTTGTTAAAAAAAGTTTTTGTGACCGAAGCGTTGAGTACCAGCATGGCATTTCTGGTATACACCCCTTCGTTGCGCTCTGTCATCATCCATCCCCCGAAAGAAACAATGGTATCCTTGGCCACCTTTAATTGTTGGTCCGTATAGGCATATAGAAAGGGTTTGGCCGTAGTCAAAATGGCAGATGCATCCTTGTTTTTATTGTAATTAAAACTTACGGAAGTAGTGGATGTCCATATCTTATAGGAAAACGGCAAGGTGACCCCCACATAAAAACCCGATTCCTTTTCCAGATTGATAGGTGATAAAGTCGCTATCGTATCCATCGGCTCATAACTGATGGCGTAATATGATGGATTTTCCTTTTGATACACTTCCAGAAAAAAGGACTTGTTTTTCCATTGCAGGTTGGAAGAAATCCGCTGGGCTATGGTCGGTAGCAGGTTGATATTGTTGGTAGCTTCCAAAAACGGGTTAATAAAAACCGAAACGGAGCTTGTACGTGAAAAATCCGGTCTGGTAATGTTTCGGGAGTAGTTCAACGAAAGGGTTTTGGTGCTGTCCACTTTAAAGTTGAGACTTGCCTTGGGGAAAATTTTGGTATTTTTTCTACTGATTGCAGGACTGGTTTCATTATTCAGGGTGCCGTTTACTTCATTGTGCTCCACCCGAGCCCCAATGTTCACATCCAGCTTGTCAGTAAGATTTGAACTAAAGTTCAAGTAGGACGCATACAGCTTTTCATTGTAATCGTAATCAACGGCCATTTCTTGCTGTGAATCCAATTGCAGCACATTGGAATGGGCATCTGCCCGCGCCTCGTTCCAACTTAACCCAAACTCACTTTTTACATTTTTGGAAATAGTATGTTCCACATCTATACGGGCGGCCAGAGACCCTATTTCGTATTCCTGATATCTGGATTGATCCAACGAAAATCCTTCATCATTATAATTGTTGAAAATATCGGTATCCAGTTTTTGTGAGAAAGAAGAATATTGGAGGCCCGTGAACAGATTCCAATCAGCAGCTATCTTTTTGTTGAAATTAAAGTTGCTGCTAAAATAATTCCGACGGTTATCATTCTTGGGTTCTGACAATACTTCGTCTTCTTCGGTTCCCTCCTGAACAAAAGTGGTCGTTTCAAAATCGGCATCGTCGGTTTGCAATCGGTACGTGGTATTGAAAGACACGTAATCATTATCGTTCATGGGATAATAGAACCCCAGACCTGTGTTCACCTGAACCCTATGGTTGTCTGGAATGAGCACCAGATAATCCGAATAAATGTTCTCCTCCGGAATGGCAAACGCAAACGTATTGCTCTCCCATTGCCCAATTACATTGTAATTGAGATTTCCACGCAGGTTCCACTCTCCATTGGAAAAACTTCCGTTGGAACTTAGATAATTGTTGGTGTTTTGCCGGAAGGATAACGTTTCACCAAGACTCAACATGGCCCCTTTGTCCGTGTTCTTTTTAAGATGGACCACAATCACGGCCTGCCCCTCTGCTTCATATTTGGGTGATGGGTTGTTGATGAGTTCTATGCTTTCCATGGCATCTACCGACAGACCCAAAAATTCATCCAAGGTGATGCGCTGGTTTCCCAGATAAATCAGTGGGGTTCCCCTTGCAATGACGGAAATGGATTCCCTGTCCGGTGAAATTTGAATGTTGGGCAGCTTTGAAAGCACTTCCAAGGGGTCTACTATGGAAGAGAAAATAGGATTCTGCACATCAATCTTGAAATTACCATTGGCATTGGTGATTGGGTTTTTCAAGGCCGTTACCTCTACATCGTCCAGTTCGGTCACTTCCTCTTCAAGCTGTATGGATACTTCTAGGTTTTCTACCATGTTCACTTTTTGAGAGTGCTTTTTATATCCCAAAGCAGAAACTTCCAGCCAAAATTCCCCTTCGGTCAGCTCATCTAACACGAACTCTCCATCAACCAAAGTGGTGTATACAATTAAGTTTTCCTTGTTAGTATCGAACAACAAAACATCACCAATAGGTATGGGCCTATCTTGACCATCAAAAACCTTTCCTTTTAAAGTGAATTGTTCTTGACCAAATGCGGAAAGGGAACACACGAGAAAAAACCAGAGTAGCTGCTTCAAAACCGTTCAATTTTGAAACAAATTAAGAGGGTAAACAGGCCTACAAAAAGCGTGACTGGTCTGAATTAGGTGCTAGCACCCGTACTATTTTCGAGGAGTTCCCGTCTATTGGAAATATTTAATTTGCCATAAATACTGGTAATATGGCTCTTTACGGTACTCAAGCTTATAAAAAGTTCATTGGCGATTTCCTTATTGCTTTTGCCCTGTAAGATCAGGTTGCGCACCATGGTTTCCTGTTTGCTGAGTTCGGGCAAAATGGTTTTGTCCTGCTTTTTTCTTTGCCGAAACAGCATGTAGCCTAAAAATGCGACAAGTGCAACCAAGCCAATGTTTATCCACCTGCTCCATTGCAAACTTCCGTTCAAGGCTTCTTGGTTCAAGTATGCCAGTTTTTCTTCCAAAAAAAGATATTCCGAGGGTGGAATATCGCTTTCTTTCAACTTTTCCAGCAATGTGGTATAGTACGAGGTATTTTCAGCAATGTCCCTGTTCAAAAGATTTTTTTCCTCCAAAACCTTGATAGCCACAAGCTTTACCCGTAAAATATTCAGTGAATCCCGGGCATAGCCTGTCAATTGGTTTTCCTTATCTGTTCTTGACAACTGGGAGGATTGTAGTTTGGCCTCAAAAGATTTGAACTTCTTCCATTCCCTTGAGCTTAGACTATCTTGGACACTATCGCTTGTGACCTTTTCCGTTTCAAAAGAAAAACTTTCCCCAGCGTGGAGGCTTCCCATCAATAGTAGGAAAAACAATGGAACCAAATAATGTAAACGCCTCAAGATCGGTAGTCTATTTTGAATAAATTTCAACAAAAATCATGAAGTTCCCAAATCCAATGCAGCGTCAATGGCCTTATCCAAAAATGGTTGCACCTTGGGATCAGTACAATTGATCAAGATGGAAACTACTTTTTCTTCCTTCGGATAGATGAAAAGATTGGTATAAGCACCCACGCTGTTGCCTACATGTCCCACAAAATCCCTTCCCGATGCATCTCGGCTCACCTGAAAGCCCAAACCATAGTAGGTTGGTTTACCATTTACCATTTGGGAAGTCAATAATTGGTCATACGTTTCCTTTTTCAACAATTTGTGCTCTAAAATGGCTTGACCAAGCTGGGCAATATCATCACTGGTGGACAGAAATCCACCTCCCGCCAATTTGTATGCATTGTTCACCTCAACGGCCTTTTTGAAACACAAGGATCGTTTGGTATAAAAACTGGCCGTTTTCAAACCACCTTGTTCGGTAGTAAAAGTGGAGTTCAATTCCAAAGGACCCAATACCTTTTCTTGCACATAATCCCCAAACGGAATGCCACAGGCCTCTTGCATGGCCAAGGAAAGGAGTACAAAATCGAAACTATTGTAGAGGTATCCTTTACCTGGTTCAAATTCCAAAGGGTCTTTTTGAAACACCTCAATGCTGTTCTTGATACAAAAATCATGGTTCAGGGCAAACTCCTTGCCACGGTAGCCACGGATTCCCGCTGTGTGGCCAGACAATTGTTCCAGAGTGAAATCGTATTCCTTTTTGGGGTAGTAGGGCACATATTTATAAAATGAATCTTTCAAATTCACCAAACCCTCCTCCATCATTTTACCTAAGGCCAGTGCCGTGATGCATTTGGAAATACTGGCAATCCTAAAAATGGTATGCTTGGGGTCGATTCGGGACCTATCTTCCAAATGGGCAAAGCCATACCCTTTTTGAAGTACGACCTCCCCTTTGTCCAAAATCGTGACTCCTAATCCGGGTACTTTTTTTTCAGCGACTAGATTATGGAATTGGGCATCGGCTTTTTCAATCCCGGAAAGCCCATCCAGCGATTTAACTTTCGGGTAGGGAGAAAACAGACATTTAATAAAGGGAAAAAGGCCTTTCAAACGAATCTGATTTTGATACTTCAAAGGTACCTAGAAATCCATTGGATTCTATGGATTTATAACAATTCCTCAATCTTGAAAGATGAGTCGGCCGTTGTATAACTCTTGCACATCAATCTCCGCTGGGCGATAAACACAAATGACGTCCCCCGTTCCACGGATGACACCAGTTATACGCTGTTGAGGGTTTACGTAAACATCATTGGTGCCCCTATGATTGATGGAAACCGAATTTGCTACCAGTTCTTCGGCCTCGATCCTGGAATCTCCAGCGGCAACCGTAACATTAAAGTTGTTGGTGTTGCCCCTCAATTTAAAAAAGGCAATCCCATTCACCACAATATTCACGGTGGCAGAATTCAGCTCCAGATCAAAAGAACCGTCGGTTGTCGCGGTTTCGGGATTTGTATAACTTTCCGATATAAGGGATACATTTGGATAATCCAATACGCCATCGCTGGAAATCGGAAGGCCAGTACTGCTGCGGATCTCGGTAATATTGGGTGAGGTCACATAAATTGTGGTAAGACCGTAGTCCCTTACATAATTACAACTGTTTTCATTGCGTAGAATCAATCTGCCGTCCTCCACTTCCGCAGAAACATCGCCCAACAAATATGCCCCGGTTTCGATTTCGATTTTTTGCTCGTCCCCTTGTTTCAATTCTACCTTCACATTTTCAAAAACGGTCATGGTAGTGAATTCGGGAACATCGACCGTTACCCGAACCAAGTCCCCGGCATTTTGAAAGCAATCAGGAACATTGTCGCCATTGCAGGAATTCAAGATTAGTATGAAAAACAGCATAAATATCCTCTTGAAAGCTCCAGCCACTGGGGTCAGGATGCCTATTCTAGTGGTGACACTATTCATCATAAATAACCTTCTCAATTCTATCATCTCAAATCTCAATACTATAGTCTAACCCCTATCCCAAATTCAACGGTCTCAGCCTTGGCGCCATGGGATTTTAAGGTGAGGGCTCCAAAAATCTTATCCCCAAAATAGCGTTTCATCCCAATACGATTATACATACGGCCCTCAAAATCAAAAGGGTAATACACGTAATATCCCAATTGTGCCACCACGCTCATCTTGTTCACAAACAATTCATGCCCCAAGAACACCCCTACTCGCTTGTAATCGGTATCGGGATCCAAATCCAATTCAGGAAAAGCTATGGATTGATACCGAATCAATTCCTTTAAAAAATTGGAAAAGAAAACGTCGGTCCCCAATTGAATGGCACTTCGTTTACCCAACCGTTTGTCAGCATAAGCTGAAACAATGGCAAAACCATATCGCCCCATATTGATGACATCACTTTCATTGGCGCCGCCACGCAGCACCAAATTATAACGGACAGGTTCATTTATGACCCCTTTTGATTCAGGATGCAAGTACTCGTATGTTGTATCGCTATCCAGTTCATAGGAAAGTCCAAAATTGACCGCAAAAGTGTTGGTTGATGTATTGGGTGCCTTAAAATTGGCATTGGAATAATGGATAAATGCAAGACCAGCATCCAATCCCAAACCTGCCACAATCTTTTGATGGTAATTGAACATTAATGTGGTACTGCTCAAAATATGGCTCCCGTAGGCGTTGTTCCTGAAATTTTCATTTTTATCGTACGGATTGGTATTGTAAGCCAGTCCTTGCGCTACACGCAATTGCACTTTCCTATTGAAAAAATAAAAATTATAGTGTCCGTACAGGCCAAAGTGTTCACCTAGGGTAGCGTTATTGGTATTTTGATATACAAATGTGAAACCTGTGTCGGGATATCCGAAATCGGCCTCCCATTCCTTATCGCCATAGGTTTTGCGACTGACTCCCAAAATAACACCACCAGGATGTTCCGTGATCAAGTGGGAAATATCAGGATTGTGCAACAGAATAGATCCGTAAAACTGATGGGCATCCAACACGAACTTTTTGGGTACTTCCCTACTCTGGGAAAATCCAAAAAATGAAAACAGTGCGAAAATCAGGCAAAGTAGGTACCTCATGGGGCACTAAAGTAGGAAATTAAAACACCTCCTTGGCTATGTCCTTGATATTATCCGATTTTCCCATGGAATAATAATGCAGTACCGGAACGCCTGCAGCCTTCAACTCTTTAGATTGCTGTATGGACCATTCCACCCCTACTTTCCGGACATCTTGATTGGTTTTGCAAGCTTCTACGGCTTCAATCAAATCTTGCGGGATGTCCACTCGAAATACCTGCGGCAACAATTGTAGGTGTTGCTTGACCGCAATCGGCTTTATACCAGGAATGATAGGCACATCAATACCCATTTCGCGAGCTGCCTCCACAAAAGCAAAGAATTTTTTATTGTCGAAGAACATTTGGGTCACCACGTAATCGGCTCCCAAATCCACTTTTTCCTTCAACCGTTTCAAATCGGATTGCAAGGAAGGCGCCTCCATATGCTTTTCAGGGTACCCGGCCACACCAATGCAGAAATCACCCATTTCATGACCTTCAATAACTTCATGTAAATAGTTGCCCTGGTTAATGTCATGGATTTGTTTCACCAACTCGGCAGCATATTGATGACCTCCCTGAGTGGGAATAAAATATTTTTCTTCTTTTCTGGCATCTCCCCTCAACGCCATTACGTTTTCAATTTCCAAATACTGACAGTCCACCAAAAGATACTCGGTCTCTTCCCTGGTAAAACCACCACACAACACATGAGGAACAGTATCCACATCATATTTATGCTTTAGTGATGCACAAATACCCAATGTT
>JASBTS010000223.1 GCA_030148305.1 Allomuricauda sp. | reverse complement strand
CAAACCAATGAATTTGAGGAAATCATTGCTTTAAATGAGTAACTAAAGCCTAACAATGAGTGAACTGGAAATCTGAAATAAGTTTTACTTGAAAAACTAAGAAGGTATTAGTTTGATGATTTTCAAAATTTAACAAAAAAGCATAGCTTAGGATCCCATATGGAACTAAGCAAGAAAATAGGGCTCATTCTTGGGCCCATCGCCTTTTTGGTCTTGAACAATTTGCCCTTTGAGTTGGTATCCACCAAAGGGGATCCCGTAATTGCCGTAGCCTCTTGGATGTTGATCTGGTGGATCACCGAAGCGGTTTCCATATCGGTTACGGCCTTATTGCCCCTCTTGCTGCTGCCCATTTTAAAGATTTTGCCCATTGCAGAAGTAGGTGCCAATTATGGTAGTCCCATCGTTTTCCTTTTCTTTGGAGGCTTTGTCATGGCCCTTGCCTTGGAAAAAGTAAACCTGCACAGACGCATTGCCCTTAATATCATTCGGCTTACGGGAACCACTCCCAACAAAGTAGTATTGGGTTTTATGATCGCTACGGGTTCACTGAGTATGTGGATCAGCAATACGGCCAGTACGGTGGTGATGCTGCCCATAGCCCTTTCCGTAATCAACTTGTTGGTGGATGATGCCGATGGATTTACGAAAAACGACCAAAACTTTGCCCTCAGTGTGATGCTGGGTATTGCCTTTTCGGCCAACTCAGGCGGCATTGCAACTGTGATAGGAACACCTCCCAATTCCGTTCTGATCGGTCTTTTGGAAAATGAATACAATACCGAAATCTCCTTCCTCAAATGGATGACCATTGGGTTTCCCTTTGCCGTGATCATGATCGGCATCTGTTATTTGGTGCTCGTTAAATGGATGTTCCCCAACCGGGATTTAAAGTTCAATGCTTCCAAGGATGTGATCCACGCCGAGCTGGAAAAATTAGGCCCTACCTCGGGCAAGGAAAAAATGGTACTGGTCATTTTTGGGATAACGGTCTTCCTCTGGATCTTTAGAACCTTGATCAATGCCCTTTTCCCAAAATTGGGATTGACGGATACCATGATCAGTATTTTTGCCGCGATTGCCCTATTTGCCATTCCCTACAACCTTAAAAAAGGGGATTTCATCATCGAATGGAAAGACACCTCACGTTTGGCCTGGGGCATCTTGATATTGTTCGGAGGAGGGTTGGCACTGGCCCAGGGCATGTCCACCAGTGGTATTGTGGATATGGTCGCCAATGCCATTGCCGAGAGTCAGATCAGTGTCTTGCTCACGGCCGCCCTACTTATTTTCTTGATGCTTTTTATGACGGAACTGATGAGCAATGTAGCATTGGTGGCTGTTCTGGCCCCTGTGGTTGCAGGTATTGCCATCGGCCTGAACATTCCTATATTGTATTTATTGATTCCGGTGACGATTGCCAGTAGTTGTGCCTTTATGTTACCGATGGCCACACCACCAAATGCGATTGTATTTGCCAGTGGATATGTGAAGATTCCACAAATGGCCCGTGTGGGTTTTGTATTGAATCTGATCGCGGTGGTATTGCTGATATTGGTCTTCAAGTTTGTAATTCCCCTATTGTTTTAAATAATAAATGGCCCTTCCGGGCGGAAGGGCCATTCACAAACTAACTAACTCAAAAAAATGTAAGAAACTAACTCAACCTTACTCTACTCTATTTTATATCAAGTGGGCATCTGCCCTTGAATTCATTGATACAAATGTATGACTGATTAAAGTGAAGATTTTTACAATTAGCCTTTTGTTAACGATTGATGCTTAGGACTATAAAAAATATTCTTCAGTGATTTAAGCCTTATCTTGACAAACTTTCAGTCTCTTCTTTAAAACGCTGACTTTTTTATCGGTAACTCCTCTTTTTCATGCTTTTCGGCACAATATCCTCAACGGTGTTATTTTTTTGTTAACCCAGATTTATAAGGATTTCCTTAACACAATGCCCAAACAAAAAGCCCTCTTGCGAGGGCTTTTCATAACTAACTAACTCAAAAATTTTGTAAAATGAAAACTAAACCATCTTACCAGATTGCCCCAGCGTACGGGTCAAAATTTTCTGGGAGATACACAGAGGCATCAAAACCCAACTCAATTTTTTCTTCATCTTCCATATAGTTGATGGATCCGATCGCCACCACGTTGGTGTAGGGATCAAAGTTGGCAGGTAGTAGGTATTCGCTATCGATACCCAATTCCAATTCCACTTCATCATCCTCTATATAGGTAAAGGATTCAAGATCTACATAAACCTCGTAAGGAGAGAAACCTTCAGGTAGATAATCCTTGGTATTGAATCCTAGATCCATATCCTCATCCTCAATATAGTTGACCGAGCTCACGCTCACCACGTCAGTGTAGGCATCAAAATCCGTAGGTAAATACTTTTGGGTATCAAAACCTAGGCTGGGTTCAACTTCGTTTTCAAGGTATATGATGGAATTCAAATCAAAATAGTTTTTGTAAGGGTTGAAACCTTCCGGAAGATAATCAGCGGTATCAAAACCAAGATCGACTTCCACATCGTCCTCTATATATACTATTTCATTAAGATCCAACTCATATGACCAATCTGATATGTTACTCAGATACAAAGTTGATCCACTACCTTCCGCATTGATGTTCAATGCAGTATAACTGTTTTCCAATGTGCCCTGACTATCAGATTTAGACTGATTAGTAACGGCGTTCTGCTGTTCATTTGCTATGGCGGCACTACTTATAAGAACACATCCATAGACGATAAATAATTTGTTCATTTTTTGATTGAATTTTTTGATTGATGTTATGCTTATAAGACTATACGGATTTTAAATTGTTACACCAATTATGATTTTTTTACGAAATTCCGATGTCGCTTAAGCCCAGCAATACAGCGCGTTTCAGCCCAAAGCACCAGTAAAACGCAGGACTGCCGAAGATTCGTATATCACGCGAAAAAAATGTGCGTTAATATTTATTTAACAGTAACTTTTAATGATTTTTAGGTTCTTTGGAAGCTTATAGTTATCCAAACTGACATATAATGATCAAAAAAAATCTACCTAAACTAATCGTATTGTTCCTATTATTGGGTTTCTACCAACCAGCGGAAGCCCAACTTTTCAAAAAGAAGAAAAAAGAAACCGAGGAAAAAAAAGAGTCGAAACCCAAACCTGGAGAGATCCAACCTTATGATAAGGTGATTACCAAGGACGCCAAAACCGATGCCGGACTTTTTAGCGTACATACGGTGGATGACAAATTTTACTATGAAATTCCAGATTCCCTTTTCAACAGGGAAATGTTGATGGTGAGCCGAATTTCCAAAACCGCTACCGGAATTGGTTTTGGTGGTGGCAAGATCAACACCCAAGTGCTCCGTTGGGAGAAAAAACCAAAACAGGTATTGCTTCGAGTGGCCTCCTATGAAAATGTGGCCTCCGATTCGCTTCCCATCCATGAAGCAGTGGTCAATTCCAATTTTGAACCTGTGCTGTATGCTTTTGAGATCAAGGCTTTCAATAAAAAGGATAGCCTGAACCCGGCTACCGTTATCGAAGTTGACCCGTTGTTCACCAAAGATGTGAATGCCCTTGGTCTGCCCGAAGACATTCGCAAAAGATATAAGGTCACCCGCTTGGACAGTGACCGTAGTTATATCGAATCTGTTAAAAGTTATCCGCTGAATATTGAGGCACGTCACGTAAAGACCTATATCTCCAACGATCCCCCAAGCAATGAAAGTTTAGGTTCCATTTCGTTGGAAATAAACAATTCCATGATCTTGTTACCCAAAGAACCTATGAAGCGCCGTTATTTTGACGAGCGTGTAGGATGGTTTGCCAGAGGACAAGTAGATTATGGTCTGGATGCCCAAGAAAGTAAAACGGTAACGTATTTGGACCGATGGAGGTTGGAAGTAAAGGATGAGGATATTGAAAAGTTCAAGGCAGGGGAACTGGTAGAACCTAAAAAGCCGATCATCTATTATGTAGACCGAGCCACTCCAAAAGAATGGGTGCCATTCATTAAACAAGGTATAGAGGATTGGCAGGTTGCCTTTGAGGCCGCTGGTTTTAAAAATGCCATTCTGGCCAAAGATCCTCCCACTCCAGAAGAAGACCCAGAATGGTCTCCTGAAGATGTACGTTATTCCGTGGTGCGTTATTTGGCCTCCCCAATTCCCAATGCGAATGGCCCTCACGTAAGCGATCCCCGTAGTGGTGAAATTTTGGAATCGGACATTAACTGGTACCACAATGTAATGAGCTTGCTACGCGGATGGTATTTTGTACAAACGGCTGCCATTAACCCCGAAGCCCAAAAAACCCAGTTCAAAGAAGAAATTATGGGTCGATTGATTCGTTTTGTGTCTTCTCATGAAGTAGGTCACACCTTGGGATTACCCCACAACATGGGAAGCAGCCCTGCTTATCCTGTGGATTCATTGCGTTCCAAGGCCTTTACCCAAAAATTTGGTACGGCGCCATCCATTATGGATTATGCCCGTTTCAACTACGTGGCACAACCCGGTGATGAAGGCGTTGCCCTAATGCCGAACATCGGTGTTTATGACAAGTATGCTATTAGCTGGGGATACCGTCCCATTTTGGATAAATCCGCTACAGAAGAAAAACCAATTTTGAACAGTTGGATAATTGAACATGCCGATGACCCCATGTACCGATTTGGACACCAACAAGTGGGTGACATCCACGATCCAAGCTCACAAACCGAAGATTTAGGGGATGACGCCGTTAAGGCAAGTTTATATGGTATTGCAAACCTCAAACGTATTGTTCCCAAATTAATGGATTGGACCACCGAACCTGGTCAAAACTATGACGATTTGGAAACCATGTACGGACACGTTGTTTCCCAATTTGCACGTTACATGGGCCACGTGGCCAACAACATTGGCGGTGTATATGAATACCATAAAACTGCCGATCAAGAAGGTGCCGTGTACACCCATGTGGGCAAGCAGCACCAAAAAGACTGTATGGACTTCTTACAGACGCAGTTGTTCGCTACTCCAGAATGGTTGATCGACCAGAACATTTTCAACAAAATTCAATACTCAGGTTCTGTGGAACGTATCCGTGCGTTGCAGGAGCGTTACCTGAACACCATGTTGCAAATGGGCAAATTGGCCCGGGTAATTGAAAATGAAACTATCAATGGTGATAAAGCCTATGGTTTGTTGGAAATGATGCGCGACCTTCGCAGAGGTATCTGGTCCGAGACCCGTAGCGGAAAATCCATCGATACCTATAGAAGAAATCTTCAAAAGGCACATATTGATCGTTTAGCCTATTTGATGACCGCCGATAATGAAGCAAAACTTCCAGATTTTGGGGGATACCGCAAGTCAACTGCAATAAATAGCAGCCAGTCCGATATTCGTTCGGTGGCAAGGGCGGAACTCAACAATTTGAAAGGAGATATCCGATCTGGATTGTCTAGAATTTCAGATCCCATGAGCCGTTATCACCTTCAGGATGCCTTGGAGCGTATTGACATGATCTTGGATCCTAAATAAAGAAAATCCCTTTAGGGATTAATAGTAACAGGGTGTAATCGTATTAGATGTCGGTTACACCCTGTTTTTTTTCTCCTTCACATCTATATAAAGGCATTTCGCAACATATCATGGCGATTGAAATTTGGTTTGATTATCTTAGTTATCCCAAATCTCGACATCATGACCTACAAAATCAAGAGCCTACTCTATTTCTCCTGTTTTATGCTGGCATCCCTAGCCTATTATGTGGTGGACCAGCATGATCAATTCCAAGAACAAATGGTAGACAAATCCTATGTGGAAGCTGACTTCCATGATACCCAAAACTTGGAAGAACCTGAAGAAGACCAAGAGGAAGTACAACCGTAAATCCTCCTAATCCCATTTACTGTTAAAAGCGTCATAATTG
>JASBTS010000219.1 GCA_030148305.1 Allomuricauda sp. | reverse complement strand
TAATTATTATCCATAAAATTGGGATTATATCGAGCTAAATTCGCAAGGCACAGTTTTTGTTTACCTTTACCCTAAACAAATGCATTAAATGCGCGATTTGATCAAACATTTGTTCCTTTTTGCAATGGTCGCCCAAACCTTTGCACAGGTACAGGAAGAGGTGAATCCTCCCGAAAACATCAAGACCATCATTTTTAAGGGTCCCACAGAAGATCAATTTCCGGTGGTACTCCTTGGTGAGAGCATGACCTTGGAGTTTGATGACATTACTGCCAAAGAACAGGATTACTATTACAAAATCGTTCATTGCAACTACGATTGGACACCTTCCCAATTATTGAAATCCCAATATTTGGCCGGCACGGACAACCAGCGCATCATCGATTACGAGAACAGCTATACCACCTTGCAGCCCTATTCCAATTATAGGTTGACCATTCCCAACGACAATGTAAGACTCAAAGTGAGCGGGAACTATGTTCTAGAAATCTATAATAGTTATGGTGACATTCAATTTTCCCGAAGGTTTGTAGTGTACCGAGATGCCGTTACTGTTGGTGGCGTGGTAAAAAGATCCCGTGATTTTAACTACCTCAACGAAAAACAGGTGGTGCAATTTTCCATCAACACCAACGGCTTTCCTGTGGTGAACCCAAAAAATGAGGTGAAAGTGGCCATCATACAAAACTATTTTTGGCCAACCGCCTTGTACAACATCAAACCCCAATTCACCATTGGGAACGAACTGGTGTATAAATATGATAAGGAGACCAGTTTTTTTGGCGGCAACGAATTCTTGAACTTCGACACCAAGGACTTGCGCTCCCCTACTTTTGCCATATCACGGATTGAAATGGGGCAGGTATACAACCATTATCTCTTTCCCAGTGAATATCGATATGATCAGCCTTACACCTATTTCCCGGACATCAATGGGGATTTTGTGGTGCGCACCTTGCAAGGGGATGATGTATCGCGGGAAGCGGAATACACCAAAGTGCATTTCAAGCTGCCCTACTCCAATTTAATTGGGTTGGACCAAGTGTATGTAGTAGGCAAATTCAACAACTACGCGCTGGAGGACGAAAATCACATGACCTTCAATCCCGACAGCGGAATGTTCGAGGTTACGCTTTTGATGAAACAAGGCTTTTACAACTACAAATATGTAGTGGAAAGAGAAGATGGCACCATTGAGCCCAACTTTGTCAGCGGCAATTTTCACTTTACTGAAAACAACTACCTGATCTTGGTGTACTATCGTGATTTTGGCGATCTGTATGATAGTATAATAGGTATAGGAAATGCGAATTCCAGAACTATCAGCAATTGATTATATTTAAACCCAAATCCTGGGAAGGTTATGGGGAAAAAAGGTAGCTTGGTCAGTAGGGGCCGTTACGAACTTCGATTTAGGGGCGTTTCATGTTTAAACTGTGGCCATCCGTTGGACATCAGCGATAAATACTGTCCCAACTGTTCGCAGGCCAACAGCACCAAAAAATTGACCCTCAAGGATTTTGTCGATGAATTCTTTTCCAGTGTCATTAATTATGATTCCAAGCTTTTAAAAACATTGTCGGCCTTGCTCTGGCGCCCCGGTGCCATTACAAAGGATTACATCAACGGCAAAAGAGTCTCCTACACCAATCCCTTCCGGTTTTTGCTGAGCTTGGCTTTTATCTATTTTTTGATGTTCACTTTCAATAATAGGTTTGCGGAGTTGGATAAAAGTTTTAAGGATTTTGACGGAACCATTTCAGGGGGATCGCCGGTATCGTATAATTTAAAGACTGGAGAAACCACAGTGGACAGTTTAAAATTGAAACAGCAGGCCGAAGAAGTCCTACAATCCCTGGACTCCGTTGAAAACAAAAGTCCAGGACTGGTATTTGGACTTAAAAAGTTCGATTCCATCCGAAATGCCGACCCAGAAGTGGCCCATTCCATCAGTATGCTGGATTCCCTCTCCCATTTGAGGGACCAAAAACCAAAGGTGAACAAAGATTCTCTGATGGCGGTGAACCCTAAAGGATATTATGATAGCATCAGCAAAAAAACAGGTTTGGATGCCTTCTCCGATAAGGTCGATTTTTTTGTTCAAATGATAAAGAAGGACACTCTGTACTCGTTTGAGCAGGCCAGTGAAAAATATGATATTGAAAGTACTATGTCCAACAGGATGGCCTTCAATTCTTCCAACAATTTTCTGACCATTTTACAGCGCCCCAGCATCTTTATCAAGAACACCATTTCCAAGTTACCTTTTGTAATTTTCTTCTTCATGCCGTTGTTCACCATCTTCATTTGGCTGGTGTACATCAGAAAAAAATACACCTACACCGATCATCTTATTTTTAGTTTCCACAATCAGTCCCTCTTGTTTATCTTGCTCATCCTTAGCTTGCTCTTGGATACCATTTTCAAGATCAGCACCGCAGGATTGTTTGTGACCATTTTCAGCATTTATCTGTTCATGGCCATGAAGAGGTTTTACGGTCAAGGGGTATTTAAAACGATTGTGAAATACATTTTTCTGAACACTATATTTACGATCTTGGCCTTTTTTGCCGTGCTCGTATTGTTTACAGGAAGTGTCTTTATCTATAACTAGCGTATGTTCACTCAAGTAACAAAAGGCATTAAGGTTTCCGTACAGACCACTTTTGAAGGCACTTTCTTCAAGAACTATAAAATGCATTATGCCTTTGGCTACACCATAACCATTGAAAACTTAGGCAAAGATGCCGTACAACTCGTGGCAAGGCATTGGGATATTTTCGACGCCCTGAAAGACATGGAAACCATTGACGGAGAAGGCGTGATCGGCAGAAAACCGGTAATCAAACCGGGCAAGTCCCACACCTACAGTTCAGGATGTCTTTTAGCCTCCCCTATTGGCGCTATGAAGGGCTATTATGAGATGGTGAACTTTACCACCTCCGAAGAATTTGAAGTAGAGATACCTACCTTCAAATTTGCCGCTCCTTTTGCCATAAACTAAAGCCCATCATTTTCTATTCGATATCCGATTGCTTACCTTTGGTGGAATTTTAAAAATTAAAAGAACTACACCATGGGAAAAGGATTTTTTCAAGTTCCGACTGCATATAACGAACCTGTAAAAAGCTACGCCCCGGGAACCCCGGAACGCGACGAGGTATTAAAACAATATAAGGCCTATTATAAGGGAAATGTAGAGGTACCCCTCTATATTGGCAGTGAAGAGGTAAAGACGGGCAACACCAGGCCCATGTCCCCTCCGCACGAGCACAAACACGTAGTGGGACATTACCACACCGCCGATAAAAAATTGGTGGAAAAGGCCATTGCCAATTGTCTGGAATCTAGAAAAGCTTGGGCCAATCTCCCTTGGGAACAGCGTGCCGCTGTATTTTTAAAAGCAGCCGAGCTGATTGCCGGTCCATACCGTGCCAAGATCAATGCCGCCACCATGATGGCACAGTCCAAGACCATACATCAGGCAGAGATCGATGCTGCTTGTGAGTTGATCGATTTCTTGAGGTTCAATGTGGAGTTCATGTCCCAGATCTATGGGGAACAACCAGAATCCTCCGAAGGGATATGGAACCGTGTGGAATACCGCCCGTTGGAAGGTTTCATCTACGCGATCACCCCGTTCAACTTTACGGCAATCGCAGGGAACCTACCTGCCAGTGCCGCCATGATGGGTAACGTGGTCGTTTGGAAACCTAGCGACAGTCAAGTATTTTCGGCAAAAGTCATCATGGATGTGTTCAAGGAAGCAGGTCTTCCTAATGGTGTGATCAATATGGTGATGGGCGACCCGGTCATGATTTCGGAAACCTTATTGGCCAGTCCAGATTTTGCTGGACTGCACTTTACCGGTTCCACCTATGTGTTCAAGGAACTTTGGAAACAGATCGGGAACAACATCCATTCCTATAAAACCTACCCAAGGATCGTGGGGGAAACTGGTGGAAAGGATTTCATCATCGCACACCCATCGGCAAAACCAAAACAAGTGGCCACGGCCATCGTTAGGGGCGCTTTTGAGTTACAGGGACAAAAATGTAGCGCTGCTTCCCGTGTTTACCTTCCAAAATCCACCGCAAACGAAATATTGGATTTGGTAAAAGCGGATTTGGCATCCTTCAACAAACCAGGTTCCCCAGAGGATATGAGTAACTTCATCACCGCTGTGATCCATGAAGGTTCTTTCAACAAACTGGCCAAGTATATCGATCAGGCCAAGGCAGACAAAGATGCAGAGATCATTGCCGGAGGAGGTTACGATAAGTCCGTGGGATATTTTGTGGAGCCCACCGTTATTCTGACCACCAATCCAAAATATGAGACCATGTGTACCGAATTGTTCGGACCGGTTGTCACCGTGTACATATATGAGGACAAGGATTGGAGCGAGACCCTAAAATTGGTCGATAGCACTTCCGAGTACGCCTTGACCGGTGCCGTGCTGTCCACAGACCGCTACGCCATTGAAGAGGCTACCAAGGCCCTTCAGGATTGTGCGGGGAACTTCTATATCAACGATAAGCCTACGGGTGCCGTTGTAGGCCAACAACCTTTTGGAGGTGCCAGGGCATCAGGGACCAATGATAAAGCGGGCTCCGCCCAAAACTTGTTACGTTGGGTATCCCCACGATTGATCAAGGAAACTTTTGTTACCCCAGAAGATTATCGTTATCCGTTTTTAGGATAATTTCGAAATACCTAATTTAAAGGCTACCAAAATTGGCAGCCTTTTTTATTTGACCTAAACACAAAAAAAACATGCCCAAACCCTATATTTTGGCCGAAACCAATTGGAAGCACCTTAAAGACGAATCCTTTGATTTGGCAGTGCTCCCTTGGGGTGCCACAGAAGCTCATAACTACCATCTACCTTATGCAACGGATGTAATCGAAGCCACCAAGATTGCAGAAGAATCGGCGCGATTGTCATGGGGACAGGGTTGTAAGGTCGTAGTGCTACCCGCCATTCCATTTGGGGTGAATACGGGGCAATCGGACATTTATTTGGATATGAACCTGAACCCCAGTACCCAATTTGCCATTTTAAAGGATATATTGACTGTTTTGGAAAGACAGGGCATACACAAGTTCATGATATTGAACAGCCATGGCGGTAACAATTGGGAAGCACTGGTACGGGAATTGGGACTGCTCTTCCCCAACATGTTCCTTTGCGTGACCAATTGGTTCAAAATGGCTGAAAAAAAGGACATTTTTGAAAACCCAGGTGATCATGCCGATGAAATGGAGACCAGCCTCATTCTTCATTTGGCTCCAGAATTGGTGCTTCCCAAAGCAGATTGGGGAGATGGAAAAGAATTCAAAAACAAGATCAAGGCCTTTTCTGAAGGGTGGGCCTGGACAGAGCGGCCATGGTCCAAGATCAGCACCGATACCGGAGTAGGCAATCCCTCCAAAGCAACTGCGGAGAAGGGAAAGCTATTTTTTGATGCAGTTTGCTCGAAAATGGCCAGACTGTTCATGGATATTGCCCAAGCGAACCCTAACGAACTTTACGAATAGGAATGAAACGCTCCACAAAGCACCGTGCTTTTTTCCTGATTCCCCCAGAAGTACAGCTACTGGACATTGCCGGTCCAGCACATTTGTTTTATGAGGCCAAGGAATATGGAGCCTCATTGGAAGCCCATTTTCTAAGCATGGAAAGCCATCTGGTGCAATTTTCAAGTGCCGGACTTTCCTTGGGCAACCTTGAATATTTTTCCGAACACACCCTTGGTCCCGACGATTTTCTTTTTATTCCCGGGCTTGAGTCACATTTATTTTATGATACCAACATCACAAATAAATATGCCAATTTCTTTGATTGGTTAAGGCATCAATATAAGAACAAGGCCAAAATATGTTCGGTATGCACTGGGGCATATCTCGTGGCATTGGCAGGGCTTTTGGACGGTAAAGAATGTACCACGCACTGGAAGTATCTGGAAGATTTTAAAACCAGATTCCCCAAGGCCCATTTGCTTTCCGATCGTTTGATCACACATGATGGCAACCTATATTCCAGTGCAGGGGTTTCTTCAGGAATTGATTTGGCACTTTATTTTTTGGAAGAACTTTTTGGAGCAGTGTTTGCATCAAAGATTGCCAAGGAAGTTGTCATTTATCTTCGCAGGACAGAAAACGACCCCCAACTCAGTGTGTTTCTTCAGTACAGGAACCATATCGACACAAGGATACATCAGGTCCAAGACCTAATGGCCCAGAACCTTGAACAGAAAAACAACATAGAGGTCTTGGCCGAATCGGTTCATATGAGTCCCCGTAACCTTACCCGCCTTTTCAAAAAGACCACTGGGATCACCATTGGTGATTATTTGGACAGACTACGAGTGGAAAGGGCCATTCAATTGCTCACAGCAGGTTCCAAGGTAAGCGCTGTGGCCACAGCATGTGGCCTCCAAAGCAGCAATCAATTGCGCTCCCTTCTTAAAAAACACACCACTTCCCTCCCATCCGACTGGAAAGCATAATTGGCCCAATACTGCGGATGGTTGTCCTTTCGCCATGCTTTTCCCTTGCATACTTTTGAACAAATCATCAGAAAATGAACAAGCTATCCTATTTATTCGCCCTTTGTTTGACATCCTTACTTACTATGGCCCAAAACACTAAAACCCAAAACACGGTATATATTTGTCCTCCTTGCAGTAGCTCGTGTGACGATACCGGGCATTATGCCCCGGGCGTTTGCTCGCACTGCAACATGCCCCTTGTAAAAAAGGATGATTCCAAAACCATCGCCTTTTATCTACAAAATGGGGTCGAAGTATTAGACTTTGCTGGTCCGATGGAAGTCTTCACCTATGCCGGGTACAAAGTATTCACCGTTTCGGCGACACAGGAACCCATCAAATCGCAGGGCATATTACAAGTGGTGCCCGACTACAGCATCGAAAATGCCCCGAAAGCTGATATTTTGGCCTTTTTTGGAGGGAATTCCAGTGCGGCCTCGCAAAATAAAAAAGTTATTGAGTGGATACAGAGCCAAAAGGATGTGCAATATCATTTTTCCGTATGTACAGGAGCTTTTGTTTTGGCAGAAGCAGGGGTGTTGGATGGCAAAACGGCCACCACCTTCCATAATGCACTTGCCGATCTGGAGGCCAACTATCCGAAAGTGGACGTGCGTAAAAATGTTCGTTTTGTGGATAATGGCAACGTTATCACCACGGCAGGAATTTCAGCAGGAATTGATGGTGCACTGCATCTGGTGGCCAAACTCCAAGGGTTGAACGCAGCCAAACGCACGGCCTATTACATGGAGTACGACAACTGGAATTTGGGCAATGGCCTGATACTTTCGGACGACGACCCATACGTACAGATGGAGCCAGCATCTTTTTACACCACATTTGAGGGCATTTATGAACATCCGAAATATCCACAAATTCAATTGGTCTATAGCCAGAAAGAAGGAAACTTGGTGGTCGAGAACAAGGGACTGCAATCACCGGTGCTCCATATTGTTGATGATGTGTTCTCCGATGCAGGAAACGAGCCTGTTTTCTTTCACAGGAATGATTCGGGTGATGTTATTGGGTATTCTCTTACCAAAGAAGGGCAGTTGTACAAGAAATTATAACCCTTCACCCGCTATAAGCCTACCTACAGTTACAACGCAACAAGTTCATGCTAAAATTGCAATAAAAGTTGCAGAGAACTAGTTTGATAGTAGATTACCATGAAATACCTAAGAGGCATTTTCTGAAGTGTTCAATAGTTTTTATGTAAATTTAACGTTAATTAATTGTTACTTGAATGTAATCTACTTAGTTTTACAGTATCAAATCAATTCGTTATGAGCTCAGGAAAACATGTTTGGTGGAAAAAAATGGTTGATAAATACAACCGTCTCTGGAAATTTGGAAAAGATTATTCCAGAAAATGCAGATTAGTCTATAAAAGGATGTACAGTATTTAATTCCGTTCTTTAAACTTCTGCGGCAGGTATACCACTTTCTTTGTATCGAAAAAATCCTCCTCAAAATAATCCTTAAGGTCAAAGATCTGAACGGTGGCGTAATCTTTCAACTCTTCTTCCAAGTCACCACCTTTTAAATAAAGTATCCCGTTTTTACGTTCGTGTGCAGAGTCCTTTTTTACTTTGCCCTTGGTCCAATGCACAAAAGTGGGCATGGCGGCAACGGCCCTACTCACGATAAAATCGAATTGACCCGGGATTTCCTCCACACGGGAATGAATGGCCTTCACATTTTCAAGTTGCAATCCATCGATCACTTCTTGAACCACTTTAATTTTTTTGCCGATGGCATCCACCAAGGTAAAATTGACGTTCGGAAACAAGATGGCCAACGGAATACCAGGAAAGCCTCCTCCTGTTCCCACATCGAGAATATCGGCTCCCTCATTGAAAGTTTGAATCTTTGCAATTCCCAGGGAATGAAGCACATGCCTCAGATATAGCTCATCAATATCCTTTCTACTGACCACATTGATCTTCTGGTTCCAATCTTGGTACAACTCCTCCAATCCCCTAAAATGGCGCATTTGTTCATCGGTGAGCGTCGTAAAATATTTGAAGATAAGGTCCGCGTTCATCTACCAATTGTTAATATTGACAAAATTAATACTTTTAAGGACCTTAACACCGTTCTAACACAACGCTTTTGATCTCATCAGATTAAAAAGGTTATTTTTGTAAAAATTATCATTTTATGAATACGAGTACCATCCGGTTTTCAAGAAAGGATTCTGCACAGTTTTTTAAGACCCTCAACAAGCGTGTCAATGAATACTTCAACGAGAACAATCTCAAAAAAACCGGGAACTGGAAACTTCACTTGAAAACCATAGTGATGTTTGCCATTTTTCTGACCCCTTATTTTTTAATCTTAACCCTTCACCTTCCCTTTTGGGCCTATTTGTTGCTTTCCATCACCATGGGTGTGGGCATGGCCGGTGTGGGCATGAACGTGATGCACGATGGTAACCATGGGGCCTA
>JASBTS010000214.1 GCA_030148305.1 Allomuricauda sp. | reverse complement strand
GTCCCCTTTTTCGATGACGGTAAAGTCCAAGATATCCTCAATATTGCCCAAAAGATTTTTGGAGGAACTAAGGATCAACCTACATTTTTCTTCCAAATCCCCATCTTTTTCATTTTGCTGAAGGGCACTGGCCACTCCCATAATCAAGTTCAAGGGTGTTCTTAGTTCATGACTGATATTTGAAAGGAAAGAAGATTTTATCTCGTTCATGTCCTCTGCTCGTTGAAGTGCCAACAGTTGATTTTTTTCATTCTCCATACGAAGGAAACGAATCCTGTTACTCATGGAAATAGAAAGGAAGATGATTTCAAAACCAATTCCAAATTTTGCGCCATTATTGGTAAAAAAGGAATTTTCTATGGTATTGAAGTTATTGAGAATGAAGATCACAAATCCAAATACCAGAAATGAAATACCCATGATGAAATAAGGGTCAATGGTTACTTTCTTCCCTTTCACAACGATCAAAGAACTGATCATATGGATCAATACCAAAATTCCTATGCCATTGGCCAAGGGGTAACAAAACTCAAACCCTCCGGGAATCGTCATCAGTAAGAAGGTTCCAACCAAGGTGGAAATGCTCAAAAAGTTACCGGTTTTGTGTAAAAAAGGACTGTTCTTTTTAAGGTTCAAGAATTTATCCCCATACCTTCCAAAAAAGAACAAGGAGATAAAAGCAGTTAAAAGAACTGACCTATCGGATAGCCACCCTGCCCCAGGAGTGAGATATTGATGAAAAAATCCATCCAACGAAAATTGCATCAAGGCAATAAAAAGCACATAAAGACCATAGAAAATGAATGCTTGGTCTTTGAGGGCGAAGAAAAAGAAGAGATAGATGATACAAGCCAATACCAGAATACCATAAAAGAAGCCGTAAAAAACCTGCTCTTTATAGGTCAAATTAAAAAATTGGTCCTTCTTATAAAGCTCCAGTGGAAACATGACCACTTCTCCATCACTTTTAATATGGATATAGGCCGTTACTTTTTCGCTGGGCTTTAGCTTTAGGTCAAAAATAGATTTTCGGTGTTGTACCGTTTTTTTATCAAAGGGTAATTTATCCCCACTAATCTGTCTGCTTACTTTTCCATTGGCATCTATAAGGTATAGGTCTACCACATCGGTTATTGGCCTGGCTGTTTCCAAGTAATATTCCTCATATTTGGATGAAGTATTAACGATATCGAATCTTAACCAATAATTTTCATTGGAAAAGCCATTGTTTTCCTTAAGGGAAGTTAGCGGAATGAAGAGAGGTTCATCAAGATTACGAATATCATTAAAATCATGATCTGTGTTCCCGGCCATAAATATGGAGGCATTCTCACGTAAGGAGACGGCATTCTGGCGTCCATCTAAAACAAAAGTGGTAGCCAAGGAAATAGTTGGCAGCAAAAAAATAACGGCAATTATAACATGCTTGGCCGTTAGAGAGGTCAATTGTCGCATAAAGTAGGCATTGCAATGTTACCCTTTGGGAAAGTAACATCTTGTTTGGTGATCGAACAATAGCTGTTCAATAACAAGTTAAAGGAACAAAAAACCGTCAATCTTGTTGTTCAATAAAGATGTTCTGCATATTAATTCGATGTTCGACATGGTTCGCTAAACCCTGACAAGGTTTGGATTTGCTGGATTATTCCGATTTTTTGACCAAGCTGAATATTAAAAAAATTTTGGAATGTTGAAAGGAATTCCGATCATGGAGGACTAAATTTTCCACATCCACGCCAATTAAAATTGAGATAATGGGAAAAAGAAAATTGATTTTAGTGCTTTTCATGTTGATAGGGACCCTGACCTTTTCACAAAGTATAGACTACAATACCAAAAAAGGATATGCGGCCAATGGGTATGACGTGGTTTCCTATTTTGATGGAAAGGCCTTGGAGGGCCAAAAAGAGTTTACAACAGAGTATGATGGGGTGAACTACAAGTTTTCCAATGAGACCAATTTGAAAAAATTCAAAACGGACCCCAAGGCGTTCCTTCCCGAATATGGTGGGTATTGTGCCTATGCGGTGGCCGTTTCGGGCAAAAAGGTAAGCGTGAACCCGAAAACTTTCGAAATTAGGGATGGCAAGCTGTACCTATTCTATAATTCCGGCAACACCAATACCTTGGCACTTTGGCTCAAAGAGTCACCGGAAGACCTTCAAAATAAAGCCGATACCAATTGGCAAAAAATAAAGAATAACTAACTGCTGATGGAACAACCCACTAAAAAGCTTGGGGTATTCAAGGCAGTAAATGTGAGGATGGAAACCTTATACCTTGGATTTTCTTTCTATCTTATGTTCCAATTCATCAAAAAACCAAATTCAATCAAACTCCAATGACCCTATTCAAATCTTCCTTGGATACCCTTGAGCAATTCAAGCAGGTACTGTTGGGATTGCCCAAGGATTGTTACTCACAGTCGTGCAACGTACTTTCCAATTCCAGTATTGGGCAACACACCCGTCATATCATTGAACTGTACCTCTGTTTGTTGCAAGGTTATGATACCGCCGATGTGTCATACGACCGCAGAAAGCGTGACCTTCAAATTGAACAGAACCTTTCTTTTGCCATTAAACAATTGGAATTTATACAAGCACAATTGGATCGGCCGAACAAATCCATTAAGATCAGTTACGAATTGGCCGGTTCTGAAACCTGTTTGGATTCCAATTATTTTAGGGAAGTCATGTACAATCTGGAGCATACCATTCATCATCAGGCTTTGATCAAAGTGGGTATTGAGTATTTTACCAGTGTGCAACTTCCGGAATCCTTTGGTGTGGCACCATCTACCATGCAATACAGGGAAACATGTGCACAGTAAGTTTCATATCAAGGGGAGATTCCTATTATCTCACTTCAAATCGGGATGAACATATTTCCCGACCCATCTCTCATGTGCCTAAGGAAGAAACCATCGGTTCATTGAAACTATTATTTCCTAAAGATCCCAAAGCTGGAGGTACTTGGTTTGCCGTTAACGAATTGGGTGCTGTGGGGGTATTATTGAATGGTGCTTTTGTACGTCATACCCCAAATGGAAATTATGCCAAGAGTAGGGGATTGATACTATTGGATGTGCTTTCTTCCAAAAACCCATTGGTGATGTTGGAACAAATGGAACTCTACCAAATTGAGCCCTTTACCTTGGTGTTGTTCACTTCCCAATTATTGGAGTTTAGATGGGATGGAACCCAAAAATATTTTAGGCCCTTGGATAAGACACAAAACCATATTTGGTCCTCCGCCACGCTGTATCAAGATGAGGTGATGGCCCATCGAGCGAAGCTATTTTCGCAATTTGTACAGGGAAATGACCAAATCACTTCCAAGGACGTGATGGGTTTTCATTCCAACAACCATAATGATCATGAAAATGGTTTTGTAATCGACCGCGAAACCGGATTGAAAACCTTTAGTGTTACACAAGTGGTGTTGAATGAGGACGAAATTCTGATGCGGCATGCCGATTTGCTCAACGATAGTATTTATGAGGTTCCGTTTTCCTCCCGTCAACTATTGGTATAAAAGCGATGGATTCCCTCAAACTTACCTGGCATAGAATTACCCATTGGGAGTATTGGCCCTTTTGGCTCGTATATTATCCTATGTTCCCGGTTTGGTTGTATTATTCCTTTAGAGCACGTTCTTTTTTCTTTTTCAACGCGGCCAATCCGGCTATGAAAAATGGAGGCATGGCCATGGAATCCAAAATGGTGATCTACAATATGATCCCACAGCAATACATCCCAAAAACGGTTTATGTTCCAAAGGAACAATCTCCAGAATTGGCTTTGGAACGGGTATTGGCCTCGGATATTGGTTTTCCCTTTATTGCAAAACCCGATATGGGCATGAAGGCATTTGGAGTGGAGAAAATTCACAATAAGGATGAATTCCGGAGTTATGTTTTGTGGAGCCCTTCCAATTTTTTGGTGCAGGAGCTTATTCCTTATCAGAAAGAGGTAGGTATTTTTTATGTCCGCAAACCTGGGGCGGAAAAAGGCACAATTACAGGAATCGTTTCGAAAGAATTCTTGTCCGTGAGAGGTGATGGAAAAAGTACCTTGTTGCAACTCATCAAGAAAAACCCAAGAAGCCACTTGCAGTTAAAACCCCTTCGGAAGAAATTTGGGGAACGGTTGAATATTGTGCTAGCAGATGGGGAGGATTTGATCTTGGTGCCTTACGGAAGTCATACCCGTGGTGCCAAATTTGTGGATATCAGTCACTGTGTCAATGAAGACTTGACAAAGACCATCCATACTATTTGCGGGCAAATGAAGGATTTTCATTACGGCAGGTTGGATGTACTTTACAATACCTTTGAGGAGCTGTGCGAAGGGAAAAATTTTAAGGTGATCGAGATCAATGGAACAGGAGGGGAGGCCACCCATATTTATGATCCGAAACACTCCATTTTCTGGGCCTGGAAAGAAGTGGCCAGACACTGGGGTTTACTGAACGAAATCAGTATTTTAAACCATCAAAAGGGACATTCTTACCTGAGTTTTAAGGACGGAAGGGCCATGCTGAAACAAAACGGGCAGAACCAAGCACGGATACGCATGAGTTTCCACTAGTTTTCAATCAAACCCAACAACTGTTCTTCAGCCCCTTGTCCAGGTATATCTGCAAATCTATTTACCAACTCCCCTTCTGGATTATAGATCAAATAATGGGGTATGGTCTCAATTCCAAGCTCTTCGATGACCTTGGATACATTGCCATTTTCAATAAAATAATTTTGGCTATCCATAATTCCGTCCTTCTCCATGGCTTTTCTCCAATGTTCTTTTTTGTCATAGGAACTGATGTAAATGAACTCCACGTTCTTGGATGCCAAACGCTTTTTCATGGCTATGGAGGCAGGCATATTTTCCCTGCAGGGTCGACACCAACTGGCCCAAAAATCAATATAGAGCCATTTGCCAAGATTCTTTTTCAATACATCCGAATAGGTGATGGTATCGCTTTGGATGTTGGTTAGGATAAGGGTGTTGGATTTGCTAAAATCCAGCTTGTATTTTTTCTGGAAGGCATCCAATTTTTCTGGATTGGTGGTGTTTTGCTGAAGTTTTTCAAAATAGTTTTCCTTGTCCTTTACTTTGAAATTTTGCCCAATACATTCATAAGTCTTGAACAACAAATGGTTTTTTGCGGTTTGGTTCAATCGATTGTCCGCCAGAATGGAATCAAAACGGATGCGAGAATCGATGTAGGAACCTCCCGACCCACCATGATTTTCCGTAATCATGTTGAGATCGTATTTGGTAATCTGATCCAAATAGTCCCGGAAAAATGAAAAGGTCATGAGGGAATCGGTTTTGTCCAGATCAAAGGAAACCGGTGGTTCCATCTGGTCATCTCCAAGCAAGGACTGATTTACTTTTAACCAATCGGCAATCGGTTTCATGGTTTTATGGGTCTCCATCAACATGTCCAATGCATCTTTTCGATATTTATAGTGCTCATCTGACAAAATATTGGATTGATGAAGGGAATCCAAATACGCCATTTCCCTATCAAAATCAATTTTTGCCAATTGATAATAATGAACGGAACGTTCGTCAAAACCTTCAATGCCATCATCATAGGTAAGCATATTCCCCAATAAAATGAGGCTGTGGCTGGTGTATTTGTTGTCAAAGAGTTCAGCCAAGCGATGTTTGTTATAGTTTAATTCCCAATCATTTACCTTTCTGTTCGTAATTTTTGCTTCAGGGATAAGATTGTTATAGGTAAACAGGATGGTGTCTCCTTTTTTTACCAAAAAGGTTTCTTTGATGGAAGTAAAAAAGTTTTGGGTAGTTAACTCCAAAAACTCTGAATATGTTTCAACGATCAAAGTGTCATTGGTGTTCGGTTTAGGAATCCAAAGTTTTTCATTGTTCATATGGTCCAAATAGGAAAAACCCCTATTCGGATGGATGGCTTTAGGCCCGGTACTGTCCTTGACGGATTTTCCAACACTATCCTGGGCCATAAGATGGACATATTCGGCAGGTGCACCAATGGATATCAGAACCACTTGGTTGGGCGTGATGAGCGGTGTATCCAAAATAGGCGACTCTTTTTTACAAGAAGTAAAAAAGACCGTAATAGTAAATCCGAAAAAGTAAAAGGAGCTCTTATTAAACATTGAAAATGAGAGGTTTCCTTAAAAATAGGAATATTTGGAGGAAAAAAGATTGAGGTGATTAAAGGATTTCCTTAATGTAGTCTTCCATAGACTCTGGGGTGCTGATAGGAGCAAAGCGTTTTATCGGTGTTCCTTGCTTGTTCACTACAAATTTGGTAAAGTTCCATTGTATTTTGCTTCCCAAAAGTCCGCCCAATTTGGATTTCAGGTATTTAAAAATGGGATGGGTATTCTTCCCATTCACTTCGATTTTGGCAAACATAGGGAAGCTCACACCGTAATTTAATTGGCAAAATTCTTGGATTTCGTCCGCAGTTCCCGGTTCTTGGTTCCCGAACTGGTTGCAGGGAAACCCCAAGATGACCAATCCTTTATCCTTGTAGGTTTCGTACAGTTTTTCCAATCCTTCATATTGCGGGGTCAGTCCACACTTGCTAGCGGTATTCACCACAATTACGGTTTTACCCTTGTAGGTTGACATGGATTCCAAAGTGCCATCCAAACGTTCTGCTTCAAAGTCGTAAAAGGTCATGGTTCAAGAATTTAGCTTCCTAAAGTTAAGAATTCTTTTACCGTTATTTCCTTTTTTGAAGAATTCCCTGCATGATTATCGGTGCATGGATACGGGAATTTTCAATAAACCATTTATGGGTTTCCATTCCTCCACAGATTACTCCGGCCAAGAAAAGTCCCGGAATATTGGTTTCCATGGTTTCCGGATCGTAAGTAGGTAAACGTTTTTCATCTTCGGAAAGGGCAATCCCTAATTTTTCCAAAAATTCGAAGTTGGGCATATAACCCGTCAACGCCAACACAAAGTCGTTGTCTAAGGATACATCTCGATCGGGAGTGTTTATAATGATATCGTTTGGAGTGATTTCCTTTACAGTAGCATGATAATAAGCCTTAATGCTTCCTTCCTCGATCCGGTTGATGATATCCGGTCTCACCCAATATTTAACCCGTTGCCCCACTTCAGGTCCGCGGATGATCAACGTAACCTGGGCGCCTTTTCGCCAACATTCCAAAGCAGCATCAATGGCGGAATTACTAGCACCGATAACAGCTACTTTTTGACCGGCATAAAAATGGGGGTCGTTGTAGTAATGCGAAACTTTGGGCGAATCTTCCCCAGGTACATTCATTTTGTTGGGGAGGTCATAAAATCCGGTGGCCACCACTACATTTTTGGCGCGGTATCGGTCTTTGTTGGATTCCACGAAAAAGAAATCCCCCTTTTTTTCCACATTCAACACCGTTTCGAATAGATGGATATTCAATTGGTTGGAGGTTACGATCCTTCTATAATATTCCAAAGCCTCACTGCGTTTGGGCTTGGCTTCCTTACTGATAAAAGGAATTTCATCGATTTCCAATTTTTCCGAAGAGGAGAAAAACTGCATGTTCACAGGATAATTGAAAAGGGAATTTACAATAGGCCCCTTCTCGATGATGATGTAGCTCAATCCCTGTTTTTTTGCCTCCAATCCACAGGCAATACCGATTGGTCCGCCCCCGATGATGGCAACATCAAATTCCTGCATTATGCTATAGCTTCTTTTAGTTGTTTGATGGTTTCGGTTGGATGTTCGCTTTTGAACACAAAACTACCGGCAACCAAGGCGTCCGCCCCATAGTCGATCAACTTTTTGGCATTGGTCGCATTTACCCCACCATCAATTTCGATCAGGGCACTGGAATTTCTCCTTTCGATCAAGTTTTTAAGATCACGTACCTTTTGATAGGTGTTCTCAATAAAGGATTGACCACCAAAACCAGGGTTTACACTCATCACAATGACAATGTCTATATCTTGGATCGTGTCCTCCAATAGGTTGATGGAGGTGTGTGGATTTAGGGCAACTCCTGCTTTCATACCTTCTGCCTTAATGGCCTGCAATGTCCGGTGCAAATGAGGGCATGCTTCATAATGTACGGTCAGGTGATTGACCCCAAGGTCAGCAAAGGTTTTGATATAACGGTCTGGATCTACAATCATCAAATGGGTGTCCAAAGGCTTCTTGGCATGTTTGGCAATGGCCTCCACTATAGGCATTCCAAAGGAAATGTTGGGCACGAATAATCCATCCATAATATCCAAGTGAAACCAATCGGCCTCACTTTGGTTCACCATTTCAATATCTCGTTGAAGATTGGCAAAATCGGCTGCCAAAAGTGAGGGCGCTATAATTTTTTTGCTCATGAGTGGACTCAAAATTATTCCATACAAAGGTAGTGAAATGTTAAGTCAATACTTGGTTTTGAAGAAGGACTTACCTTATTTTCCCATGGTTTTGATGGAAACTGGCCCATAAACAGCATCCCTGAACTTTTTGTGCAACGTTCCATTAAAAGGAAATATCTGTACAAAAAAGACCGCAGTAAGGTTGTTAACGGGGTCCACCCAAAAGAGCGTGCTAGCAGCTCCATCCCAGAAAAACTCACCGACAACCCCATTATTTTCCTCTTTTGAGGCAGGTGGTCTTAACCTAACGGCAAAGTCAATTCCAAACCCCATCTGTCCTTTACTTGGTAGCCAAGACCGATCTTTGATGTTTTCGTCCAAATGGTTGGTGGCCATAAGTTCCACAGTCTCTGGTTCAAGAATTTTTACGCCGTTCAAGGTTCCCTTGTTCACCAGCATCTGGGCAAATTTCATGTAATCGTCCAAGGTTGAGGTAAGGCCCCACCCACCAGGTGTAAGGTTGTATTTGCCATAATTGTATGCGTGGGATTCCTGATTATCCTGTTGATCTAAAAAACCGAGGTTGTCATGGGTATAGGCTGCAGACATTCTTTTTTGGTCTGATTTGGGTATGAAATAGCGGGTTTCTTCCATGTTAAGAGGACCAAGGACATGTTCCTGTAAATATTCCGCATAGGGTTGCCCCGAAATACGTTCTACCAGAAAGGCTTGAATATCAACAGATGGGCCATATTCCCATTTTTCTTCGGGTTGAAACCACAGAGGGACCTTACCCAACCTCGTGGCCATTTGGTTCAAGTCATTTTCCCAGTTAAAAGGATCGGCAAGGCGCAGTGCTGTGCTTAACCCTGGAATATCATTTCTGGTTGTAAAACCACCTGTATGCCTTGTAATATCCCTGATGGTAACGGGTCTTTTGAGTGGCTCCAGAATCATTTTTCCGGTGGAATCCACACCTTGGTACACTTGCATATTGGCAAATTCCGGAGCATATTTTTCCAAAGGGTCATCCAAACTAAACCTCCCTTTCTCATACAAACTCATCAGTGCAGTTCCAGTTATCGGTTTGGTCATGGAGTAGATCTGCACCAATGTATTGCGCTCCATAGGTTTCTGTTTCTTTAGGTCGGCATACCCGAAGGCATTATAATAAACCTCTTTCCCTTTTTCATAGATAAGTGCGGACACCCCGGCTACATCGTTGTTGTCCACAAAGCTTTTAAGGGTAGAATCCAATCTTTTTATGGACATTTCGGTTATAATGGATTGGGCGTTCTCTTGAGCTATGCCCATTTCTATTACCGAGCAGGCTATGAAAAAAAGGTGAAGTATTTGTTTCATGGTATAAATGCAATTGAATACCAGAAAGTTAACAAATAAAACTGATTTGAAAACTTTATTGAAAGATTTGGGTGAAGTTAGGAAAGGGGTAAAATGAAAAAACTCCGGTAATCAGCCGGAGTTTATTCATCAATCAAAAAACGAACAGTCATGATAAACTGTTATAGTGTCTAAATTACAACTTTCCTGCCAAAAATCAAATTTAAGGATAGTTTAACTGTAATTTATTTGGTCAAATTAACAAATTATCCCAAATATGTCTTTAAAATCTTACTTCTTGAAGTGTGTTTTAGGCGACGGATGGCTTTTTCCTTGATCTGGCGAACCC
>JASBTS010000210.1 GCA_030148305.1 Allomuricauda sp. | reverse complement strand
TTGCTTAAGTTGTAGGTTTTGGATTTACTCCTCGCCCATTCGAGCTTTTCTTCTTTTTTCCCTTTCTTGGGCATCGATGACCGCCACGGCCGCCATGTTCACCATTTCATCCACACTGGCACCCAATTGAATGATGTGGGCCGCACGCGGCAAACCTACCATGATCGGACCAATGGAATCGGCATTGTTCAACCCTTTCAACAATTTATAGGTGATGTTGGCAGATTCCAAATTCGGGAAGATGAGGGTGTTCACCTTTTTTCCTGAAATTTTGGAAAACGGAAAATTATTATTGGAAAGATCGGAACTCAAAGCAAAATCGGTCTGGATTTCCCCATCCACTACCAATTCAGGGTTACGTTCGTGCAAAATGCGCACGGCCTCCCTTACTTTTTGGGCATGTGGGTGGGCAGATGATCCAAAATTGGCATAGGACAACATGGCCACCACAGGATCAAAACCAAAGGTTTTGGCCACATTGGCTGTCATTTGTGCAATTTCAGCCAGTTGCTCGGCATCTGGATCAATGTTGATTGAAGTGTCCGCCAAAAACAAAGGTCCCCTGGCGGTAATCATGATATTTACGGTTGATGCATTCTTCACACCCTTGGCCCTTCCCAATACCTCAAAAACGGGACGAAGCACGCGTGGGTAGGATCGGGAATATCCTGAAATCAATCCATCCGCATCTCCTTCCTGCAACATCATGGCACCAAAATAATTGCGTTTGCCCATGTTTACCCTGGCACTGTACTTGGTCTCTCCTTTTCGTTGTCTGGATTCCCAAAGTTTCAACGCATAGCGGGTCCTCATTTCACGGAACTCATCGGAACGTGGATCAATGATGGGCACTTCCGCATCAAAATCGAGGTCTTTCTTTAACTGTTCAATGGTCTCTTTATGACCCAAAAGAATAGGTTTGGCTATGCCTTCGTCATGAACAATTTGGGCAGCCTTCAATACATCCAACAATTCCGCTTCAGCAAAAACGATACGTTTTGGGTTCAGTTTGGCCCTATTGTGCATTAAACGCACCACTTTGTTATCGTTTCCGGAACGTTGGTACAATTCCTCCTCATATTTGTCCCAATCTTGGATCGGCGCTTTGGCCACACCACTTTCCATGGCAGCTCTGGCCACAGCTGGTGGGATTGTTGTGATCAAGCGGGGATCGAAGGGTTTTGGAATGATATAATCCTTACCAAAGGTCAAGCGCGTGGTATCGTAAGCAATATTTACCTGTTCGGGAACGGATTCGCGGGTCAAATCGGCCAAGGCCCTTACGGCCGCCATTTTCATTTCTTCATTGATCTTGGTAGATCTAACATCCAAAGCTCCCCTAAAAATAAATGGGAATCCGAGCACATTGTTCACCTGATTCGGATGGTCGGAACGACCCGTTGCCATGATAATGTCCTTGCGTGTACTACAAGCCAATTCGTATTCAATCTCTGGATCGGGATTGGCCATAGCGAACACAATCGGTGTATCTGCCATAGAAAGCAACATCTCTGGGGTAACCACATTGGCAATGGAAAGTCCGATAAAAACATCAGCATCTTTCATGGCCTCCTCAAGCGTATCAATCTTTCTATCAGTAGCGAACTCCAATTTTTCAACACTTAGATTGGGCCTATCGCTTCGGATAACCCCCTTGCTATCCAACATCACAATGTTCTTGGCACTCGCACCGAAGGCTTTATACAATCGGGTACACGAAACTGCTGCAGCTCCTGCGCCACTGACCACGATCTTTACTTCCTCTATTTTCTTGTCGGCTATTTCCAAGGCGTTCAACAGGGCGGCCGCAGAAATAATGGCCGTACCATGTTGATCATCATGCATTACCGGAATATCAAGTTCCTCCTTCAGGCGTCTTTCAATTTCAAACGCCTCAGGTGCCTTGATGTCTTCCAAGTTGATACCTCCAAAAGTCGGTGCAATGGTCTTTACCGTTTCAATGAACTTCTCAACATCTTCCGTATCCAATTCAATATCAATTCCATCGATATCGGCAAAAATCTTAAAGAGCAAGCTCTTCCCCTCCATTACAGGTTTGGATGCTTCTGGACCGATATTCCCCAATCCCAAAACCGCGGTTCCGTTTGAAATTACGGCTACAATATTTCCTTTGGCAGTGTATTTATAGACGTCATCCTTGTTCTTTTCAATTTCCAAACAGGGTTCCGCCACTCCTGGTGAATAGGCCAATGCCAGATCACGTTGTGTAGCATATGGTTTAGTGGGAACGATCTTTATCTTTCCAGGTTGAGGCTCTGCATGATATTGCAATGCCTCCCGTCTTAGTTTTTCGTTGCTCATAAGTTAGCCAATGAATCGGTAAAGTTAGGGCATTCCGATATTTTTAGGGAACATTCAAGCTATCAATTATTGATACCATGTTACCCTAATGGTCCTAAAAGGGAGATCCCGTGGTATTCGATTGACATCCTGAAGGTTATATGTCCACCTCTGGAATATTGGAGCTTTTTGGCATGTTCAAACGTGTGGCCAAAAGACCGGCAATTACAAAAAATGCCCCAGCAAAAAGCATGGCATTTACGGAGTTTGCCCCTAAAACATTCTTGAATATGGGTCCAAAAGACACTGTTTGGATTCCCATGGGAATTACGATCATCATATTCAAAATGCCCATATATACCCCTCTGCGCTCTTGGGGAACAATTTTGGACACCATGCTATAAGGGATGCCCATCATGGCTGCCCATCCAATACCGAACAACACCATGGGGAACAGCACATAAACCGGATCTGAAATATGGGGTATAGCAATCAAGGATATGGCAGTGCCAAAAAGACTCAGGGCATAAATTTTCTTACCTCCGAACCGAAGGGTAAGTGGAACCAAAATCAAGGCCACAATTGCCGTGACCACATTATAGGTTGTACTCATTTTGGCTGCTTGTGCGGCCGCTTCGGATGTATCATACCCCATGGTAACCCGAAACAAAGGCGTTATAAATTGCCAGTATACGAAAAGGGCATACCATTGAAAGAGGTATACTGCCGAAAGTCGCCACATGAACCTTGGCATTTCTTTGACCGCGTGACTGATCTCCACAAACGGCATCTTAAATCTTTCGGCAAATGGAAGACTTTTATGTTTGTTGATTTCTTCCAACTCGGCATCCGTTGGTGGAATTTCAGGAGTTTTGAATACGGACCAAGAAATGGTCGCTATGGAAAGGAACGATCCAATAAAGAATGAATAATATAGCCATTTGGGAATGGTCCCTTCTATATCCTGGCCTCCTCCAAACCAATCCTGAAATAAAAACAGGGAAGCATTGGCCAACAAAATACCAGCCCCAACAAATAAACTCTGCATTTGATACCCCATGCTCAATTGTTCATCGGGCAATTTATCCCCTACAAAAGCTCGGTAGGGTTCCATGGCCATGTTGTTGCCCACATCCAATATCCAAAGTAGGCCCACGGCAAACCAAAGGGCTGGACTCAAAGGAAAAGCAAAAAGACACATGCTACCCATAAGTGCCCCAATCAAAAAGAAAGGTTTTCTTCTACCCCAACGTGGCGACCATGTTTTATCTGAAATAGCACCAATCAAAGGTTGAATCACCAATCCAGTAACCGGTCCGGCAATATTCAAAATAGGAAGAATCTCCTCCTTTGCCCCTAGGAATAAAAAAATGGGATTGATGGCGCTTTGCTGTAATCCAAAGCTATATTGGATTCCAAGAAACCCAACGTTCATGTTGAAGATTTGCCAAAAACTAAGTTTAGGCTTAATTCTGTTGAGCATAGTCTGAGTTTGGTTAATTTTCTAAAAATCGTATCCAGAAATACGTATTCATCAAAATATTACCGTCAATATAGCATTTTTCATCATTTCAACTCAAAAAATAGTCAATGAAATAATAGGGTTTAACATCAATCTTTCAAAAATTCGATATTTCGTCGCAGACCATCCAGTTTGGTTCTTTTTACCGCCGACTTCTTGAAGATTTTATGGAACACATCTTCGGTAATTTCTTCCCAATCCTTTTTAGTGAAGTTGAGCAAATCCGGATTCGGGTTGAAGAGGGGTTCTTGATGTGGTTTTGAAAATCGGTTCCAAGGGCATACATCTTGGCAAACATCACAACCGAATATCCAATCGTCCAGTTTTCCCTGAAATTCAGATGGAATCTCATTTTTCAATTCGATGGTAAAATAGGATATGCACTTGCTACCATCCACCACATAAGGTTCCACAATGGCCTGGGTTGGGCATGCATCGATACAAGCGGTACAGGTTCCACAATGGTCGGTTACCGGCGTGTCATAATCCAACTCAAGATCTACAATAAGTTCGGCGATAAAATAAAAAGACCCTACTTGTTGGGTCAACAGATTGCTGTTTTTCCCGATCCAACCCAAACCACTTTTGGCTGCCCAAGCCTTGTCCAAAACGGGGGCCGAATCTACAAAGGCACGCCCATGCACTTCCCCGATTTCCTCTTGAATGAAATTGAGCAATTGTTTCAGTTTATCCTTTATCACAAAGTGATAATCGGTACCATAAGCATATTTGGAAATTTTGTATGAATCTGGGTTCTGCTCTTCGGAAGGAAAATAATTCAATAAAAGAGAAATGACCGATTTGGAACCTTCAACCAATTTGGTCGGATCCAAACGCTTGTCGAAATGGTTTTCCATATATCCCATTTCGCCATGCATATTCTGGTTGAGCCATTTTTCCAATCGCGGCGCTTCGATTTCCAAAAAACCGGCCTTGGAAATACCGCACGACAAAAAACCAAGGCGTTTGGCCTCGGTCTTTATTTGTTGTGTCCATTGGGCGGCATTCATGCCCTAAAGTTAGCGGATATCGGATGAACAAAAAATACCTTTAGTTCACTTCTTTGATATACCCCCAACCTTCTTTCTGTTTCATCACGATTTCAAAAATCCCGTCGGGAACAGAACCCACTCCGGGAATGAGATCATCGTTGACCATCTTGTGGCGTTTCATGGTCTGCTCACAGACCACCACCGATACATTGTCCCTTTTAACCATTTCTGCCAAGGTTTCGCCGACAGCGGAAGCTTTCTTATCCACCATTTTTATGGCACCGCTGTAAATGACCATTTCAAATTGGGAATCGGGATACGCTTCGGCCATCAACCGCAGATGCTTGGCAGCGGTTTTGTGCACCTCCGGGTTGGCACTAGTTACATCAAACACTACTTTGATGGGTTCTTGCTGTGCCACAATAATCCCTGACACCAAAATGAATAGGAAAAACATCAATTTTCTCATATCCTAGACAATATTTCCAGCAAAAATGTATCCACAGCCTTCCTCTTGGGCCCTTCCCAAAGCCCAAACTCCCGAAGGTACAA
>JASBTS010000206.1 GCA_030148305.1 Allomuricauda sp. | reverse complement strand
GAAGGTAGGGCTGTTGGTGAAAGGGGCCGTACTGTTTTTCAGTTGAGGTCTTTTGCGGAATTGGTGGCCAATGATGATTGGAGGGAGAATACTTTTGATGCCGCCCAACCTGACCGAAAACCATTGCCAAAGGAAGATCTTAGGAAGACCATGATCCCGTTGGGTCCTGTGGCCGTATTCGGGGCCAGTAATTTCCCATTGGCCTATTCCACGGCAGGCGGCGATACCGCAAGCGCATTGGCTGCGGGTTGTCCGGTAATCGTAAAGTCACACCCCATGCATGCCGGTACTTCTGAGTTGGTGGCCTCGGCCATCGTGAAGGCTGCCGAAAAAACTGGAATGCCGAAAGGGGTATTTTCCAGTATCAATGGTGGAATTCAAGCAGGTGTGGACCTAGTGAACCATTCGAAGGTAAAAGCTGTTGGCTTTACAGGTAGTATTGCGGGCGGTAGGGCTTTGTTCGACCTAGCTTCCAAAAGGGAAGAACCTATTCCGGTATTTGCGGAAATGGGTAGCATCAACCCTGTCGTCATTACACCTAAAGCTTTGGCCAAGAGAGCTTCGGAAATTGCCAAAACCTATGCAGGATCTATCACCTTGGGTACAGGTCAATTTTGTACCAATCCCGGGTTGTTATTGACGGTGAAAGGAGACCATACACAAGAATTCATACAAGAATTGGCCAAGGAAACCATTGCCTTGGACCCTCAATGCATGCTGCACCCCAACATTAAAAGTGGGTACGATAAAAAAGGCGAAAATGTGACTTCACAAAGTGGTGTGACCATAGTGGGCAAGGTGGAAGGAACTTTAGAGCCCAACTTTGCTGCTTCCATAGTGGCAACGGTTTCAGGAAAGGATTTTTTAGCCAATCCAAAACTGCACCAAGAAGTATTTGGACCTTTTTCGATGGTGGTCCAATGTAAGGATGAAGATGAGCTTCTCCAGATCATTGAAGGATTGGAAGGTCAATTGACAGCGACACTTATTGCCGAAAAAGATGATGATTTGGATTTGATGGGACTTGTGGACACCCTTCAAAATAGAGTTGGCCGAATCATTTATAACGGAGTCCCTACCGGGGTTGAAGTTTGTCCATCCATGCAACATGGCGGCCCATATCCCGCGTCAACGGATTCAAGATTTACGGCAGTTGGAATCCATTCCATTAAAAGATGGGTGAGACCGGTGAGTTATCAGTCCTTCCCTCAGGAATTGCTGCCCGAGCATTTAAAAGGGTAAGGATTTTTAATCTGAAAGAGTACATAAAATAGGATAGTTTTTAAAGACCTGCGAGTGGCAAGAAAAACTTTTTTTTGTGTTGATGCACATACTTGTGGCAACCCTGTTCGGGTCGTTGCAGGAGGGGGTCCCAATCTGGTAGGGGCCAATATGAGCGAAAAACGACAACATTTCCTCAAGGAATTCGATTGGATACGCAAAGGGCTTATGTTCGAGCCAAGGGGCCACGACATGATGAGTGGCAGCATTCTCTTTCCGCCCCATGATCCCCAAAATGATTTTGCCATATTGTTTATCGAAACATCCGGGTGTTTGCCCATGTGTGGTCATGGCACCATAGGTACGATTACGATTGCTATTGAGGAGGGCCTTGTCACTCCAAAAGTCCCAGGAAAAATACGGATGGAAGCGCCTGCCGGTTTGGTAGAGATTGAATACCAACAAACGGGAAAGAAGGTAGATTGGGTGCGATTGACCAATGTGAAATCCTATCTAGCGGCAGAAAACTTGACCGTAGACTGCCCTGAGTTGGGTGAATTGACCTTTGATGTTGCCTATGGTGGTAACTACTATGCTATTGTGGATCCGCAGAAAAACTTTAGTGGGATACAAGATTTTACCGCTGGCCGGATCATTCAATATTCACAGGTGGTTAGAAGGCGTATCAATGAAAAATACCCAAACCGATTTATCCATCCAGAAAATAGCACCATTCGTGATGTAAGCCATATGTTGTGGACAGGTGAACCGATAGACCCCACATCATCGGGCAGAAATGCCGTTTTTTATGGCGATAAGGCCATCGACCGTTCTCCATGTGGAACCGGTACATCGGCGCGAATGGCCCAGTTGTATGCTAAGGGAAAGTTGAAATTGGGTGAGCCGTTCATCCATGAAAGCTTTATCGGAAGTAAATTTATTGGTCGCGTTGAGCAAGAGACTACATTATCCGATAAGAAAGCGATAGTTCCCAGTATTCAGGGTTGGGCACAGGTGACGGGCTATAACAACATTATTATAGATGATGACGATCCCTATGCCCATGGATTTCAAGTTCTATAATCGATTTCTCGGGTAAAGGACCCCCTACAGTATTTTCATAACTGTTTTAAACATGGTTATTCCTTGATATAATTTTCATGTTATTTTGCCTATACAGAACGGTTAAGGGTAATATAGTATCAGTTTGTGGTAATATGAAGGGGGTGAAAAACCTAGATTATCTCTAGTTTTAGACGTCATGATGAAAAGGAGCAAAATAGCTATTTGGACACTATTTACCTGTGTAATGGTTACTGGGGCACTTCAGGCCCAAACTGGCAATCAAATATTGGATGGTATTGGGGAAACGGGAATGGTGGCCCGATATATCTTCAATGGGGATGCCAAGGATTGGTCCCGAAACAACCTTCATGGCAGAATTTATGGCCAGAACGCCAAATTTGAGGATGATGAGAAGTTTGGTAACGTACTTTCCTTGCCAGGAGATGACAAGACTTCTGTATCCCTTCCGGGGGAGGCTGTGGAGGGAGAAGAATCCCTAAGCATCACTACATGGGTGAATTTCAGTTCTGACCAAATGGGTCAGACCCTTTTTGATTTTGGAAAGGACGACAGGAACCATTTTTTTATAGCCCCTTTTGGTGCCAAGAAAAAAGAAGGATTTCAGGCCCAGGTCATTCAAAATGGAAAGGAGAAATATACCGCCCTTTCAACCGATTTCAAAATTGAGGCAAACCAATGGGTACACTTGGCAGTAGTACTCAATATTCCCTCCAAAACCATGAGTATCTTCCTCAATGGGAAGCAGGTGGGAAAAGTGGAACACATGGAACTTGAACTGGAAGAATTGTTCACTCATGAAAACCTGCTGTACATAGGAAGGTCCATAACCTCTGGTAATCCATTTCTCGATGCAAAAGTCCATGATTTTAGATTGTATCGAATTCCATTGAGCGAGCAGCAGATTGAAAGAATTTTAAATACGGGCAACAAGGTCGTAAAAATAGAAAAACCCGAAGATGAGCTACCTCAATTTGAATCGAATCACCCACAACTGTACAATGACTATTTAACTGGAGTTTCCAATGTGCAGGTAGAAACAACGGTGGGCTACCTTCCTAGGTTGCCACGTTTTGTGAAAGGGAACTACAAGAGTGGTGTCCAAGGCCCCGAAGTGAGGGTTTTATGGCCTTCACCAACGAACAATGCCGAAGTAAAACAACCCGGTACTTACGAGGTGATCGGAAAAGTTGCTGGGACCGATTTTCACCCCAGAGCAATCATCACAGTCAAAAATGACCAAACAGAAGTTACCCCCCATCAAGCTTTGGAAGCCTTTTCTCTGGAGGAGGTTTCCTTAGATTTTGATGCTTTGGGAAAACAAACCAAGTTTATAGAAAATAGGGACAAGTTCATCAATACCCTGGCACAGACCAATCCGGATTCGTTCCTCTATATGTTCCGAAATGCTTTTGGGCAACCGCAGCCCGAAGGAGCGACACCTCTCGGGGTTTGGGACAGTCAGGAGACCAAACTGCGCGGCCATGCCACGGGACATTATCTTACCGCGATTGCCCAAGCATACGCCAGTACGGGCCATGACAAAAATTTGCAGGCCAACTTTGCCAAAAAGATGGACTACATGGTCAATACCCTCTACGAACTCTCCCAACTTTCTGGTCATCCAAAAGAAGCGGGCGGTCCATACGTTTCAAATCCCACTGAAGTGCCCCCAGGTGTCGGTAGGGAAGGATATGATTCCGATTTGAGTGAAAGTGGTATCCGTACCGATTATTGGAACTGGGGAGAAGGTTTTCTCAGTGCCTACCCTCCCGATCAGTTCATCATGCTGGAAGGAGGAGCAAAATACGGGACCCAAAAAACCCAAATTTGGGCACCCTACTACACCTTGCATAAAATTTTGGCTGGGTTGATGGATATCTACGAAGTGACCGGAAACCAAAAAGCTCTGGATATTGCCAAAGGAATGGGCAGCTGGGTACATGCACGCTTGAGTCAATTACCTACAGATACCCTGATTGGCATGTGGAATACCTACATTGCTGGTGAATTTGGGGGAGTGAACGAGGCCATGGCACGTTTGTACCGAATCACCAACGAACATCGTTACTTGGAAGTGGCGCAATTGTTCGATAACATCAAAGTCTTTTTTGGTGACGCCGAACATTCTCAAGGTTTGGCAAAAAATGTGGATACTTTTAGAGGACTCCATGCCAATCAGCACATCCCACAGATTATGGGGGCTTTGGAAATTTATCGCGATTCTCAAATGCCTGAATACTTCTGTGTGGCGGACAACTTTTGGTACAAGGTCAAAAACGATTACATGTACAGTATAGGAGGAGTTGCAGGTGCCCGCAATCCTACCAATGCCGAATGTTTTATAGGTCAACCTGCCACTTTGTATGAAAATGGGTTTTCCGATGGTGGTCAGAACGAAACCTGTGCCACTTATAACATGCTCAAGTTGACCCGCAATCTTTTTATGTTCGATCAGCGAACCGAGTTGATGGATTATTATGAGCGTGGACTCTACAACCATATCTTGGCCTCGGTGGCGGAGGATAGTCCGGCCAATACCTACCATGTGCCTCTTAGACCAGGTTCCATAAAAAGATTTGGCAATGCGGACATGACAGGATTTACCTGCTGTAATGGGACCGCTTTGGAAAGTAGCACCAAACTTCAGAACACCATTTATTTCAGAAGGCATGACCATAAAGCATTATATGTGAACCTTTTTGTCCCTTCCACCTTGCAATGGAAGGAAAGGAACATCACCGTGGAACAAAAGACAGTTTTCCCTAAGGAAGATCATACACAATTGCGTATAACAGGAAAAGGAAAGTTCGACGTAAACGTTCGAGTACCCCATTGGGCCACCAAAGGATTTTATGTAAAAATCAATGGTAAGGAAGAGAAAGTATCGGCACAGCCCGGTTCATACCTTACCCTATCCAGAAATTGGAAAAATGGGGATACCATAGATATCCAAATGCCATTTCAGTTTCACTTAGATTCGGTAATGGACCAACACAATATAGCCAGCTTGTTTTATGGACCAATTTTGTTGGTGGCCCAGGAACCCGAAGCGAGAAACGATTGGCGTAAGGTTACCTTGGATGCCAGTGATATTGGGAAAACAATCCAAGGTAATCCCGAGAAATTGGAATTCACCATTGACGGAGTGGTTTTTAAACCCTTTTATGAAACTTATGGCAGACATTCCGTGTATTTGGATGTTACCTTAAAATAAATGAACTTAAGTAAGAGACACAACAATTTGATATCTTGAAAGACCAATCGATACATTAAGATGTAGCACAAAAAACCAATACAAATATGATGAAAATGGGTTTAAAGAAAATCGGGACTTTGGCACTAGCCTTGATCGGTTCCCTTGTCTCGGCACAGAACAGTACATTGGCCGACCTTGTAACGGAGTTTGAAGCGGACAATTGGGCGCTTAACCGTACCTATAACATGCACGAATCCCAAGAATATTATGAAAGGTTCAAGACCTTTTATGCAGATTGGGAGAAAAAAATGGCCACACTTGATTTTGATGGGCTTTCGCAACAGGGAAAAGTGGATTATGTGTTGTTGAAAAACTTGGTGACCAAAGGCTCTTATTTTTTAAACCAGGATTATGATGAATTCCAACAGGTTGAGGAGGTAGCAGTTTTTGCTGAGGATATCTACACATTTATCAAGGAAAGGCGAAGAGGGAAAAAGCCGGATGCTAAAAATTTGGCACAGACCCTTCAAGATGCATCCAAGGCCATTGCCGCCGATACCGAAGCATGGAAATCCAGACCCTTCAAGGATTGGCAAACGGCCGACAAGGCATCCGATGTGGTGGTCTCCCTTCAAAAAGGATTGGAAGAAGCCTATAATTTCTACTATGCCTACGATCCGGATTTTACGTGGTGGGTGAAGGAGCCCTATAAAAAAATCAATGGAGAGCTCACGACCTATGCCGAGTTCCTCAAAAACAACTATTCGCAGAACAGTGTTAAGGATGATGGCAGCGGCATCATTGGCAAACCCATTGGGGAAGCGGCCCTCAAGGAAAGTCTGGCTATGGAATTTATTCCCTACACGCCAGATGAACTTATTAAAACGGCAGAGGAACAGTTTGCTTGGTGCAAAAGTGAAATGATCAAGGCTTCCCGTGAATTGGGTTTTGGTGACGACTGGAAAGCTGCACTGGAACATGTGAAGAACACCTACGTGCCTGCTGGGGAACAACCTCAGGCCATTATGGATTTATATTCACATTCTGTGAAATTTATAGAGGATCGGGATTTGATCACCTTGCCCGAATTGGCCAAGGAAACCTGGGGAATGGAAATGATGAGCCCCGAGCGGCAGAAGGTGAGCCCGTTCTTTTTGGGTGGAAGGGATATCATCATATCTTATCCCACGCTGGACATGGACCACGACGATAAGTTGATGAGCATGCGTGGCAATAATCCCAATTTTTCGTTCCCCACAGTGCAACATGAACTGTTGCCCGGTCACAATTTGCAATACTTTATGACCAGTAGGCATAAGAGCTACAGAAGACCTTTTTCCACCCCCTTCTGGACGGAAGGATGGTCTTTGTATTGGGAGATCATTCTCTGGAACAAGGACTTTCCGCAGACCCCGGAACAAAAATTGGGCATGCTCTTTTGGAGGGCCCACCGATGTGCCCGGATCATCTTCTCCCTAAAGTTCCATTTAGGTGAAATGACCCCCCAACAATGCATCGATCTTTTGGTGGATCAAGTGGGACATGAATATGCCAATGCTGAGGCTGAGGTGAGACGTTCCTTTACCACCAGCTATCCGCCTTTGTACCAATTGGCCTATATGATGGGTGGTTTGCAATTTTATGCGCTCCGAAAAGAGATGTTGGACAAGGGCTGGACAGAAAAACAATTCCATGATAGAGTGATGCAAGAAGGCAGAATGCCCATTGAACTGTTGAGAAGTTTGCTGCAGGATCTTCCTTTGAACAAGAATTACAAGACCAAATGGAAATTCTCCACCCAGTTCAAATAAGAAGGAATAGTTACAAATAGATAGGATCAGGGGAAAATCAAAAGGCGTGTTGAATACATGGCCAAAATAGCACATATGAAATTTTGGATAGTCACACTTTTATCTATTGCTTTCTTTTATACGGCGCAAGCACAACAAACCTATTGGAGCCGAGTAGAAAAAAGGGAATCCACCTTAGGAGTTTCCGATGTATACCAAAAATTTGAAACGCCCGATTTTAGGTTGAAATTGGTGCGGGCTTCCCAGACCGTTGCTGCCTTGAATCCCATCAAAGAGCCTTATTTTGATTTTACCCCTGGTGACCGGTTGGAAATTAGGGACAAGGATAGCCTTTATCACTTAGGCGACATCAACCTAAGGATCAAGGACGCAAATGGGGAGTGGAAAAGGTATTCCACTGCGTACCGCCGTGCCACCATAATGCCCTTGGAAACAACCGGAAACATTTTGGCCGCTGCTGATCTGTCCAATACCCTACCTGCCGATATTCCCGTTTCTGTAAAGCGTTATTATGAATTGGACAACGACAAGTTGGTGGTACGTTTTGAGATTACCAACAAGACGGATACCCCAATAGAAATTGGCGCTTTGGGCTTCCCCATGATATTCAACAATATCCTGGAAGGCAAGTCGCTTGTGGAGACCCATGCCCAAAATGTATTCTTCGATCCCTATATCGGAAAGGATGCAGGATATCTGGAAGTAAAACGCTTAAGCGGTGGTGGTCCAGCTTTGTTGGTATTGCCCAAAGAGAACATGGCCTTTGAGGCTTATCGCCCATTGTTGGACGACCCCACGCCGAAGAGTATCGTTTTTGAAGGTTTTCATGAATGGATGGTGTACAGTAAGGCCTATGCGGAAAACGAATGGAAGGGAGTGGAACAGTGGAACCAACCTACATCCCTTGTCCTAAAACCAGGGGAGTCCAAGAACTTTTCCTTCAAGCTGATCTTGTCCGAAAGGGTCAAGAACATTCAAGAAACCTTGGTGCAGGAAGAACTTCCGGTTGCCGTGGGTGTGCCCGGCTATGTGTTGCCACAAGATGTAAAAGGCCAACTTTTCATCCAATATAAAAATGCGGTGGCTGCTATAAAGGTTGAACCAAAAGGAGCTTTGGAGATCAAGGAGGATGGAAAAACACCGTCGGGTAACTTTAAATATGGGATTCAAGGCAAAAAATGGGGCGGGGCCAGACTTACCATTACCTATACCGATGGTGTACAACAGACTGTAAATTACAAAGTGATCAAGCCTGAATCGGAAGTGATCCGCAATTTTGGCCATTTTTTGACGACCGAACAATGGTTTGATGATCCCAACGATCCTTTTGGCAGAAATCCATCGCCCATAACATATGATTATGAGAAAAAAGAACAGGTCACCAAAGATGGAAGGTCGTGGATCAGTGGATTGAGTGATGAGGGTGGTGCTGGTAGTTGGTTGGCGGCCATTATGAAACAATTGGTTCAGCCTGATCGTGGAGAAATTGAAAAACTGCAACATTTTGTGGATGAAACTCTTTGGGGAAACATCCAATACAATGAAGGTCTGAACAAATATGGGGTAAAAAAGAGCGTGTTCTATTATGAACCGGATTCTCTTCCCAAAGACACTTACGATGAAAAGGTGAACTACGATACCTGGGCGGCCTGGGACCACAAGCATGCCAATGATCCAGGTCGATCGTATAACTATCCCCACGTGGCCGCCGCCTATTGGGTACTATACCGTTTGGCACGCTATCAGCAAGGGCTCGTGGATAACCATTCGTGGGATTGGTATTTGGAAAATGCCTACCAGACCAGTGTGGCCATGGTGGAAAAAGCATCCTATTATGCTCAATTCGGCCAAATGGAAGGGTCTGTATTCCTGTGGATCCTTAAGGATTTGCAAAACGAAGGATTGACAAAGGAGGCCACTGATCTGGAGGAAAGAATGAAACAGCGTGCCGAACATTGGAGGGCCTTGGATTATCCTTTTGGAAGCGAAATGCCATGGGATTCCACGGGGCAGGAAGAAGTATATATGTGGTCCGATTATTTTGGGTTCGACCAAAAGGCGTTGATCACCTTGAATGCAATTTTGGCCTACATGCCCACCATGCCGCATTGGGCCTACAATGGAAATGCCAGAAGATATTGGGACTTTTTGTACGGTGGAAAGGCTGGAGAGACCTCTCGAGTGGAACGCCAGATCCATCATTATGGTTCCTCGTTGAATGCCATTCCCGTGTTGAACCAATTCCGAAAGAACCCGGACAATCTGTACTTGTTACGGGTTGGTTATGGCGGACTTTTGGGTGGTATTTCCAACATTACACAAGATGGTTTTGGTCCGGCAGCCTTTCATTCCTATCCATCGACCCTTAAAATTGATGGTATTTCAGGGGATTATGGTTCGGGTTTTTATGGCTATGCGGTGAACACTTCTTCCTATCTGGTGAAAGATGAAGATTTGGGATGGTTGGCCTTTGGAGGTAACCTCATCCAAAAAGGAAACGTAGTGGAAATGGAGATTACAACTGCTTCCAAATCAAGGGTGTTCATTGCGCCAAAAAACCTGTGGTTGACCTTGGATGCAGGAACAGTTCAAAAGGTAACCTACAATACGGTAACAGGTGAAGTTTTATTGACTTTAAGTGGTAGTACGGAGCACACTCCGGTTGCTTATTTGCGTATTGAAGGGGAAACAACGCTGCCGTATAAAAAAGTTAGGGGTGCCTATGAAATTGAATTGGGAAACAAGGAGACACAAATCAAACTGTGACCGAAAGCAGTTAGGATCCTTGGGTTTCTAAATCTTGAAGTTAAACCCATCTTCTTCCACCTTTTTCTCGTATTTCTCTTTGTCAAAAACATACAGATAAGACCCCTTTCGAGAAACGGTCATGTCCTTTTCATTGAGTTTTACCAGTACGTCCAAAGAATTGATCTTGTTGATGAAATTTCGCTTATCCAGTTTTTTGTCAAGTATGGATTCGTAAAGCGTTTGGAGCTGCCTCATAGTAAACTTTTCGGGTAACAATTCAAAACCAATGGGCTTGGTCAATGCCCTTCTACGAAGTCTGGCAATAGCTTTTTGCACCATCTCGTCGTGGTCGAAGATAAGCTGGGGGGCTTTCTTCACATCGAACCAGTTTGCGGAATCCATTTCCACTTGGTCAAACCGATGTGCATCCACATCAATGAGTGCATAATAGGCCACGGAAATGGTTCGTTGCCCTGGATCCCTATCTACATTGCTATAGGTATGCAACTGCTCCATATAAATGTCGCTGAGGCCTGTTAGGGTCTTCAATACCCGAACCGCAGCCTGATCAAGGTTCTCATTTTTCTTAAGAAATCCACCAATTAAGGACCATCTTCCCTTTTCTGGTTCAAGGTTTCGCTTGACCAATAAGATTTTTAAATCCTTCTTGTCGAATCCAAAAATGATACAGTCCACTGCCAAAAGAACCTGATCTTCTTTTTGGTAATAATTGAGTTGCAGGTTGGCATCTTTGGCAGTTTCCATTTTATCAGAAATTTTTACGAGGTCTAAAATCCTAAATCTAAAATTATTAAGCAAATATCAAGTCAGGAATCCTGAATAAAACAAATGAGCATTTAAAAATATAAATTAGCCAAACGTATGTTCTTGATAATTGAACCTAACAAATGGAACATAGCCATGAAAAAGGTACACCCATTTTTTATTTGTTTTATTTTTCTTCTAACACTTCTAAATTTGGGATGTAAGGAAAATACGAAAGAAGGTAGAACAAATATGAAAGCCGACAACACTCAAAAGAAAAGTGATTCCATCATGAAGACCACCTATGGTGTAATGCCCAATGGTGCCCAAGTGGACAAATACACTTTAAAAAATGCCAAGGGCATGGAGGTGGATGTAATCACTTACGGAGGGATCATTACCCGTTGGACCGCTCCCGATAAAACAGGGAAATATGAAGATGTGGTGCTCGGTTTCGATGACTTCAAATCCTATTTGGATGGAAACCCTTTTTTTGGGGCTTTGGTTGGTAGGTACTGCAATCGCATTGCCAAGGGTAAGTTCAATTTGGATGGAAAAACCTATACTTTGGCTGTCAATAATGGGGAGAACCACCTGCATGGCGGAATAAAGGGTTTTGATAAGTTACTATGGAAAGCTGAACCCAAGAACACTAACAAAGGAACTGTTCTGGAACTGACCTATACGAGTGCCGATGGAGAGGAAGGATATCCGGGTAATTTGGACGTGAAAGTAACGTACACCCTAACTGATGACGATGAACTTGAGGTACTCTATGAAGCCAAAACGGATAAGGCGACCGTGGTCAACCTTACCCAACACAGTTACTTTAACCTTTCGGGAGACTTTACCCAAAGTGTTTTGGGCCATGAACTCTTTTTGAATGCTGATGCCTTTCTCCCGGTGGATGCCGGATTGATCCCGACCGGAGAACTCAGATCTGTTGTAGGGACACCTTTCGATTTTACAACGGCCAAATTGATGGGTCAGGAAATCGATTCAGGAAATGAACAATTGCAATTGGGCAACGGATACGATCATTGCTGGGTGCTCAATAAGGAAGAAGGGAAGTTCGGGCTTGCTGCCAGAGTATATCACCCAGCCACGGGTCGTGTTTTAGAAGTATATACCGATGAACCTGGGGTACAATTTTACAGTGGTAATTTTCTTGATGGCACCCTACCTGTCCAAAAAGGAAGTGTTTATGGGAAAAGCGCTGGCTTTTGTTTGGAGACCCAACATTATCCTGATAGCCCCAATCAACCCAGTTTTCCATCTGTTCGATTAAACCCTGGGGAGATCTATACTTCCAAGACAATTTTTAAATTCTCGACCAAATAAAAACCCCATCCAAAGGATGAGATTTTATTTATATCTCCAGGTTACCGGCCAATTGTTTTAAAATGATTTCAGAAACCTTAGCCTGAAACTTGGCATTGCTATGCCGAACCTGCGCATTGATGTAATTGAGCTGGGCCGTTCTGAACTCAATGGTAGGAATAATGCCTATTCTGTATTTTTCTACCGTAATGTCTAAATTTTCCTTGGCAATGGCCTCGTTTTTTTCCTCCAGTTCCATGAGGCTGATATTGGTCAGATAGGTCTGGTAAGTAGTATTGACCAAAGATGCCAATTCTTGTTCTTGTTGTGAAATGGCAATTTCCGCATTTTGAAGGGCCACTTTGCTCTTCTTCTCGTTACGGGTTTGATTAAAACCATCAAAAAGGTTTAAAGAAGCACCAAATCCATAGCTGAATCCTTTTGAATCAGAACTAGTGGTAAAGCCCAACTCTGATTTTGAATTGGCTATATTGTATCCAGAGGTCACGAATACGGATGGATATCTGGCCGCTTTTATCTGCTTCAATTCCAATTCACTGATACGCTTGTTGATTTTTTCAGCTTGCAATTGCGGGTTCTCTTCGGCAACCTTGGCCTCCAATTCTTCGAGCTCCAATTTTTGGTCCACAAAGATTTCAGGGATTACCTTAAAATCATCCTTTAGATCCCTTGCCAACTGCTCATTGAGTTGAGTCTTGGTATTTTTATAAAGCTCCTGTTGGCGTTGCATCAAGGTGCGATCGGTGTTGAGGTCCACCTGGGCATTCAGCACTTCCAATTTAGAGGCTTTTCCGATCGTAAAACGGTTGTGGGCCAATTCAACCCGTTGCTCCGAAATCAATAATGTGCTGTCCAGTGCAGATAACTGTTGTTGTTGTTGTACCAGATCGTAGTAGGTAATCATGATTTCGCCCACTTTGGTCAAAATGGCTTGCTTCAATTCCGCCTCCCCCAATTTTTGGGTCTCCTTCAATTGTTCATAGTTGGCGAACATGCTAAATCCATCAAAAACAGTCCAAGCCAAGGCTACTCCATAGTTAAAACTACTGTTCTTTGCGTTATCCCGATCTTGTACAGTACCGTCGTTTCGTACCTGAGTAAGACTTTGAACACTGTTGTTGTCCGTTAGGTTGACCCCCACTTGGGGCAACATTCCGGCCTGTCCGGGGCTAACCCCTAATTCATCGATCTTAAGTTCGTTCCGTGCAGTTTTTATCTGGTAATTATTTTCCAGGGCAATCTTTACGGCTTCATCAACCGTTAAAACGTTTTGGGCGGTTCCAAAAGTGAGTCCACCCACCAAAAGCAATAGTATGCAGATTCGGTTTTTCGTTTGCATTCTAGGACAGTTCAAGGGTTTTGAATTCTGGTCGTTGGACTTTTTTTCTTGACCACATATAGTATAGGGCAGGGATGACGAACAAGGTCAATACCAAGGAGAACAAAGTTCCCCCAATGATTACCACACCCATACCGGTTCTACTGGCCGATGCCGCACCAAGTGATAGTGCAATGGGCAAAGCACCCAAAGCAACGGTAAGACTGGTCATCAATATGGGTCGAAGCCTGGAAACAGAAGCCTTCATGATGGCTTCCATTTTGGTCAGACTTTCATCTTCTTCCTGCAACTGGTTGGCAAATTCCACGATCAAGATACCGTTTTTCGTCACCAATCCTATCAACATAATAGTTCCAATCTGACTGAAAATATTCCAGGTTTCCCCAAAAAGCCAGAGGGAGAACATGGCTCCGGCAACGGCCATTGGTACCGTCAATATAATGATGAAAGGATCGATAAAACTTTCAAACTGTGCAGCTAGGATCAGGAAGATAAGCAGGAATGCCAATCCGAAGGCGAAAGCCGTATTGGAGCTACTTTCCACAAAATCGCGAGATTCTCCCCCCAAATCCGTGGTGAAGGTTTCATCCAACACGCGATCCTTGATTTCGTTCATGGCCTCGATACCGTCCCCGATACTTTTTCCTGGGGCCAAATTTGCGGAAACAGTGGCCGACATATATCGGTTGTTGTGGAACAATTGTGGTGGACTGC
>JASBTS010000184.1 GCA_030148305.1 Allomuricauda sp. | reverse complement strand
TACAAGATTATCTTTGCTGCGCTGGTCGCGGTGATAGTGGGTATTCTGATTGCCTTCTACTATAGTTATGCCCAATCCAAGAACCAAATGGTTTTCTTGGAGCAGGAAAAATCACTTTTGGTCAAAGACCTGACGTTGATGAGGGCGGAAGTGGACAGACTTTCCGGACTCAACGAAGTCAATGAGATTGAACTGCAGACCTCGAGGTTTAAGGTCCAGCAATTGTTGGATTCTGTAGGGAGGTTGAACTTCAATATTACAAAATTGAAAGAGACCCGCAAAGAACTCCGAAAATTGGAACTTCGTTTTGACAGTCTCAAACTCAAGAACAATTTCCTCAGGTACAATAACAGTTTGCTGGCCAGTAAGTATGATGAGACCGTTAAACAGATTGAGGAACTTCGTGGCAGGACCAAAAGCATGGAGAGAACTGAGTCCTTGCTTCGGGAAACCACCCAGGAACTGGCCCGCGAGCTTCGTATTAAAAGTTATTTGAAACTTCAGGATGCAGAGGGTAGCGGTTTCCGATTGAAGGCAGGAAGACCTATCAAGACCAATAAGGCCTCTACCATTGAAAAATTGAGGGGATGTGTTACCGTATTGAGTGAAGCCAACTCCAAGGGAGATATCAAGGTTTTGTACCTACAGTTCCTAGATCCCAATATGGCCGTGATCGAGGATAATGCCAATACCATTTCCGTAAGTGGGAACATCTACAGCAAAAAAGTAGAGATCGTATATACCGGGAAGGAAATCAGTATTTGTGATGCCATAACCGTTCCCGAGGGATCTTTGGTGGAGGGAATCTACACCCTCAATGTTTTTGAGGACGAAAGATTGCTGGCCACCTCCGAATTTCAGTTGAAATAGCACATTTCTTTTAGGGTAAATTTCTATTTTTGCCCAATGGCAAATCAGGAAGACATTTTTAAGAAGGTTATCTCCCACGCAAAGGAATACGGGTACGTGTTCCAATCCAGTGAGATATATGATGGACTCAGTGCAGTTTATGATTACGGTCAGAACGGTGCCGAGTTGAAGAAGAACATACGCGAATATTGGTGGAAGGCCATGGTGCAACTCAATGAGAACATTGTGGGCATCGATGCCGCCATTTTTATGCATCCCACCACCTGGAAGGCCTCTGGCCACGTGGATGCCTTCAACGATCCGTTAATCGATAATAAGGATTCCAAAAAAAGATACCGTGCCGATGTTTTGATCGAGGACCATGTGGCCAAGATCGAAGCGAAAATCGATAAAGAAGTAGCCAAGGCTGAAAAACGTTTTGGTGATAGTTTTGATAAAGAACAATTCTTGACCACCAATGCTAGGGTCATGGAGTACCAGACCCAAGCGGACGGGATCCTGAAACGCATGGCAAGGTCCTTGGAGAAAGAAGATCTGGCCGATGTAAAAGCCTTGATCGAGGAGTTGGAAATCGTTTGTCCTATTTCGGGATCCAAGAATTGGACGGATGTTAAGCAGTTCAACCTGATGTTCGGCACCAAATTGGGAGCTTCTGCCGAAAATGCCATGGACCTGTACTTGAGACCCGAGACCGCCCAAGGTATCTTTGTCAACTTTTTGAACGTTCAAAAAACCGGAAGGATGAAGATTCCCTTCGGGATTGCACAAACCGGAAAAGCTTTCCGTAACGAGATCGTAGCCCGTCAATTCATTTTCCGCATGCGGGAGTTTGAACAGATGGAAATGCAATTCTTCATCAAACCCGGCACCCAAATGGAGTGGTACGAGGCTTGGAAGGAAAAACGGATGAAATGGCACCTTTCCTTGGGTATGGGAGCTGACAATTATCGTTTCCATGATCATGAAAAGTTGGCCCACTATGCCGATGCCGCTGCCGATATCGAATTCAAGTTCCCATTCGGATTCAAGGAGTTGGAAGGAATCCACTCCCGCACCGATTTCGATTTGGGCGCCCACGAAAAATATTCCGGTAAAAAATTACAATACTTCGACCCAGAATTGAACGAAAGCTACGTGCCCTACGTGTTGGAAACCTCTATTGGTCTGGACCGAATGTTCTTGGCCGTATTCTCCAATTCGTTACAGGAAGAAGAACTGGAGAACGGCACAACCCGTACCGTATTGAAAATCCCTGCGGTTCTGGCACCGAACAAAGTGGCTGTTCTGCCGTTGTTAAAACGTGATGGGCTACCTGAAGTGGCTCAAAAACTGGTAGATGAACTCAAATGGGACTTCAATGTGGATTACGATGAAAAGGATGCCGTCGGTCGCCGTTACCGCCGTCAAGATGCCGCAGGAACCCCTTTCTGTGTCACTATTGACCACCAAACGTTGGAAGACGATACCGTGACCATTCGCCACAGGGACACCATGGAACAAAAACGTGTGAAACTATCCGAAGTGAAGGACATTATCGCCAAGGAAGTGGACATGCGCTACTGGTTACAGAAAATCTAATTTTTAGAAAAGACCTGTAATTTCCCCGTCATCATTGATGTCGATACCTTCCGAAGAGGGATGTGCCGGCAGACCTGGCATGCGCATGATATCCCCTGTGATGGGAATCAGGAAACCGGCCCCTACGGCAATTTCAATTTCGCGTACCGTAATGATAAAATCCTTCGGTCTGCCCAACAAGTTGGGGTTGTCGGAGAGCGATTTTTGTGTTTTGGCAATACAGACAGGTAAAGCGTCCAGTCCCAAATCGGTAATTTTTCTAAGGTCGGACTTAGCCTTGGGCGTGTAATCCACATATTCCGCACCGTAGATTTCCGTGGCGATGGTGGCAATTTTTTCCTTTACGCCCAATGTCCAATTGTATAGCGGTTTAAAATCAGATTTTTTGGATTCCACCACGTCGATGACGTGTTTGGCCAATTCCAAGGCTCCTGCACCGCCTTTGGCCCAAACTTCGGCCACGGCCACCCGGATTCCTTTGGAAGCCGCAAGTTCCTTTACCACTTGGATCTCCTCATCCGTATCCGATACAAACCGATTGATGGCGATAACGGGCACCACTTTAAACTTGGCTATGTTTTCCAAGTGTTTTTCCAAGTTCGGCAGTCCTTTTTTCAAGGCTTCCACATTGGGTTCGGTCAAGGATTTCAAATCGGCGCCCCCATGATATTTGAGGGCACGAATGGTTGCGGTGAGCACTACTCCCTTAGGTTTCAAACCAGCACTTTGGCATTTGATGTCGAAAAATTTCTCGGCACCCAAATCAAAGCCGAAACCAGCTTCGGTCACCGTATAATCGGAATGGGTCATGCCCATCAAGGTGGCGATAACAGAATTGGTCCCCTGCGCAATATTGGCAAAGGGCCCCCCGTGGATGATGGCCGGATTCCCTTCAATGGTCTGTACCAAATTGGGTTTAATGGCATCTTTCAACAAGGCGGCCATGGCTCCTTCGGCCTTAAGATCTTTGGCATAAATGGGTTTTTTATCATAAGTGTAGCCTACAAAAATGTTCCCGAGGCGTTCCTTTAGATCGGTCAGGTTTTTGGCCAAACAGAGAATGGCCATAATTTCGGAAGCGGCCGTAATGTCAAAGCCTGTTTCACGGGGCACCCCTGAGGTGGTCCCGCCCAGCCCCACGATCACATGGCGAAGGGATCGGTCGTTCATGTCCATCACCCTTTTCCAGCCAATGGTCCTGGGATCCAGGAGCAAAGAATTGGTCTTGCTCTGTATGTTGTTGTCGATGATGGCAGCCAAAAGGTTGTGTGCTTTTTCAATGGCGGCAAAATCGCCCGTAAAATGCAGGTTAATGTCCTCCATGGGCAATACTTGGGAATAGCCTCCGCCCGTGGCACCCCCTTTAATCCCGAATACGGGACCGAGGGATGGCTCCCGAAGGACCACCGTCGTCTTTTTGCCCAATCGGTTCAGCCCTTCCGATAACCCAATGGACATGGTGGTTTTTCCTTCCCCTGCGGGAGTTGGGGATATGGCGGATACCAAGATCAGGTTGCTTTTTTCCGCTTTGGTTCTATCTATGGCCTTCAGGGGGAGTTTGGCCTTGTATTTCCCATACATTTCTATTTCCTGTGGGTCTATTCCAAATTTTTCGGCAATGGTGGAGATGTGTTTCAAAGAAACACCCTTGGCGATCTGCTGATCTGTCATAGTGAAGTTTTTAGGTGCTGGAAGCCAAAAAATGGCCCGAAATTATCTTACAAGATACTTAAAAGGGAGGAGTAATCCCATGACAAATGTCCTTGAAAAAATTATTCTACCCTTCTGCCCTGCGTGGTAAAGGATAGGCCTTGTTGTCCTGACGTGGAGATCATCACCCCTTCAAAATAAGGTTCGTGGGATGTGGGTTTTGTGGCCCATTGGAATAAAAAGTTGGCCCCCGTTCCCCCTGATCGGTCCTTTTCATCGATTACGATTTCAACCGTTTCCATGGGTTTAATGTAGATGGGAAAATCAAAATAGGTACGAATGGATGTGCCTTGGGTATTAAAATATTCCGCTTTGTTGATATAGATGGTGTCCTTCAGGTTGGTGTTCCGTATGCTGATGGTGCTGGTGAGGTGGTGGGTACGATGTTCCGTTTCACTATAAATTTCCGAATACACGGAGAGATAGGAGATTCCCTGTGTCAAGGAATCGGTTGCGGACAGGTTTGCTTTGCGGTTGTTCCAATTGACAGGGTCCACGGAACTCACTTCTTTGGGAGCCTTTTCTTCACATGCAGCGAGCAATACTATCAGGATAAATGGAATGATGAGCCTCATATGGATTCTGTACGGTGCGGTAACTAAGATACGGATAACTCGGGAAACGTGGTTTTAGGACAACCACATTTTCAGCTCTTCAAAAAGTTCCTCATTGGCCGAATAGATACCATTGAATTCTGAAATAAGATACAAGGGATTTTCATGGGCAAACGTGAACCGTATGGGTGCCCAGGTGGTGCCGGAACCCCGTGTTTGAAACGTACTAAAAGTTTCATCGTACCCGTGATAGAGTTGTTCAATTTCTTCCTTGGGTATGTTGAACTGCACTTCGGTATCATGGAAAATATCAAATCCCACAAAACTGATTCCGTTGGCATCAAAAGTTACGGAACCTTTGAACCGAAAGGGTGGAGGGGCATACATGATGTGGGATTGTATCCAGTCTAACCAAGTACGGTGTTTAAAATCATTTTTAAAGATCAAAAAACTGTTCTTTACGATCATAGAGCCGATTTTAGGATTGGCCTACCCTAAAATTAGAACAATTAAATGGCTTTTTATGTGGTTTTCTTTTCTTTTCGGTACAAAATATAGGAATACACAATCGGGATAAGCGCAATGATAATGGTGATGCCCAGAAACACCTTGGCATTGAGTTCTTTGTTCAAGAGCAGACTACAAATAATGACCAAAAGGCCACCCACGAACCAAACTTTGCCGCCCAGTTTGTGGGTCTCTTTCCAAATGGATTCACTTTCCAAGGTCCACGGGGTACGGATGCCGATAAAATAATTGGCCTTGATGGTCTTAAAATAATTGCCGAAAATGAGGTAAAGCAACCCAATGATCAAGAAAATAATGTTCGGATTGGTCAAGGTCTGGTTTTTGGCCGTGTAGATGATGAACAGGGCCAAGGCCGACATGAATGTGGTGAGGATCAATTTTAAAGTGTCGTACTTATTGCCCATTTTTTGGATCTGCTTTTTTGGGTCGATGTAGGGCACGGCCAAAAAGATAACATAGATCAACAGCGGCAACAGAATGGGAATCATGATCAGTTCCGATTTGTCGCCATAGCGGTCCACTTCGCCTTCTAGGTTGTAATGCAAAGGCACCTGTTCGGGCAGTTGGTTCCACACATACATCAAATAGAGAAACGGAAGCAAAACAATGCCGATCAGCGGGAGTTCCTTTTTTAGTTTCATGGTTTATTTTTTAAGGTGAGTATCCAATTGAGCAAATCTTCCAAAATGGTGGTGTTGAGGGA
>JASBTS010000197.1 GCA_030148305.1 Allomuricauda sp. | reverse complement strand
ACATGGGCAATGGCCGCTATGGAAGCCAAGGCTTCGCCGCGAAACCCTTTGGTATGCAAATTGAAAAGGTCTTGGGCTGATGTGATCTTAGATGTAGCATGACGCTCAAAGGACAATCGGGCATCCGTTTCGCTCATGCCCATACCGTCATCCACTACCTGTATCAACGTCTTACCACCATCCTTGATGATCAATTTAATGGTACCGGCACCGGCATCGATGGCATTTTCCATCAGTTCCTTCACTACGGAAGCTGGGCGCTGAACCACCTCCCCTGCCGCTATCTGATTGGCAACATGGTCCGGTAAAAGTTTGATGATGTCCGCCATTAGGAAGTCCAGAATATCGATAAATCGAAGTCTATGATGATGAGGAACAATAAGACCAAGATGGCCATTATTACAAGAAATCGAAGTTTCATGTTCTTGTCCCCTTCGTTTTTCAGGTCATCCATGGCCGAGGTAAACTTGTTCTTGATCCCTCTATTGGTCTGTACCGTACTTCGGAATTTATCCAGTTTGTGTTCTATCTTATAAGGATTGCCCTCCCCCTTGTAGTATCGCGGTGAATACTCAAAGCTCCTATTTTTTCTAAGTTTCAAGGGGTTTCGCATGATATCCTTCTCCTATATGCCCAAAGGTACTCAAAATAGAAAAAAGGGCTCGGAGACCCTTCCTAAAAAATGTTAACAACCAGTTCGTCGATTTTTGGATTATTAGACTGCTGGATTGTTTGATTGCTGGAATATTGGATTGCTCGGATAAAAAACGCTCGTCTTGAACTTGCTTTTTGAACTTGAACTTGCCCTTATTTCCCCAACACCGCCATCTGAATGGCCGCTATGGCCGCCTCGGTTCCTTTGTTGCCGTGTTTACCACCACTTCTGTCCAATGATTGCTGCAGATTATCATCGGTAAGTACACAAAAAATGACAGGAACATCATAGGCAACGTTCAAGTCTTTTATTCCCTGGGCCGTGGCACTGCATACAAAATCAAAATGGCTGGTCTCTCCCCTGATCACACTTCCAATGGCGATAACCGCATCCACCTTTTGGGTGTTGATCATTTTTTTGCTGCCAAAAGTTAGCTCAAAGCTACCGGGTACGTTCCAACGGATGATGTTTTCTGGCAAGGCCCCACAATCCAAAAGGGCCTCTTGGGCACCCTGGAAAAGGGCTTCGGTAATCTGTCCGTTCCATTCCGAAACAACAATCCCAAACCGAAGATCCTTCGCGTTTGGGATTTTATTTTTATCGTAAACGGATAAGTTTTTGTTCTCTGTGGCCATGTTTTAGTTTTGGGCCATCCCGATCAAGGCATCGATACCGATTCCTTCTTGGGAGTCAGGATATTTTTCTTTGATCTGTTCAAAATAACCCAATGCCTTTTCTTTTTGTCCAAGTTCAATGGCAACTACCCCAGCTTTGTACAAAAATCTAGGAGTCGTGAATTCATTTTCACTATGGGCAATGGCTTTTTGATAGTAATCCAAGGCATCTTCAGGCTGGTTCAATTGGGAAAAAGCATCCCCGATACCTCCCTTTGCCATGGCACCCATGATGTCGTCATCAGATGAAAAACTTTCCAACTGGGAAATGGCATCTTGGTATTGCTGAAGGTTCAAATAGGTCATCCCCGCTGAATATTTGGCAAGGTTGGCCGCTTTGGTGCCACTGTATTCCTCAATAATGTCCAAGAAACCATATTTACCTTCAGCACCGTTCAAGGCCAAGGTAAACAATGAATCCCTTTCGGTTTCGCTGTTCAGGGCTTGGTCAAAATATTGTTGTGGATAGAAAAGTTCGTTGGCGGCTGTTGCCTCCTTTGGTTTTTGGATGAACTGATGGTAACCCAAATAAGCCAAAACCCCGATTGCAACGGCTCCAATAACGCCCAAAATATAATTTTGGTTCTTCTGTACCCATGCTTCGGTGCGCGATGCACTCTCGTCCAACGTGTGGAATACTTCCGCGGTTGTACTGTCGTGATCGTCTAATTGAGCTTCCTCTTCTTTATTTTTTGGCTTGAAGCCTCTCTTCTTGTATGTTGCCATCCGTCATTAAATTGGTCGCGCAAAAATAAAGTTTTTATCCAAAACCAAAAGGTAATTTATTCGTTATTTTTGGAATCGCAAATTTGGGTGCCAACCTGCGTAAACCCCAATGTTTCTCAAAAGCCGTATGTTTTTAAGACATTTATCTTTAGTCAATTACAAAAATTTTGATTCCAAGGACCTGGAATTCGACCCGGTGATCAATTGTTTGGTTGGCGATAACGGCGTTGGCAAGACGAACATTCTGGATGCCATTTACCACCTTTGTTTTGGCAAGAGTTATTTTAATCCGGTTTCTACCCAAAACATTAAACATGACACTGAATTTTTTGTGGTTGATGGGGAATTTGAAAAGGAAGGCAGGAGCGAAAAGATTATCTGCAGCTTTAAAAAAGGTACCAAAAAAGTAATCAAACGAAATGGCAAACCGTATGAAAAGTTTTCGGAGCACATCGGTTTTTTGCCACTCGTGATTATTTCTCCTGCTGATCGCGATCTGATCTTGGAAGGCAGCGACACCCGAAGAAAATTCATGGACGGGGTCATTTCGCAATCGGACAAGACCTATCTCAACAATCTCATTAAGTACAATAAAGTGTTGACACAAAGGAATTCCCTGCTAAAGTACTTTGTGGCCAACCACACTTTTGAACGAGGCACCCTGTCCATCTATAACGAGCAATTGCATGCTTTGGGCACTGCAATCCATAAAAAACGACTGGAGTTCATCACGGCTTTTGTACCCATTTTCAAGGAACAATACCAACACATTTCGGATAAGGAAGAACAGATCATGTTATCCTACGAAAGTCAACTTGATGAAGGAAGTCTGCTTGATCTTTTGGAAGCGAACATCGATAAGGACAGGGCACTGCAATATACCTCTATGGGCATACATAAAGATGACCTCAACTTTACCATTGCCGACCATCCCATCAAAAAATTTGGAAGTCAGGGGCAGCAGAAATCCTTCTTGATCGCGTTAAAATTGGCACAGTTCCATTTTATAAAGGAACAGGCCAGTACCACACCCATTCTATTATTGGATGATATTTTTGACAAGTTGGATGAGAACAGGGTCTCCCATATTGTTGGTTTGGTGAAAAACGACAATTTTGGACAGATCTTTATCAGTGATACCCATGCGGAACGCACAGAAAATGTGGTGAAAAATATCCATCAGAGCTATAAAATCTTTACCTTGTAGCATCATGAAAAAATTCCTCTTTACCATAATTACCCTATTGATTTTTGCTTGCGAGAGCACCTCTGTCAGAGAAGCAGACCTTCATTATTTGAACGGGTATTGGGAGATTTCAGAAGTGGTTTTTCCTGATGGCTCTATCAAGGAATACGGTGTAAATCCTAGCATCGATTTTATTCAATTTGAAGATGGAAAAGGGTATCGGAAAAAAATGCAGCCCAAATTTGATGGCTCTTACGACACTTCCAACGACATGGAATCCTTTACCATTACACCCGGTAACCAAAATTTTGTCCTTCAGTATAAAAACGGGTTCAGTGAATGGGAAGAAAATTTGGTTGCTGTGGACTCCATGGGTTTCTCGGTCACCAACACGGATGGCATCCAATATACCTATAAGCGCTTCGAACCCATAAAAGTTCCCAAATAATGGCCAAACGAAACAATGACCATATGGCTTTGGGTGATGCTTTGAGCGAATTCATCAAGGAAAACAACCTTCAAAAAGGCATGGATAAAGTGGATGCCCGCGAAGCTTGGTCCAACCTGATGGGCAATGGCGTGAACAATTATACCACATCGGTAGAACTGAAAAATGAAACCCTGTATGTCTCGCTTTCCTCTTCGGTTTTGCGCGAGGAACTCAGTTTGGGAAAATCCAAGATCATCACTATGATCAACGAGGAACTGGGTAGGGAACTGGTTAAAAAATTAGTACTACGATGATTTTGCAAAATCATCTATCATGAAAGTCATCCTCTACACCGAACGGCTCATCTTTACAGAAACAGCACTTTCCGATTCAACCTTTATTCTAGAATTGCTCAATAGTCCGTCATGGCTACAATTCATTGGGGACAAAGGGGTCAAAACCGAGGAGGATGCCCAAAATTACATTCGAAACAGCCTCTTAAACTTCTATAAAACCAATGGTTTTGGACTTTATAAATTAGTCTTGAAGGAATCCAGGGAACCTATAGGTCTTTGTGGTTTTTTGAAACGGGATTATCTTGAAAAACCAGATATTGGCTTTGCCCTTTTACCAGAATTTGAAGGAAAGGGGCTCATGTTCGAGGCTAGTAATGCACTGTTGGAATATGCTAAATCGACTTTGGATTTTGATGAAATTTTGGCCATCGTGATGCCTGAAAACAAAAGGTCCTGTCAACTGCTCGTAAAACTAGGGTTTTCAAGGAAGGACTTAATCTTACCTCCCGGCGGCAAGGAAGAATTGCTTTTATATTCCAACAAAAAAAGCCACTCTTTTGGAGCGGCTTCTTCTTGATATTTTATTGCTTTTAGAAAATTTCCCTTCCAGAAAAGTGGAAAGCACCTTCAATGGTTGCATTTTCATCACTATCGGAACCGTGAACGGCGTTTTCACCGATACTTGCGGCGTACAACTTCCGGATGGTACCTTCGGCCGCATCAGCAGGGTTGGTTGCCCCGATCAAGGCACGAAAATCATCAACAGCATTGTCCTTTTCCAAAATTGCGGCTACAATGGGACCTCTGGTCATAAAATCGACCAATTCACCAAAGAATGGACGCTCCTTGTGGATGGCATAGAATTCCCCGGCATCCCTTCTGCTCAATTGTGTGTACTTCATGGCCACGATCTTGAACCCAGCAGCCGTTATTTTTTCCAAAATCGCACCAATGTACCCGTTTTCAACGGCATCAGGCTTGATCATGGTAAACGTTCTATTTCCCGTCATTTTCTTTAAATTTTGCGCAAAAGTACAGTTTTTAGAATAACGGACAAGGTTTAATAGGTTTGTTTTAACTCCTGAAGTACAGCACCGTTATCGCCCATAATTTTCATATCGGCTTCTTTGGCCTTAAAATGTAGATTGATGATCCCATAACTTTTATCAGAAACCACATCCCCTACTCTATATTTGTTTGGTTCCCCGCTATAACTAAAATAGGAATGGGTCAGTCCACTGCTTGTAAAATCGACCAAAGGATACGCCAATCCAGGAAGGTTCGTTTTTGAAAATTCCGAAATGTGCCTATCACCTGACAAAATAATCACTCCCTTCGCCCCGGACTGCACAATCATATTTTCCAATTTTTCCACTTCCTTCGGAAAGTTGCCCCAACTCTCAAAACCGTGTTCCCCTGACAAAAATTGGATACTGGACATGATCAGGTTAAAGTCCGCATCGGAATGGGACAGTTCGTTTTGCAACCAAGACCATTGGACCTCGCCCAAAACCGTGGCATCTTCGGCCATATTGGGTTTGTAGCGCCTTTTGGGGTCTTCATCCTTCACCAGATCGCTTCTAAAATAACGAGTATCTAGAATGATGACCTTCAATTTGCCGGCTTCAGTTTCATAATCATGGGATGCATATACACCTTCACGCATCCTTCTTTCATTATCCTTAGGAACTCCCATAAAATCAAGGAATACCTGTTGACTCTCCTTTTTCACTTTAAAACTGGCACCCCCATCATTCAAGCCAAAGTCATGGTCATCCCAAGTGCCAATAATCGGCACTTCAGCCTTTAATTTGGCATAGCCGGATACCGTATCCTGTATGGCATAAATGGAGCGTAACCTATCCATATCTTCGGTATCGGCATAGACAATATCACCACCCCATATCCAGATATCAGGCTGTTCTGCCAAAAGATCGTCCCAAAAAGGATTGGGTTCCTGTGGCATGTTGCAAGACCCAAAAGCGACAACGAAATCGGGTTTTGTTTCTTCTTGGATTACGGTTGGTTTTTCTTCCTTCTTCTTGCAGCCTGAGGTCAAGGCTATCAAAAGGAACAATACACGAAAGTGTTTCATGGTTGGAATTTAGGTCCTCAAAAATAAGGATTATGCAAGTTAGCTCTATATTATATTATTGTATATTTGGCCGCATGAATCCAGAGGACATCACTACAGTAAAGTCGATACTTTCCCAACCTCAAAAAATTGTGATCATTCCCCATAAAAACCCAGATGGAGATGCCATGGGCTCTTGTTTGGCGCTATATGGTTTCCTAAAGGAAATGGGGCAAACTGCCCATGTCATCGCTCCTAACGATTATCCCAAATTCCTAAAATGGATGCCAGAAAACGACTCTGTCATCAATTTTGAAAGGGAAAATCCGAAAGCATTGAGACTATTGGAAGAAGCTACAGTTATCTTTACCTTGGACTTCAATGACCTGTCACGCGTAGGGCAAATGGAGAACGCCCTGAAAGCGGCGACGGCCGATTTTATTATGATCGACCACCATCAGCAACCCAACGATTATGCTGTGGTGACTTATTCCGATGTTTCCATGAGTTCCACTTGCGAAATGGTCTATAATTTCATCCAATTTTTGGGAGAAACCGACATCATTACCAAGGATATCGCGACCAATCTGTACACGGGAATCATGACCGATACCGGGTCATTCAAATACCGATCTACCTCTAGCAAAACACACCGGGTGGTTGCCGAACTTATCGATAGGGGCGCCGAAAATATGGAGATACACCGACAGGTTTTCGACACCAACTCCCCATCCAGGTTACATCTGCTGGGAGTGGCCCTGAGCAATATGGTCATTTTGCCGGAATACTGCACGGCCTACATCACCCTGACCCAGGAAGAATTGGATGCCTACGACTATAAAAAAGGGGACACCGAAGGTTTTGTGAACTACGGCCTTACCTTGGAAGGCATTATTTTTGCCCTGATCTTTATTGAAAACAAGGAAGAGGGAATCATTAAAATATCGTTGCGTTCCATTGGCGATTTTTCGGTGAATGACTTTGCCCGCAACCATTTTGAAGGTGGCGGCCATATCAATGCTGCTGGCGGCCGAAGTGAATTGAGCATGGAAGAAACGGTGGCCCGTTTTAATGAAATCCTGAAATCTTATAAAAGCGAATTGAACCCATGAGAATTGCTTTTGTTTTTTTGTTGGCCCTTTTGGGCATCAATTGCAGTGGACCTGAACCCAGAAAACCTGTGGAGGTAAAAACGGGCAGTTTTTACAAGGAATCCATAGAGCGAAATAAAAAATTGTTGGCCGAAGAGGAAGCAGCCATCCAAGAAATCATCAAAAAGGATACAGTGCACACATATGAGACCAGCCCCAATGGTTTTTGGTATTATTTTGAGACCAAGAACGACACCGCAATCTATCACCCCCAAACAAATGATCAGATTTTGTTTTCCTACAATTTAATGACGTTGAACAATGACACCATCTACACAGCGGAATCCATCGGTCCAATTTCTCATGTGGTTGACAAACAACAATTGTTCCCTGGTTTGCAAAATGCAGTAAAATTGCTCAAGGTAAGCGAAAAGGCCACTTTCATTTTCCCGTCATTACAAGCTTACGGTTACCAAGGCGACAATAATGCCATTGGCCCAAGGACCCCGGTAAAATCTTCGGTGGAATTACACACCATCATCATAAACAAAGACAGTTTAAACTAAATCTTAAAATACAATGAAAAAATCCCTTTATATCCTAACCCTGATCACCACGGTATTCCTTGGATGCAAAACCAGCAAGTATGCCGAATTGGGCGATGGTATCTTTGCCGATATCCAAACCACCCAAGGCGATATCATCATTAAATTGGAGTATCAAAAAACACCGGTAACGGTTGCCAATTTCGTTTCACTGGCCGAAGGCACAAACCCATACCTGAATGAGGAGTTCAAGAACAAAAAGTTCTATGATGGGGTTATTTTCCATCGCGTGATCAAGGATTTTATGATCCAAGGTGGTGATCCAACCGGAACCGGAAGCGGCAACATTGGGTATACTTTCAAGGATGAAATCAACGATTCCCTTCGTCACTCCAAAATGGGAATGATCTCCATGGCCAACCGTGGTCCAAAAACCAACAGCAGCCAGTTCTTCATCACACACAAAGAGACACCTTGGTTGGATGGCAAGCACACCGTTTTTGGTGAAGTGGTAAAAGGATTGGATGTTGTGGATTCCATTGCCAATACCAAAACAGGACCTGGTGATAAACCAATGACCGATGTTGTCATGAATCATGTAGAAATCGTTCGTAATGGCAAGGAGGCCAAAAACTTTGATGCCCTAAAAATCTTGGCCGATTATTTTGAAGAGGAAAAAGCAGTTTCTGCGGCATTCATTAAAATGAAGTCGGACCTAGTTGCAGAATTCGCCGAGCAGATGACCACTGCACAAGAAACACCTTCTGGTCTTAAAATATTGAAGTTGAAAGAAGGTGATGGTGTGCAACCAGAAATTGGTCAAATGGCTTTGGTAAACTATGCCGGTTGGTTGATGAACGGGGATTTGTTCGACAGCAACATTGGAGAGATTGCCCTACAATTCAACCAATTCAGTGCAGGAAGAAGGGATCAAGGCGGTTATGCCCCATTCCCGATGAAATATAGTCCAGACGCCCAATTGGCAGCTGGATTCAGGGAAGCTTTGCTCACCATGAAGGTGGGAGACAAACTTCGTGTGTTCATTCCTCCTCACTTGGGTTATGGCGATTACGATTACGGACCCATTCCAGGTGGATCTACTTTGGTATTCGATTTGGAAGTAGTGGGAATAGAAGAATAGACATCCACATAAAAAACAAAAAAGCCGTACTTTTCCGTGCGGCTTTTTTTATGCCAACATTTTTTCAAAGCTTTCATTTGTATTGATGGGACAAAAGACCAAAACGATTATTGTCATCCTTTTTCCGATCCAGATTTTTTTGGTGGGTTTATTGGCTAGGTATCCCGATTGGGTGGAGGAATATTACAGCAATGGCATCTACATCTATATTTCCCGTTTTTTAAGGATACTGTTCGGTTGGCTTCCCTTTTCCTTTGGAGATATATTGTACACCGCATTATTTGTTTTGGCAGGAAGATATCTATACAAACAATGGAAGAAGATCAAGGCCAAGCCCCTTTACTTTGTAAAAGATGTGGTTGTGGTGCTCTCAATCGCCTATTTTGCCTTCCACCTTCTATGGGGCATGAACTATTATCGCCAACCCATCACCTGGAAACTGAACATTGAACGGGAATACACCGTGGAGGAACTGGTCCGGTTTACGGAATTTGTAGCTCAAAAAACGAATGAATATCAAGAGCAAATAACCCAGGATAGCTTGGCCCCGGTCCACATCCCCTATTCCAACCGAGAAATCTATCAAAAGACTAAGGAAGGATATACCCTATTAAAAGATCAATTACCTGAATTCGAATACAAAAACCCAAGTTTAAAATCATCCATCTATAGCCTGCCCCTCACTATTATGGGATATGGAGGATATCTCAATCCTTTTACGAACGAGGCACAGGTAAACGGGATTACCCCTGCCTTCCGATTGCCCATGGTCAGTGGCCACGAGGTAGGACATCAGCTTGGTTATTCCGCAGAGGACGCCACTAATTTCATCGGTTATTTAGTTACTTCGAACAGTGATAATGTTTATTTCAAATATGCATCCTACCACCATGCCTTGGGGTATTGTCTTGCGGATCTATTTTACAAGGATGAAACCCAATATAAATGGGTTTTAGCCAACCTAAATCCTGGTGTTCGGGAAAATTTTAAGGAATTGAACGATTTTTGGAAAAAATATGAGAATCCTTTGGAACCTATGTTCAAATCCGTATTCAACACTTTTTTAAAGGTGAACAACCAAAAGGAAGGCATCAAAAGTTACAACGGGGTCGTTGGGCTTATGATCAACTACGAAAATAGCCGCCATACAGCATTTTGAAACTTGTGGGGTACATACACTTAGGTTATATTTAAGCCTACTAATTCAATATTAACCTTATGAAATTTAAACTCTTGGCGCTGTTCCTCTTCATGGGCAGTGTTTCTTTGTTTGCACAAGATTATTTTCCCATAAATGATGGTGTAAAGGCAAAGAAGAACAACAATTACACGGCATTTACCAATGCCAAGATCTATATTACCCCTACCCAGGTAATTGAAAAAGGAACCTTGTTGATTCAAAACGGAAAAGTGGTGCAGGTTGGAAAATCCGTAAGCATCCCAAAAAATGCCGTTGTGGAGGATTTGGCAGGAAAATCCATCTACCCTTCCTTCGTGGATATCTTCTCTGATTTTGGAGTGAAAAAACCAGATCGCGATAGTGGTGGTGGCCGTTCTGCGCAATATGAGCCAGAAAGGGAAGGCTTTTACTGGAACGATCATATCATGCCCGAAAACAATGCCATCAACAGTTTTAAATACGACTCCAAAAAGGCAGAGGAACTGAGAAAAGCTGGTTTCGGAACCGTAAATGCCCATATTGAGGACGGTATTGCCAGAGGCACTGGTATGCTTGTAGCCCTAAACGATGGTGGAAGTGAAGCCCAACGTATCCTATCCGATAAATCCGCACAGTATTTTTCGTTTACAAAAAGTGTGGCCAAAAGACAATCCTACCCTAGCTCCTTGATGGGAGCTATGGCCTTAATGCGTCAATTGTACTATGATATGGACTGGTACAGCAAGGGCAATGTAGATACCAAGGATCGCTCCTTGGAAGCATTGATCGCCAACAAAGGGTTGACCCAGATTTTTGATGCAGGTGACAACGGTAACGTGTTGCGTGCCGATAAAATTGGTGACCTTTTCGGAATCCAATATGTGATATTGGCTGGTGGTGATGAATACGAGCGTATTGAGGACATCAAGGCTACCAACGCCAAATTGATCTTACCCCTTAATTTTCCAGATGCGTTCGACGTATCCAATCCATATCAGGCGCAGTACATTTCCCTTAGCGATATGAGACATTGGAACTTGGCACCATCCAACCCCAAGGTTTTGGATGACAACGGTGTGGAGTTCACAATCACCCTACACGGATTAAAATCTCCTTCAGACCTAAAGGATAAATTGATGAAGGCCATTGAATATGGCTTGTCCAAAACTACTGCCCTCGAAGCCTTGACAACTATTCCAGCTGGAATTTTGGGCAAATCAGGACAGATCGGATCTCTTCAAGCGGGAAGTCAGGCCAATTTCTTGATCACTTCCGGAGAAATATTTGATAAGAACACCATCCTCTATGAAAACTGGGTGCAGGGAAGTAAGAACATTATCCAATCCATGGACATTGTTGACATCCGCGGAGATTACAATCTTTCCATTGGCGCCAATACTTTTGCTGTTTCCTTGACCGGTTCAGTGGATAAACCTAAAGCCGATATTAAAAAAGGCGAAGAAACCTTGGAATCCAAGTTTACTTATGATGCCGATTGGTTGAACCTAGCTTTCTCGGAAGATGGCATGGGTTCTTACCGAATAGTGGCGCATGTGATGCCAGGTTCGGAAACCATAAAGGGTACAGTGGTGCTTCCAAACGGGGATGAGACCACGGCAACCTTGACCAAAACCAAGGCTTTTGAAGAAAAATCTACTACAGAGGAAACCGAAAAACCAGAACTGGTGGCCCTTACCTATCCTAATGCAGGTTACGGCTATACCGCCAAACCGAAGCAGGAAACCATGCTTTTCAAAAACGCCACCGTTTGGACAGGTGACAGTATTTTGGAAAACACCGATGTACTGGTCAAAAATGGTAAAATTGCCAAAGTGGGCAAAGACCTTAAAGCCAGTGGTGCTACGGTTATCGATGCAACAGGCAAGCATTTGACAGCTGGTATCATTGACGAGCACTCGCATATTGCCGCCTTGGCGATCAACGAAGGAGGACACAATTCTTCCGCTGAGGTACGTATGAAGGATGTTATAGATCCTAAGGACATGGGTATTTATCGAGATCTTGCGGGAGGTGTTACCACAATTCAGTTGTTGCATGGTTCTGCCAACCCGATTGGTGGCCGTTCTGCCATTTTAAGATTAAAGTGGGGCGAAAATGCCGATGGGCTTATTTTCCCGAACTCTCCAAAATTCATCAAGTTTGCCTTGGGTGAAAACGTAAAACAATCCAACTGGGGCAGTACTTCCCGTTTTCCACAGACCAGGATGGGTGTAGAGCAAGTGTATACCGATTATTTCCAAAGAGCTAGGGAATACGATTCCAAGAAAAAGAGCGGACAACCTTACCGCTACGATGAGGAAATGGAAACCTTGGCCGAGATTCTTAATGGCGAAAGGTTTATCAGCTGCCACTCCTATGTTCAAAGTGAAATCAATATGATGATGAAGGTTGCAGAGAAATTTGATTTCCGGGTAAATACCTTCACCCACATTTTGGAAGGCTACAAATTGGCCGACAAAATGGCCAAACACGGCGTAGGGGGTTCCACTTTTAGTGACTGGTGGGCTTACAAATACGAGGTGAACGATGCCATTCCATATAACGCTGCCATCATGGCAAGCCAAGGAGTAACTGTAGCCATCAACAGTGATGACGCTGAAATGTCGAGACGATTGAACCAAGAAGCCGGTAAAACGGTTAAATATGGTGGCGTTTCAGAAATTGAAGCTTGGAAGATGGTAACCCTTAACCCTGCCAAATTGTTACACTTGGATGACCGAGTGGGCAGTATTGCAGAAGGTAAGGATGCCGATATCGTCCTTTGGACCGATCATCCCCTATCCGTTTATGCAAAAGCCGAGAAAACCATCATTGAGGGAACGGTTTATTTCGATTTGGAAAAAGACAAAATGATGCGTGAAACCGTAAAAAAGGAGAGAAACCGACTCATTGGAATGATGCTCAACGAGAAGAAAAAAGGCGGTAAGACCAGAACTCCGGTCCAAAGCAAAAAAGAACTATTTGATTGTGATACCCTATAAACCATACACCATGAAAAAGATATTTTTAATCATAGCCATTGTTTTTGGGGTTTCATTGAACGCACAGCAGACCCCTGCACCTCCACAAACAGAACAAGTTGCCATTTTTGGTGCCACGGCCCACATCGGCAATGGGGAGGTCATTGAAAACTGTACCATTATTTTTAAGGATGGAAAAATCACCGCGATTGGTGCCGACCTTATGGCCCCTACCATTGGAACCATGATCGATGCCAAGGGAAAACACGTGTATCCAGGATTTATAGCTCCGGCTAAACCTTTAGGTTTGGTAGAAGTAGATGCCGTAAGAGCCAGTGACGATCAAGATGAAATCGGTGAAATGATTCCACATGTAAGGAGTATCATTGCCTACAATGCCGAATCCAAGGTTGTAGAGAGCATGAGACCCAACGGAGTGCTTTTGGGACAGGTAACCCCACAGGGTGGAACCATTTCCGGAACTTCCAGCATTGTTCAATTTGATGCTTGGAATTGGGAAGATGCAGCCGTTAAGACCGATGATGGTATCCATATGAACTGGCCATCCTTTTTTAGGAGAGGAAGATGGTGGATGGGTGAAGACCGTGGTTTTGTACCCAACAAGGATTATGGAGACCAAACGGACAACATCAAAATGTTCTTCCTGAATTCCAGTGCTTACGGACAAGCTGCAGAAAAGGAAAAAAACCTTCCTTTTGCAGCCATGGAGGGACTTTTTAATGGCTCCAAGCGTTTGTACATCCATGCCGACGGCGAAAAGGAAATGACCGATGCCGTGAACATGGCCAAGGAAGTTGGCGTGAAACACATTGTGATAGTTGGTGGATATCGCGCCAATAAAATTGCCGGTTTCCTTAAGGAAAACAACGTTGCTGTTTTGGTTGGAGTGACCCACGCACTACCAGAATACGACGATGACGATTATGACCTTCCATACAAATTGCCAAAGCTTTTGGTAGATGCAGGCCTTTTGGTCGGATTACAGAATGAGGAGTCGGCCAATTTCCAAGCCAGGAACATGGCCTTTTATGCTGGACAGACCGTTGGACAGGGGTTGGACAAGGAGAAAGCCTTGCAACTTTTGACCAGTAACACGGCTAAGATCCTGGGTATTGATGATCTATATGGAACATTGGAAATAGGCAAGAGTGCCACTTTGTTCATCTCTGAAGGTGATGCACTTGATATGCGCACCAATCAATTAACAAAAGCCTATATTGACGGTAGGGACGTTTCACTGGAAACCCATCAGACCAAGTTATGGCACCGCTATATGGATAAATTCGAAAGAGAGAAAGCAAAACAATAGTTTTCACAAAAAGCAAGCGGCGTTCAAATGAACGCCGCTTTTTTTTAACTCTTCTTGATTTCGACAAGTTCTGCACCCTCCGGTTTATCATAAAAACCATCGGATTTGGGTTCATTGCTCAATGAGGCCTCATCAAAGGTCACCGTATTTCGGGGATCCAAAATGTTTCTTCCTTCGTAATTGTGCCACGTAATAGCTTTCGGAAGCATTACGCCATTCAAAGATTGCCAATCCCCGTAACGTATCCATCGAAAATTGTCCGAACTCTCACCAGTTCTGTATGTAACAGTATAGCCCAACCAGGCCATTTGATACGTTTCCGGGTCAAAATGAATAAAGTATTCATCTTTGGAAGAAGCTCCCACTCCAACATTATAGGAAATTTTAATTCCAGGATAATGTTTCCCTTCGTAAATCAAATCTTCCGCATGGCCATATACGATACCTTCATCGGCCAAAACAAAGGGCATTCCATAAAAATAGAACATAAGATTATGGTAAAAAGCGGCATCCCCTTTATAGTTTTTACCAGGATCCAACAGCCAAGCTTTTTCTCCATCAAAACCCATGGAATACTTTTCCGTATCCACCCTATCCTTTCTTGACCAAAGGTCTACGGTATGGGTTTCTGGCGCTTCGGGGTTGGGAAGTACAAAAGAGAGGGTTCGCATGGATTTCCAAAGTTCCAGCCCGCCATGAGCCTCAAAAACCTTGCTCAAATTTTCTGGGTAACTAGCTTTGTTTGTGACTTCTTCAACAGGTTGCGGCACTTCTACTTGTTCCTTTTTTGGGGATTGTTTACAGGCAACAAATGCCAAAAAAATCATTAGGATGGTTGTTTTTTTCATGGAGTATATTTTGGCAATTGGTCGAAAACAGCTTTTTTAGATTACAAGAAACGCTATTTTTACTTTGTGATGGAAGCCAAATCGATCAGCAGTGTCCAAAATCCATTGGTAAAACAAATACTGCTACTTAAGGAAAAATCCCGTGAACGGAAAAAGAGCGGGCTTTTTGTTGTGGAGGGACAGCGCGAGTTAGAACTTGCGCAAAAAGGAGGCTATACTCTTACTACATTTTTGTACTGCCCTGAAATCTGGTCCGATCAGCACTTGAAGCAAGTTCTAGGAAATTCCAAGCCAGAAATCATCCAGATTACCCGACCCGTTTATGAGAAATTGGCACACCGCGGCACCACGGAAGGGGTTTTGGGCATTATGAAAACCAAGGAACACGGCTTGGGAAGCATTCGGTTTAAAAACGAACAACCTTTGGTACTTGTGGCCGAAGCCCCTGAAAAACCGGGCAATATTGGCGCCTTGTTACGAACCGCCGATGCCGCAGCCGTGGATGCGGTGTTGATTGCGAATCCTAAATCTGATCTGTATAATCCGAATATCATCCGCTCCAGTGTGGGCTGTGTATTTACCAATCAGGTTGGGATGGGAACCACGGAAGAAATTATCAAATTCCTTCGATCGAACCAAATCAAAATCTACTGTGCTGCCCTGACTGCCTCCGCAAATTATGTGGATTGCGATTTTACGGACGCATCAGCCTTGGTGATGGGTACCGAAGCAACTGGGTTAACGGAGGATTGGCTCAAAAATTCCGACCAAAATATCATTATACCGATGCAAGGTGAAATCGATTCCATGAACGTTTCGGTATCGGCCGCAATACTTATCTTTGAAGCCAAGCGACAACGCGGATTTTAGCCTATGGAAAAAACGTTACTCTTTTATGTAATTCTAGTAATCCTTGTCGTCCAATATTTGGTTCACCAACTATTGGAATACCTAAATGCCCAACGGTTCAAATCCACTTTGCCACCCGAATTATCTGATGTTTTTGATGAAAAGGAATATCAGAAATCACAGGAGTACAAACAGGCCAATTACCGGTTTGGACTACTCTCCGATGGATTTTCCTTGCTATTGACCATTTGCTTTTTGTGGTTCGGCGGTTTTGAGTGGATCGATCAATTGACTCGTTCCATAAGTCAGAATATTATCCCCATGGCCCTGATATTCTTCGGCTTGATCACCTTTGGAAGTGCCATATTGGGATTGCCGTTTTCGTATTACCGTACTTTTGTTATCGAAGAAAAATACGGCTTCAACAAAACCACCAAAAAATTATTCTTCTTGGACAAGGTCAAAGGCGGTATCCTAACAGCCATTTTGGGAGGCGGAATTTTATCGTTATTCATTTGGTTCTATCAATGGGCAGGCCCACAATTTTGGATCTACACCTGGATCATGGTCGGCGTGGTCGTTCTGTTTATCAATTTGTTCTATAGCCGTTTGATCGTGCCCATGTTCAACAAACAGACGCCACTCAAAGACGGAACCTTAAAAAATGCCATAGAAGGGTATGCTCAAAAAGTGGGGTTTGAGCTCAAGAACATTTTTGTGATCGATGGTTCCAAACGTTCCACCAAGGCCAATGCCTACTTTTCTGGATTCGGTAAAGAAAAACGGATTACCTTGTTCGACACGCTGATCCATGATTTGGATGAAGAGGAAATTGTGGCCGTTTTGGCACACGAAGTCGGTCATTACAAGAGAAACCATATCATTTTCAATTTGGTGTTGTCTTTGGCCGTCACAGGATTTACCTTGTATATTTTATCGCTGTTCATCAACCACCCAGAAATTTCATTGGCTATTGGAGTAAGCACACCCAGTTTTCATGCTGCCTTAGTAGGCTTTGCCCTATTGTATAGTCCTATTTCGGAAATCACCGGTTTGGCCATGAATTTTCTCTCTAGAAAATTTGAGTTTCAGGCTGATGATTATGCCAAGAACACCTTTGCTGCCAATCCATTGATTACCTCTTTAAAAAAGTTGTCCAAAAACAGCTTGAGCAACCTTACGCCACACCCTGCTTACGTTTTCGTGCACTATTCCCATCCACCTTTGGTGGAGCGCATCCGAAATCTTAAGGCATAGTTTTTGTTGCCCACATAATAAGATTGTAGTAATTTTAGTATACTATGACAGCCGCTGCTATCGAAAAAGAAAACAAGGAGATTGCCAAGCAATACAAGGAATTGCTTCGCATCAGCTATCAAACCTTGACCGATGAGGACAAGAAGTTGATACGCTCCGCTTTTGATGTGGCCGTGGATGCCCATAAAGACCAACGCCGTAAATCGGGCGAAGCCTATATTTTCCACCCCATTGCAGTGGCCAAGATCGTTGCCTCCAAAATTGGTTTGGATGCCGTTTCCATTGCTGCAGCTCTTTTGCACGATGTGGTAGAGGACACCCCCTACACCCTTGCCGATATTGAACGGATGTTCGGGGAAACCGTGGCAAGGATCGTGGACGGACTGACCAAGATCGCCCACCTCAAAAAGGACATGGACATTAGTCAACAGGCAGAGAATTTCAGGAAAATGCTGTTGACGCTCCATGATGATGTGCGGGTGATCATCATTAAAATTGCGGATCGTTACCACAACATGCTCACCATGGATTCCATGCCGGAGCATAAACAAGTGAAAATCGCATCGGAAACGCTCTACATCTATGCCCCGTTGGCGCACAGAATAGGGCTTTACAATATCAAGACCCATCTTGAAGACCTAGCATTAAAATACACCGAACCTGACGTCTACAATGACATCCATGCTAAAATTGAGGATACAGAGGAAGAGAACTTGGCCTACATTGAGGCTTTTTCCAATGTGATCCGAAACTCCTTGGACAAAGAAGGGCTCAATTATTACATCAAAGGCCGGATGAAGTCCATCTATTCTATAAGAAGAAAGATGAAGGCCCAGAATGTTTCCTTTGATGAGGTATACGACAAGTTCGCCATCCGAATTATTTACAAATCCGATAGGAAGAATGAAAAATTCCTGGCCTGGAAAATCTATTCCATTGTAACGGACCACTTCACCCCAAACCCGGTCCGTTTGCGCGATTGGATCACTTCTCCAAAGTCCACTGGATATGAAGCCCTTCACATTACCGTGATGGGTCCGAAGGGAAAATGGGTAGAAGTACAAATCCGAAGCGAACGGATGCATGAAATTGCAGAAAAGGGCTATGCCGCCCACTTTAAATACAAGCATGGCGCCCAAAAAGAACAGGGTATCGAGGAATGGTTGAACAAGTTACAAGAAGCCCTTGAAAGCGCCAATGGCAATGCCGTTGATTTTGTAGAGGAATTTAAACTGAACCTCTATGCTAAGGAAATCTTTGTTTTTACGCCGAAGGGAGATCTAAAATCCATGCCCAAGGGTGCCACGGCACTGGATTTTGCCTTCAATATCCATACGGAAGTTGGTATGAAGACCCGTGGGGCCAAGGTCAACGGAAAATTGGTTCCACTGGGAACCCAATTGCGCAGTGGTGATCAGGTTGAAATCATGACTTCGGAAACGGCAAAACCCAGTCAAAGTTGGTTGGATTATGCCAATACCGCAAGGGCCCGTGCCAAAATCAAATCCTCTTTAATGGAGGAGAAGAAGGAAGTGGCCGAAGAAGGCAAGGAAATCCTTCGAAGGAAGTTGAAATCCCAAAAAATTCAACTTAACGAGGATACCGTAAACAAATTGGTCAACTTTTTCAAGTTGAAGACTAGTTTAGATCTGTTCTACAGGGTCGGTATTGGGGTTATCGACAACGAAAAGTTGAAGGATTTTGCTTCATCATATCATAATTCCTTCATCAATTTCTTCAAGAACAAGATTCGTAAAACCCCCGTTTCCAAGGATATTGACAAGGACGAAATCACCGTCAAATACGATATGCTCGTTTTCGGCAAGGAAGAAGAGCGTCTCAACTATAAATTATCACAATGTTGCAACCCAATCCCAGGTGATGATGTGTTCGGTTTTGTGAGCGTGAACGATGGCATCAAAGTGCATAAAAAGAACTGCCCCAATGCCATTGCGCTGCAATCCAACTACGCCTATCGTATCATCAGTGCCAAATGGATAGATTCCACCCAGGAAGAATTCTCCGTGGATATTGAAATTACGGGTATCGACAACCTAGGCTTGGTGAAAGACATCACCAAGATCATCTCGGAAAACATGCACGTGAACATGCGAAACCTGAACTTTTCCGCCGATGGGGGTACGTTTAAAGGGAAGATTACCTTGGTGGTAAAAAACAACACCATCCTGAAAAAGCTTATAGACAATTTAAAGCAGGTTGAAGGGATAGACAAAGTGTCCAGAATTTAATTTTTAGCTGTACCTTTGTGCATTAGCTTAGGTATAAAGCCATGAATAACAACAAAAATCAGGAAATCGTAAAAAATGTGTTCACCGCATTCCTTGAGGAAAAGGGACACCGCAAGACTCCTGAACGCTACGCCATCCTACAGGAAATTTACGAAAGTGACGACCATTTTGATGTAGAATCCCTCTATATCAAGATGAAAACCAAAAACTATAGGGTTAGTCGCGCCACACTTTACAATACCATTGAATTGTTGTTGGAATGCAAATTGGTCCGAAAGCACCAGTTTGGTAAAAATCAGGCCCAATAC
>JASBTS010000196.1 GCA_030148305.1 Allomuricauda sp. | reverse complement strand
CTGGATTCGTCCAATTTTAGGAGTACATGCACATTGGGATTCAAATCTTTGAAGTTGTACCATTCATCAAAATGCATCCAAACATCTTGTAAATGTGCCGTGGACGGATGGGTTTTATCCAACACATCAATTTTGGCCGTTTGCTGCTCAGGATGGCTCACAAAATAACCCCCTACCAATTTACCGTACCATGGCCAATTGTATTCGGTATCGGAGGCCGCATGGACACCCAAATAACTTCCCCCATTTTTAATGTACGATTCAAAGGCCTTTTGTTGGGCATCGTTCAGCACATCCATGGTCGTGTTCAAGAAAACGACCAGTTTATAATTCTTCAAATTCTGTGGGGTAAAGTCTTCGCCACTTTCTGTTTGCAAAGCAATAAAACCATTTTTTCTGCCCAATTCGCGAAACGTTTGCACTCCTTTTTCTATGGATTGATGCCTAAAACCAGTCGTTTTGGTAAAAACGAGGACCAATTCTGGCATTTTGGTTTCTTTGTTTTCTGTTGAAGGCTCTTGAGCATTGATCTGGGTCACCAAAACAAGACTCAACAAGGTGAATAGAATTTGTTTCATGATAGCTTTTTTACACATTTGAAGTTACATATTTTTTGGGCGTGGTGCCGAACTTCTTTTTGAACGAAGCTATAAAATGGCTGGCAGTGCTATACCCTACTTTTAGGCCCACTTCGTTCACGTTATGCTTGCCGGATTCCAACATTTTTCGGGCATATTCCATCTTGTAATCGAACAAAAAGCCATAAACGGAATCCCCATAGATCTGTTTGAACCCTTCCTTCAATCTTTTCAGTCCAAGTCCTACTTCTTCGGACAACTCTGGCAATGTTGGAGGTTCCGCCATGCGGGAAATGATAATTTCCTTGGCCATTTTAATGCGGCGTACATTATCCTCATCGGCCAGATAGGGACATTGTTCCAGATCGGCATCCTCGGTTTTGTTGAAATAGAGCGAAATCAACTCGAATACCTTGCCCTTTAAATACAATTTTTTGATGGAAGGATGCAGATTGTAATTCATCAACTGGCTCAACACCACAGCAATGGCAGGAGAGACCATCTCTTGGGAATAGTATTTCTTTTCCTTGTTGTCCTCGCTCAAAAAAGGGATGTAATCCGCTTCATCGGAAAACAATGAGTGGAACTTCCTGATGGTCATCACCACAGACAACAACCATGAATTGGGTGAGACCACCAGGTCCAGCGGTAAATCCTTTTGGGTATTGTACAGCAACAGGGAGTTTTCCTCATTCACTTCCAAATAGTAGCTCCCTTCATTGAAATTGAACCGTGAACGGCCCTTCAAACAAAAATGGAACTGAATGTAAGAACTGTCAATATCCCTCGCAATGACCTTTGGTTCCTTGGTATCGTTCTGGATTTTGAGGATAAAAATCCCATCCTCCACGAAAATTTCATCATAGGAACCTTCAGCGATATTTTTCATATAGATTTTGTGTGTTGATTTTCAAAACCATTAATTTAGAATGGCTCTAAATTATATTCTGATTCATCAAATTTATCAATAAAATCAATGTGTTAGCAGATTTTAAGTAAAATTTAAACCTTCAATATGCCCACAAACTCTGTATAGTTCCGCTAGCGTTATTTTATGACGAACAACACTGTTAATTTTGTGTTGCGATTATATCCTTTATGAGGAACTACCATATTTCAAAACATAATTCCTTCTACGCCGTCGGGTTGAGTTACAAGAAGGCAGATGCAGAGGTGAGAGGAAAGTTCAGTCTGGATGTTCCTGCTATTGACCAAATTTTGGGCAAGGCAAAAGAAATGGAGATTGATGGCCTTCTGGCTATATCCACCTGTAACCGAACAGAACTGTACGGTTTTGCCCAACACCCCTACCAACTCATCAAACTACTTTGCGATCAAACGCATGGAACGGTGGAAGAATTTCAGGAAGTGGCCTATGTGTACAAAAACCACGATGCCATTTCGCATATGTTCAAAGTGGGCACGGGTCTCGACAGCCAAATCTTGGGTGACTTTGAAATCATCAGTCAAATAAAGCAAGGGTTTTATCGCGCCAAAAAACAAGAAATGGCCAATCCGTTCTTGGAGCGTTTGTGCAATTCGGTGATCCAGGCCAGCAAACGTATCAAAACGGAGACCGAACTATCTTCCGGCGCCACGTCGGTGGCTTTTGCCTCCGTAAAATATATCTTGGACAATGTTCCTGATATTTCGGAAAAGAACATCCTGTTGTTCGGAACGGGAAAAATCGGAAGGAATACCTGTGAGAATTTGATCAAACATTCCAACAACTCCCACATTACCCTGATCAACCGTACCCGGGAAAAAGCCGAGGACATTGCCGGAAAGTTCAAATTGACCGTTAAGGATTATGGCGATCTTCAAACCGAAATCCGCAAAGCGGACATCCTGGTCGTGGCCACGGGTGCCCAATTGCCCACTGTGTCCAAAGCATTGATCTATGCCAAAAAACCATTGTTGATCCTGGACCTTTCCGTTCCCAAAAACGTTTCTGATGATGTACAGGAACTGGAGAACGTTACTTTGGTACACTTGGACCAGCTTTCCCAAATTACGGATGACACTTTGGCCAAACGCAAGGAATATGTGCCCAAGGCGGAGGCCATCATTGAAAGGGTAAAGAAAGATTTCCTAAAATGGCTGGAAACCCGAAAGTTTGCCCCGGTGATCAATGCGCTCAAGGAAAAACTCAATACCATGAAGGCCGAAGAAATCGACTTTCATTCCAAAAAAATCAACGACTTCAACCAAGATCAGGCCGAAATGATCTCTGAACGGATCATACAAAAGATAACCAAGCAATTTGCCAATCACTTAAAAAGTTCTGAGGCGGATACCGAGGACAGCTTGGAACTGATTCAAAAAGTCTTTCAGTTAGAAATCGATTCCAAATGAGCAAGATCATAAGAATCGGTACCCGCGACAGCGAACTGGCATTGTGGCAAGCCACTACTGTGCAGGAAAAACTCGAAAAATTGGGTTATGATACTACTTTAGTGCCCACAAAATCTATGGGGGATCAAGTGCTGGACAAGCCTTTGTACGAACTAGGCGTTACAGGGATTTTTACCAAGGCTCTGGATGTTGCCATGCTGCAAGGACAAATCGATATCGCTGTACATTCCATGAAAGATGTGCCCACCCAATTACCAAAAGGCATTGTGCAGGCTGCCGTTTTGGAAAGGGCCATTACCCATGATATTTTAGTGCATAAAGGTTCCTCCTTTTTGGAGTCGGACGCCTCAGCAATCATTGCTACGGGCAGTTTGCGAAGAAAAGCACAATGGTTGAATAGATACCCAAACCACCAAGTGGTCGATCTACGGGGCAATGTGAACACACGATTGATCAAATTGATCGAAAATGATTGGCAAGGGGCCATTTTTGCCCAAGCGGGTCTGGAACGTATCAAATTGTTGCCCAAGGATGCCATTTATTTGGATTGGATGATTCCGGCACCGGCGCAGGGCGCGATGTTGGTGGTAGCCATGGAAAATGATAAATATACACGGGAAGCCCTTTCCAAACTGAACGACCCGGATTCAGCACTGGCCACTAAAATAGAGCGCGACTTTTTACGCACGTTGGAAGGCGGTTGCACGGCCCCAATTGGTGCTTTGGCACAGATTAAAGACCAAAAGGTATTTTTTGAAGGTGTAGTATTCTCGTTGGATGGAAAACAGAAAATAGAGATCAAAAAAGATGTAAAATTGTCCGAAGCCAAAGGCTTTGGGGAAATATGTGCCAAGGAGGTATTGGCCAAAGGTGGCGATAAATTGATGCAGGAAATCAGAAATGAAAACAGTGCTCTCCACTAAAATACTCACCCCATCACAAAAAGAACTGTTCCTGAATTCCGGCTTAGGTTTAGTGGAATACGATGCGCTCCAGATTGAATGGTTGGATGTTGAAATTCCAATGGCTTTTCAAAACTACATTTTCACCAGCAAAAATGCGGTAAAGGCTTTTTTAAGGCAGTCCAAAGATCATCATCCATCAAATTTTAAGGCATATTGCGTTGGGGAAAAGACTTCTTCATTTTTAATCGAAAAAGGTGTTGAAGTTGTGGAAACTGCCGAAAATGCCCAGTCATTGGCAGAAAAAATCGTGAAAAACCATCCAGAAAAGACGTTTGTTTTCCTTTCAGGGAACCAAAGAAGGGATGAACTGCCTGAGTTATTGAAAAAAAATAACATCCGGTATAAAGAACTGGAAGTGTACCGGACCCAATTGGTTCCAAAAACATTTAATCGAGATTTTGATGGCATTTTGTTCTTCAGTCCCAGTGGGATCAAAAGCTATCTTTTGGAAAACCAAATTGCGGATAGTACGCTGTTCTGCATTGGAGAAACTACCGCCATCGAAGCCAAAAAACATACTGAACACATTATAATTGCCAACAAACCAACCATTGAAAATGTGTTGGTGCAAGCCATAAAAAAATTAGCATCCCGCACGGATGCTGAGCGTAATCGAAGTACGATGCGGAATCCAAATGAATAACAAATAGATTTCTGTAGGAGTTTATACTGGGTTAAACGAAGTGCAGGAACGACAAATGAAACCTTATGATTAAAAACGATTTGTTCCTAAGGGCATTAAAAGGAGAAAAGGTGGATCGCCCACCCGTATGGATGATGCGCCAAGCCGGGCGTTACTTGCCTGAATTTATGGAACTCCGTAAAAAGTACGATTTTTTTACCCGTTGCCAGACCCCCGAGTTGGCATCGGAAATCACCGTACAGCCCATCAGAAGATATGGCATGGATGCCGCTATTCTGTTCAGCGATATTTTGGTGATTCCGCAAGCGATGGACATTGAAGTGGAGATGAAACCCAATTTTGGGCCCTATCTCCCCAATCCCATTAGAACCAAAGAGGACTTGGACAAAGTCATTGTGCCCAATATTGAAGATACCTTGGGGTATGTATTGGACGCCATCACCATGACCAAGGAAAAGCTGAACGATGAAATTCCATTGATCGGCTTTGCCGGCTCTCCCTGGACCATTCTGTGCTATTGTGTGGAAGGACAAGGGAGTAAAAGTTTTGACAAGGCCCGTGGGTTCTGTTTCACCCAACCTGAATTGGCGCACCAGCTTCTCCAAAAAATTACGGATACCACCATCGCCTATCTAAAGGCTAAGGTTAAGGCCGGGGTGAACGCCCTTCAAGTGTTCGATTCCTGGGGCGGGATGCTTTCACCACAGGATTATCAAGAATTTTCATGGTCCTACATCCAACAGATTGTGAATGCGCTTAAAGACGAGTCGCCCGTAATCGTTTTTGGGAAAGGTTGTTGGTTTGCCCTAAAGGAAATGGCAGCTTCCGGAGCCTCGGCAGTGGGCGTGGATTGGACCTGTTCACCACAAAATGCCAGATATTTAACCGGGGGTAAGGTTACATTGCAAGGGAATTTTGATCCAGCGAGATTATTATCACCCCCGGACAAAATTAAAACTATGGTCCACCAAATGATCCGTGAATTTGGCAAGGATAAATATGTGGTGAATCTGGGCCATGGTATTTTGCCCAACATACCATTGGAAAATGCGAAAGCTTTTGTGGATGCTGTAAAAGAATATCAGGAGTGAACCCTTTTTCAGTAGTAAAACGAGTCAGTCTTAAAAACATACTGAAAGGTATTTTATTGGGGTTGAGTAGGCCACTATTCATCTTCCCAACTTTAAAAGCCACCAAGGATTGCATGAAGGTTTCCACGAGCCTTTATGGAAAGTTGCATCATAAAAATGGGCCTGCCAATGCTTTCCGACACGCCCTATGGAACTGTTTGATTGCGCAGCGTTGTTTTCGTTGGGGAAAAAATAAAGACATAGTCTTAGACTGGGTCAAAAAGGTAACGGATTGGCATGAACAAGCTTTTCCCAATAAACCTTTGGCCAAGGCCATGGATTTGCACAACAATGAAGTGGGAAGGTTCATTTTTGAACGGAACCCTGAAAAAACGGAAGAGGAAATCATTTCCATTCTTCAAAAAATGACGAGCGAATCCATTAAAATTGAGGAGGGAGCCGATTTATCCGAATTTAAAAACCAATTGGTACATATTTTAGCGCCATGAAAGATAAATTTTACGCCTACATTCAAAAACTCCAGGACACCATTACCTCCAAATTGGAAGAAGTGGATGGAAAAGCAAAATTCCAACAGGATTTTTGGGAACGTCCCGAAGGTGGTGGCGGTAGGACCCGCGTGATAGAAAATGGTGCCGTTTTTGAAAAGGGTGGTGTGAACATTTCCAAGGTTTTTGGGACATTACCCAAAAGCATGCAAACCTATTTTGGAGTAGAAGAAGCGGATTTTTTTGCCTGTGGCCTCAGTTTGGTTATCCATCCAAAAAGTCCCATGGTGCCAACGGTACATGCCAACTGGCGCTACTTTGAAATGTATGACAAACAAGGGAATATTGTAGATCAATGGTTCGGTGGCGGTCAGGATCTTACCCCCTATTATATTTTTGAGTAAGATTCATCACATTTTCACCAGGTTTTCAAAAAAGACAGCGATGACCACAATCCAGCATTTTATCCCAACTACAAAAAGAAATGCGATGCCTATTTCTGGAATACAC
>JASBTS010000193.1 GCA_030148305.1 Allomuricauda sp. | reverse complement strand
TTGTATTTACCTCCTTACATGGAACCTCCATTACCGCCATTCCGGAAGTGTTGAAGCGTGCCGGTTATAAAAATGTCACTATCATCGAAGAGCAGGCCGTTCCCAACGGGGATTTTCCAACGGTAAAATCGCCCAACCCTGAAGAACCTGAAGCCCTGGAAATGGCCATTAAAAAGGCCGAAGAAATTGGTGCGGACATGGTGGTGGGCACAGACCCCGACAGTGATCGTTTGGGTATTGCCGTACGCAATCTAGAGGGTAAAATAGAACTTCTCAACGGAAACCAGACCATGGTCTTGATGACCAAGTTTTTGTTGGACCAGTATAAGGCAAAGGGGTTCAAGGGCAATGAGTTTATTGCCACCACCATAGTTTCCACCCCTATGATGGAGCAAATGGCCAAAGCATATGGTGTGGAATTCAAAACGGCTTTGACCGGTTTTAAATGGATCGGTAAAATGATCAAGGACTTCCCCAACTCAACCTTCATTGGTGGCGGGGAAGAAAGTTTCGGCTACATGGTGGGCGACTTTGTCCGCGATAAGGATGCAGTCACCTCTACCCTTTTGGCCTGCGAAATTGCAGCTAACGCCAAGGCCAATGGTAGCTCTTTTTATAAAGATTTGACTGATGCCTACGTTCAATTTGGCTTTTACAAGGAAAAACTGATATCCCTTACCAAAAAAGGAATGAGCGGTGCCGAGGAAATCAAACAGATGCTCAAGGATTTCAAGGAAAATCCGGTTAAGGTAGTGCAAGGCTCCAAATTGCTTTGGATCGAGGATTATAATACTTCCACAGCCAAAAATGTACAGACTGGTGAAGAAAAACCGATCAATATTCCAAAATCCAACGTATTGATCTACGAGACCGAGGATGGCACCCGTATTGCAGCCCGACCCAGCGGTACAGAACCCAAAGTGAAGTTCTACATCAGCACAAATGCAAAATTGGACAAGGCGGCCGATTATTATTCCGTAAATTCGCAGCTGGAAACCAAAATTGATGGTATCCTATCCGAACTGAATTTATAGGTGAATGAACTATTTTAAAAAAATTCTCCGGTTTGCAGGTCCATACCGCAAATTCGGGTATTTGAATATTTTCTTCAACATTTTATATGCGCTGTTCAGTGCCTTGTCCTACGCTGCCTTGATTCCGATGTTGAATGTGCTGTTCGACAAGACCAAAAGCGTTACAAGTCCACCAACATATCAAGGCATAGGAAAACTTAAAGATTATTTTACGGATTACATGGGTTATAAAGTGACCCAGTTTTCAGGAGATGATCCCATGAAGGGACTTTTGCTGGCCATTGGATTGATTTTGGCCTTGTTCTTCTTGAAAAATGTCTTCAACTACTTGGCCATGTATTACATCACCTTTTTAAGGAACGGTGTGCTTAAGGATATTCGCAATAAGATGTACGAGAAGATTGTGGATTTGCCCATTTCCTATTTCTCGGAAAAGCGAAAAGGAGATGTTATCGCACGGATTACTTCGGATGTGTTGGAAATTCAGCATTCCCTTTTATCCGTTTTAGAACTGATTGTTCGGGAACCCCTTACCATTTTGTTTACCATTATCGTGATGTTCTTGATCAGTGTAAAACTGACCATTTTTGTATTTATTTTCATTCCCATCGCGGGGATGTTGATTTCAAGAATTGGTAAATCCTTAAAACGAAAATCGGATAAGGTACAAAAGGAACAGGGTGAGTTTTTGTCCATCGTGGAAGAAACCTTGGGAGGACTTAAGGTAATCAAGGCTTTCAACGCAGAATCAAAGTTTTACAACACTTTTAAAAAATCCACAGATCGCTTCTTTAAGTTTTCCAATTCCTTGTTGAACCGACAAAACCTTTCCTCGCCCATTAGTGAATTCCTTGGAATTGTAGTTTTTGGCGTGTTGCTATGGTATGGTGGGCATATGGTACTTATTGAAAATGATTTGGACCCTGCTTCTTTCATAACTTATATGGGACTTGCCTTTAACATCCTAACCCCTGCAAAGGCCATAAGCAAAGCTTCATACGGAGTTAAAAAGGGTAATTCCGCAGCAGAACGGGTTTTGGAAATTTTGGAATCCGAAAACCCCATCAAGGACAAAGAAGGTGCAGCCGAGAAAATGGATTTCAATACAGGTATTGAGCTGAGCAATGTAAGTTTCAAATATGAGAATGATTACGTGTTGAAAGACTTCAACCTTAAGGTTGAAAAAGGCAAGAGCGTTGCGCTGGTAGGACAATCCGGAAGTGGGAAAAGTACCGTGGCCAATTTGGTCACCCGGTTCTACGACGTGAACAAAGGGGAGATTTTGATTGATGGAACCAACATCAAGGACATCACCAAAAAATCCCTTCGTGGGTTGATGGGATTGGTGACGCAAGATTCCATCCTTTTTAATGATTCCGTAAAGAACAACATCGCCTTGGGCAAGGAAAATGCCACCATGGAAGAAATTATAGCTGCCGCCAAGGTGGCCAATGCCCACGAATTTATCATGGATCTCCCCCATGGCTACGACACCAATATTGGTGACAGCGGAAACAAACTGAGTGGCGGTCAAAAACAGCGACTTTCCATCGCTAGGGCCGTACTCAAAAATCCACCTATCATGATCTTGGATGAGGCCACCTCGGCCCTCGACACCGAAAGTGAACGCTTGGTTCAGGATGCACTGGAAAAAATGATGCAGAACCGTACTTCAATTGTGATCGCGCACCGACTATCCACCATCCAAAATGCAGACACCATTGTGGTCATGAGCAAAGGAAAGATCGTGGAACAAGGCACACACAACGAACTCATGAAGGCGCAGAACAGCTACAAAAAGCTGGTGGAGATGCAGTCGTTCAGCATTTGACGGTTAAAGAGTCTAGAATCAAGAGATTCTGAACGTCCCGATAGCTATCGGTACGCTTAAATGACAGTACAATAATTTGCTCTAAAATGTCATGCTGAACACCGTGAAGCATCTAAAACCAATCCTGACAAAAAGAGATTCTCCGCTGCGCTCAGAATGACAATGCCGACAATTGATTATTGCTAATTGTAAACTGATAATTGCTTATTGATAATTGCTAATTGTCCATTGCAGCATTAAACCTTTTCCCCGTACCTTAGTCAAAGCATCAAATTGTACGGACCATTGATCGCTGAGGAAACCTTAGTACAAGAACTTAAGGATAAAAATAGCCAAGCAAAGGCCTTTGAGGTGTTGGTGAACACTTACAAAGAGCGTCTCTATTGGCACATCCGAAGGATTGTTTTGAACCACGACGATGCCGATGACGTGTTGCAGAACACCTTCATCAAGGTGTATAAAAACATAGATGGTTTTAAAGGGGAAAGCAAATTATATTCCTGGTTGTACCGCATCGCCACCAATGAATCCTTGACATTTTTGAAGCAGAAATCAAAAAAAATGGGAATCGGTGACCAAGAACTGAAAGACAGATTGGTGGAAAATCTGGAAGCTGATGTATATTTTGAAGGGGATAAGATCCAATTGAAATTACAGCAAGCACTGGCCCAACTGCCCGATAAGCAGAAATTGGTATTTACCATGAAGTATTTTCAGGAAATGAAATACGAGGACATTTCCGAGGTATTGGAAACTTCGGTGGGGGCCTTAAAAGCCTCCTATCATTTGGCCGTAAAGAAAATTGAAGCGTATCTTAAAGCAGATTAAACCTTTGGCAGAAATTGATGTCAAAACCATATCATGAAAAAGGACAAAAAAAATAGTTTCAACACCCCTGAAGGTTTTTTTGAAAACTTCAACGAACGTTTGATGGACCGCATCCAACAAGAAACGGTTGGCGAAACAGATTCCATCATTCCTAAAACGGATGGTTTTGGCGTGCCCGAAGGCTATTTTGATATGGTTGTTCCCAAAATATTGTCCAGAACCACTCAAGAAAAGGGTAAGGTAATCCAACTCAAGCCTTACCGAAAAGTATACTATGGGGCCGCTGCTGTGGCTGCGGTTTTCCTTTTGATCTTCGGATTCAATTGGAAAACAGAGACTTCATCGGTTACTTTTGATGATTTGGCGAATACCGAAATTGATGCCTACTTTGACAACAACCGTATTGGGATGAGCTCTTATGAACTGGCCGAAATGGTCTCTTTTGAAAACGTTCAATTGAACGACATTTTGGAAGATGATCTTAGCGGCGAAGTCATTTTGGAATATCTTGATGCCAATGTGGACGACCTAAGAGACTTAAACATTGAATACATTGATTATGAGTAAAAAACTACCCATACTGATCGCATTTTTGATCGGCATCTTTTGGATTCAGGCCCAAGGGCCGGTGCGGGACCGTATCAAAACCCTTAAAGTAGCCTTTATTACGGAAAAAGTGGGTTTGACCAGCAAAGAAGCCCAACAATTCTGGCCCATTTATAACGAACATGAGGATGTATTGGAAAATATCCGGAGACGGGAACGTGCCGAACTGCAATCCAAAATATCCATGGCCCAAGGACTTTCGGATGCAGACTCGGAAGAACTGTTGAATAATCTGCTCTCCCTTCAAAACGAACGCCACAATGCCGAACAACAATTCATGACGGATATTAGAAAAGTGATCCCCGCCAAAAAAGTGCTGTTGCTCATCAAGGCCGAGGAAGATTTTAAAAAACAGTTGCTTCAAACCTATCAAAAGCGAAGAGGCGGAGGATAACCAATTCAAAATCAACAAAAAACAAGAAAAGAGCCGATATGGCTCTTTTTTTATTAAACCATTTTACAATTCCAAAGTCTTAGATATAGAAACCATAAAAATCCGCATTATGAAACGTATGAAGACACTTTTGGTTATCATGGCCTTTTTGGGGACATTATTGGCCGCCCATGCACAAAAAAGAACCGTAGTGAAGGTGTATCCAAAATATGGCACCGTAGTCACCACTATAGCAAGCCCCGCAATTGTGGTACACAATAGCAACAACTTTTATTATGCCGATGGGGTTTGGTACAAGCCCAGGGGAAGAAAATATGTAGTCTGCGCCGCACCACGGGGAGTGGTCGTGAACACCTTGCCCCAAGGAAGCAAAGTAGTGTATGTAAATGGCAGAAGACTCTACAAATACAGAGGTGTTTGGTATAAAAGAACAGGACGACAATATGTAGTCGTGACCGTATAGTTTTAATTGTTTTTTGGTTGGTTATTGATTCTGGAGCGGCGATGTTATCGCCGCTCT
>JASBTS010000179.1 GCA_030148305.1 Allomuricauda sp. | reverse complement strand
CTCCCTTGGGTCATAAAACCTTTGTGGAGCCCCATTGTAGATTTAAAGGGCACCAAGCGAAAGTGGTTTTTGATGATGCAATTGGTCATTTCTCTGGCATTTATAGGTATTGGATTCTTTGTTTCCTCTAACTCCTTCTTTACCATTACCCTTGCTTTTTTTTGGATGGCAGCATTTGCTTCGGCTACTAACGATATTGCTTCCGATGGCTATTACATGATCGGACTTACCCAGAAAAAACAATCCTTTTTTATTGGGCTACGAAGCACATTTTATCGTTTGGCGATGATTACGGGGCAAGGACTCCTCGTCATCTTTGCAGGATACTTGGAGAACCGATTCGAGGACAATACCAAAGCGTGGTCCCTAACCATGATCAGCGCCTCTATTTTGATGCTTGCCTTGACCATTTCCAATTTTTTTGCCGCACCAAAATTTGAGGAAAGTTCAATTGAAAAAGAAGCCAAACCAGCAGGGTTTTTAGAAGTATTTGCTTCCTTTTTCCAAAAAAAACAAATTGGCTGGGCGTTGTTGTTCATCCTAACCTATCGATTGGGCGAATCGCAATTGGTTAAAATGGCATCCCCTTTCCTTTTGGATAAGTTGGAAGTAGGTGGGCTTGCCTTTTCCACAGAGGCTGTAGGCACCATTTATGGCACAGTCGGGGTAATCATGCTTTCTTTGGGTGGAATAGTCGGCGGTATTTTAATTTCTCGTGATGGCCTTAAAAAATGGATGCTCCCCATGCTTTTGGCGCTCAATCTGCCCAATGCTTTGTATGCTGTCTTGGCCGTTACCCAGAGCACCAGTATTTATGCCGTTGTGGGAACCGTGATCATCGAGCAATTTGGATATGGATTCGGCTTTGCCGCATTTTTGATGTACCTCATTTATGTGGCCGATGGCGCCTCCAAAACCTCTCATTATGCCATTGCCACCGGTTTTATGGCGTTGGGCATGATGCTCCCCGGAATGCTCAGCGGATATATTCAGGAATGGTTGGGGTATGATGGATTCTTTATTTGGGTGGTCATTGCTGCCATACCAGCGTTTATCGTGTTGAAATATTTGGACTATCCCGCCGATTATGGCAAAAAAACTGTGGAAACTGATGAATAAAGTTCATTTGCCGTCAAAAGATCAGGTTACACTATCCCAGAAAGTGGGCCAACTGTTCATGCCTGCTGTTTTTATCAACGATACCGAGGAAGAAGTCCAGAAAATGGAACAATTAATCGCGAACTACCATATCGGGTCGCTTTGTTTCTTCCATAGCCGTGCCAGCGCTGCCACCAATTTTGAAGGCAAAAAACAGATTGTCCATAATGAAAAAAGTTATGGTCGATTGGTAGAACTCATTGCCCGTTATCAAAAAGCAGCAAAAATTCCACTGTTGATTGCCATTGATGCGGAATGGGGATTGGCCATGCGCATTGAAAATACTCCTCAATATCCTTATGCCATCACTTTGGGAGCATTGCAAAATAGGGAGGACCTTATTTACCATACTGGCAAAGCCATAGGCCGAGATTGCCTCAGTGCGGGTATCCATTGGAACTTGGCTCCCGTGGTAGATATCAACAGTAATCCTGAAAATCCAGTGATCGGCTATCGTTCTTTTGGGGATGACAAGCAAAAAGTATTTACCAAAGCCGAAGCATTCATTAGAGGCATGTCCGAAGCTGGAATTTTGAATTCCATCAAACATTTTCCAGGTCACGGGGACACTGCAACCGATTCCCATTTAGGTTTGCCCGTAATCGACAAATCCTTGGAGGATTTACAAAATAATGAGCTTTATCCATTTCAACAGTTGATCCAAAAAGGTGTGGATTCGGTTATGGTAGGTCATTTGCTACTGCCACAACTGGACAACGAAGGGCCTTCTACCACTTCACACAAAATCATTACCGGGTTGTTGCGGAATCAAATGGGATTTGATGGGGTCATCATTTCCGATGCACTGAACATGCACGCCGTATCCAAGACCTTTTCTGAAAAAGGAACGTTGGAAGCGAAGGCTTTTTCCGCTGGAATGGATGTCCTCTGTTTTAGTGAAAATACCAAAGAAGGTATTGATCTCATTCTTCAGCAGGAGACAGAAGACCGAATTGAAGCCAGTTTTGAACGAATTTGGAAATTGAAGGAAGAAGCGTTTTCCAATACAAATAAATCAGATGGGTTAGACTGGGAAACGGCATCCGAAATCAATAGCGAGATTGCCCAGAACTGTCTAACCGAGAGGATTGGGCGTAAAGAACTGCTTGAAGAAATTCGAGCTTCAAATTTTCTGAATTTAGCTGTCCACAATGGTAAAGCCAACCTTTTCTCAAAGGGTTTGGAGGAAGCCTTTGGTCACCCGGTTTTGAAAATCCCTTCGGACCAAGGGATCATTCAGCAAAAACTTGATAAAACGGAAACTGTGGTTTTGTCCCTATTCCCTCCGGCCGTTAAACCAAAGGATCAATTTGGTTTTGATGATGTTGTTTTGCAGATCATTAAATCTATAATCAATGGAAAAAAAGTGCTGCTTTATCTATTTGGCAATCCTTATGTTTTGGATATTTTAGGGATTCTGCCCAACACCAATGTGGTCATTGTATATCAAGATTTTCCTGAATTTCAGAAAGTGGCCCTTCAACATTTTTTGGGTAAGACCATGGCCAAAGGTTTGCTTCCCGTCCAACTTAAAACTTTTAGTCTATGAGCAAATACAAAGTTTTGGGATTAATGTCAGGTACTTCCTTGGATGGATTGGACATGGCCTACTGCCATATTTGGGAAGAAAACGGGCATTGGAACTTTCAAATAAAACAGACCAAGGATATCCCCTATTCTGATGAAATGAGGGATTACCTCAAGAACGCCATTTACCTGTCCGATGCCGATCATGCCCAATTGCACCAAGATTATGGTGTATGGCTAGGGGAACAATCCAAACAGTTCATGGACGAATTGGCCGAAGAAGTTGATTTTATCGCCAGTCATGGACATACCTCGCACCATCGACCTGAAGATGGGATTACCTTTCAATTGGGTGATGGTCAGATTTTGGCCAATACCAGCGGCAAACAAGTGGTTTGCGATTTCCGCTCCAAAGATGTGTCCTTAAAAGGACAGGGAGCACCATTGGTCCCAATCGGGGATCGGCTTTTGTTCCATGAATTTGATTTTTGCTTGAATTTGGGCGGCATCAGTAATATTTCCTTTGAAAAAAATGGTCAGCGAATCGCTTATGACATCGGTATGGCCAACATGCCTTTGAACTACATTACCCATCAATTAGGACTTTCCTATGATGAAAATGGAAAGCTCGCCCGTTCGGGAAGTATGGATCACGACTTGCTAAGAAAGTTGAACAGTCTGGAATACTACCAACTACCATATCCTAAATCCACCGGATATGAATGGTTTACCAGCAAGGTAATCCCGTTGATCGATGCGGCATCAGGCACTCAAGCGGATAAGTTACATACCTTGATCCACCACAATTGCGAGCAGATTGCCTTTTCCATACATAAACATAGCAGTAAACCCAAAAACAAGTTACTGGCTACAGGTGGAGGTGCTATGAACCAATTTTTCATGGATACGCTTCAAGAAAAGTTGGGCCCTAATATTGAATTGGTAATACCCGAAAAAATCTTGATCGCATACAAAGAGGCCTTGGTTTTTTCCTTGATGGCCGTACTTCGTCTTGAAGGAAAAACAAATGTGTTGTGTTCTGTTACCGGAGCTACTTCAGATTCCTGTAGTGGGGAAGTTTTCTTTCCCCAAGGAAATTGATCAAGCTGTTGCTACCTTTTTCCTAGGTCGATGTACCAACAAGAAAATAGCCAATGAACACAATCCACAGATGGCCAATCCAGCAAACAAAGGCCAAACACTGTTCTTCACAAACTCGCCAATAAATGTGGCAATGGGAATGGAAAGTACGGTGGATACGAATCCGTTGATAGCGGCGCCTATCCCTGCTATATGACCGATCGGTTCCATGGCAATGGATCGGAAATTACCCCACATGAACCCTAGGCAAAAGAATTGTACGGACAAAAAGCCCACCAATACATAAATACTGGGGTTGGGCGAGTTCAAAAACACCACGGAATAGATCAAGGCCACTAGACAAAATACGATGGTTGCCATAAGGGACAATTTTCGCATCCCGAAACGCATCACTAAAGTACCATTCAAGAAGGTGGAAAGCCCAATGGAAACAGCCAATCCAGCAAAAATGTATGGGAACACTTCCTTCAAGGCATATTGGTCCTCAAAAATATGTTGTGCGGAACTCAAATACACCAAAAAGGCACCTGTAACCAAGCCAGAAGTAATGGTAAAGGCCACAGTTTCCTTGTATTTTACGAACTCCTTCAACCCATCAACAAACACATGGCTGGAGAACGGAATCTTATATTCGGGATGTAGGGTTTCAGGTTGTCTTTTCCAAAACCAAAGTGATACGACAAAAACAAAAAACATCTGGACATAAAAAATGGCCTGCCAACCCGCGGCATCCAAAATCAACTTTCCAATGGCCGGGGCCACTACTGGAATCAAGATAAAGAATGCTACAACAAACGACATCACCTTTGCCATGTAATCGCCTTCATAGGTGTCCCTGATGATGGAAATGGCCATAGTACGTGGTGCAGAAAGACCAATACCCTGTAGGATTCTTCCAATGACCATAATTTCCAGTGAAGGTGCCACCAAACAAATGATACTGGCCACCAAAAAAATGGTAAATCCCACATACACCACCGGTTTCCTGCCAAAACTGTCTGAAATGGGTCCAAAAAACAACTGTCCTACCCCAAGTCCCAAGAAAATCATGGTAACCAACAATTGGTTATCGGTGGAATCGTAGCTATGAATGGCCTCCCCAATATTGGAAATAGCCGGCAGAATGGCATCTATGGCCAAGGCTACGATCGACATCAACGCGGCCATCATGGCCACAAATTCAAAGTTGGGTTTTTGAGTTGTTTTTTGCATGGTGCAAAAATAGGCATACCTGTTGTACCAATAAAGCTTTTGTGAAAGGTTTAATGATATGAAAACACAGCCACGTAAAAAATCAAAGAAAACATAAAAATTAGTGAAGTTCTATATTCAATCAGCACATGACAACATTTAAAAAAAGAAGAAGTAGCCTTATCTTTAAGATTTATCAAATAAAAATGGAAAAACTAAAAACTTTGGTCGTGGGTTGTGGCAACATGGGAACTTCCCATGCACGTGCATACCACAAATTGGAAGGATTTGAAATTGTAGGATTGGTCAGTCGTGGAGCTAAAAGTAGGGAGCAACTTTCCAACGAACTGGGAGGTGTTGCCACCTTTTCCGATTATGCCCAAGCTTTGCAAAACACCAAACCTGATGTGGTTTCCATCAATACCTACCCCGATACCCATTTTGATTATGTAAAAATGGCCTTGGAGGCCAATGCCCATGTTTTTGTAGAAAAACCATTGGCCTTAACTGTGGAAGAAGCCCAAACCTTAGTGGATCTATCCAAAAAAAAAGGCAAGAAAATGGTAGTGGGCTATATTTTAAGGGTACATCCTACTTGGGCCAAGTTTACCCAAATCGCCCAAACCCTGGGAAAACCTTTGGTTATGCGGATGAATTTGAACCAGCAGAGTTCAGGAAGTCATTGGTATACCCACAAACAACTCATGAAGTCCATGTCCCCCATTGTAGATTGTGGGGTCCATTATGTTGATGTCATGTGTTACATGACGCGTTCTAACCCAGTTAGTGTCTCTGCCATTGGAGCAAGATTATCCAATGAGATTGATGCCGACATGTACAATTATGGGCAGTTACAAGTCCGGTTTGAAGATGGGTCCGTAGGTTGGTACGAAGCCGGTTGGGGGCCCATGATGAGCGAAACTGCTTTTTTCATCAA
>JASBTS010000175.1 GCA_030148305.1 Allomuricauda sp. | reverse complement strand
GCAGTATTTTGAACCGGGTGCCTTTTGAAAATTCGATGAAGGCGAACTAGGGTCGTGCTAAATAATGAACATAAAACAATAATAAGTGATTTACTTTAGTATTTTTGCAAAATAAGAGTCCAAATCACTTTGATAAATAGGAATATGTCAAAATTTGAATTGAAATTACCGCAAATGGGCGAAAGTGTTGCCGAAGCTACCCTCACCACTTGGTTGAAGGAAGTGGGCGATACCATTGAAATGGACGAGGCCGTTTTTGAAATTGCCACGGACAAAGTAGATTCTGAAGTACCCAGTGAAGTGGAGGGTGTTTTGTTGGAGAAGCGGTTTGACGTAGATGATGTGATAAAAGTTGGGGAAGTGGTGGCCGTGATCCAGTTAAATGGTGATGTGGATTTACCAATTGGGGACTCCAAAATGGAGAGCCCTGTTTCCGAGCCTGTTGAAGAGCCTGTCACGGTTCTGGAGAACGATATGGCCCAAACCCAAAAAGCAGTTGCCGTACCTGCTCCTAATTTTTCAAATCCCGATAGATTTTATTCCCCTTTGGTGAAAAATATAGCCAAGGAAGAAGGTATTTCCATGGACGAACTGGAAGCCATTGTCGGAACAGGAAGTGAAGGTCGCGTTACCAAAAATGATATCATGGCCTATCTGGAGAACCGAACCACAAAGGGTACTGTAAAACCAGTTGAGGCTCCGGTTGTGAAAGAGGTAAAACCAATGGAAGCCGAAGTTAAACCAGTGAAGGAAGTTGCTGAGAAACCAAAATCAGCCCCAATTCCCGTTGGTGATGGTGATGAGGTCATCCCATTGACCCGAATGGGCAAATTGATCGCCCACCACATGATTGAGAGTATTTCCACATCGGCACACGTGCAAAGTTTTGTGGAAGTGGATGTGACCAACGTGGTAAACTGGAGAAATAAAGTAAAAAATGCCTTTGAGCAAAGGGAAGGGGAAAAACTCACCTTTACCCCAATATTTATGGAAGCGGTGGCATTGGCCCTGAAGAAATTCCCGATGATGAACATTTCTTTGGATGGGGACAAGGTCATCAAAAAGAAAAACATCAATTTGGGTATGGCGGCAGCCTTACCTGATGGAAACTTGATCGTGCCCGTAATCAAAAATGCCGATCAATTGAATTTGGTAGGTATGGCCAAGACGGTTAACGATTTGGCCAATCGTGCACGGAACAATCAGTTAAAGCCCGATGAGGTAAAAGATGGTACCTACACCGTCACCAATGTGGGAACCTTCGGTAGTGTTTTCGGAACGCCGATCATCAACCAACCGCAAGTGGGCATTTTGGCCTTGGGTGCCATTAGAAAAATTCCTTCCGTGATCGATACCGGTCAAGGGGAGTTCATCGGCATCCGAAGCAAAATGTTCCTATCGCATAGCTATGACCACCGAGTAGTGAACGGAGCCTTGGGTGGAATGTTCGTAAAAGCCGTTGCGGATTATTTGGAGGCTTGGGACATGAACAGGGAAATCTAATGGAAAATTCCATTTTTTCTTTTCACTATGTGTAACTTTAAGATTTTGAAGTCCCATTTATTCATTCAATGAATTCCGCATGCAATTACAATTGACCAAACCCATTTGCTTTTTTGATCTGGAAACCACAGGTACCAATGTGGCCAAGGATCGTATCGTAGAAATATCCATTTTGAAGGTATATCCCAACGGGAACAAGGAAAGCAAGACATGGTTGGTGAATCCTGAAATGCCAATACCGGCAGAGTCGGAGGCCATTCATGGCATATCTGACGAAAGAGTGGCCAATGAACCTACCTTCAAACAATTGTCCAAAGAGATTTACAAAATGATCCGCGACAGTGATTTGGCAGGTTTTAATTCAGATCGCTTCGATATTCCTCTTCTGGTGGAGGAAATGTTGCGGGCCGATGTGGATTTTGATATGAAAAATATGGTTTCCGTGGATGTGCAGACTATTTTCCATAAAATGGAAAAACGTACCTTGGAAGCTGCTTATAAATTCTATTGCGACAAAAGCTTGGATGATGCCCATAGTGCCAAGGCCGATACCATGGCCACTTATGAGGTACTCCTTGCCCAGTTGGAAAGATACCCCGAACTGGAAAATGACATCAAAAAACTGTCTGAATTCACCACTAGGAAACAATCCCTCGATTTTGCCGGATTTATAGCCCTTGATGAAAACGAACAACCTGTTTTTTCCTTCGGAAAACATAAGGGAAGGTCCGTGGATGAGGTCTTGGAGGCCGAACCAGGTTATTTTGGCTGGATTTTAAATGCCGATTTTCCTTTGTACACTAAAAAAGTATTGACGCAGATTAAGTTGAGTAAGTTCAACAATAAAATATAATACAACAAAACTCCCCTAAAACTGAATGAAACTGATTTGTATAGGACGTAACTATGTGGATCACATAGACGAACTGAACAACGAACGTCCCGAGGAACCTGTGGTTTTCATAAAACCGGATTCCTCTATTCTTCCAAAAGAGCAGGATTTTTACATTCCTGAATTTAGCAACGATGTACATTATGAAGTTGAGGTATTGGTGAAGATCAAAAAGGTCGGAAAACATATCGCCAAGGAATTTGCCCATAAATACTATGACGAAATAGGCCTCGGCATCGATTTTACGGCGAGGGACCTTCAATCCAAACTAAAAGCAAAAGGTCTGCCTTGGGAAAAAGCGAAGGGCTTTGATGGATCGGCCGTTATTGGGAACTGGGTATCCAAAAATAAATTCAAGGATGTGGACCATTTGAGTTTTACCCTATCCAAAAATGGTGAAAAAGTTCAAGATGGGAATACCGCTTTGATGCTTTGGAAGATAGATGAAATTATAGCCCATGTTTCCACCTATTTTATGTTGAAAAAAGGGGATATCATTTTTACAGGTACACCTGCCGGGGTTGGTAAAGTAACCCCAAATGACTACCTTGTTGGCACCTTGGAAGGTGAGAAGCTATTTGAAATTAATGTACGATAATGATTTACAGCCTCGATAAGTTAAATGAGATGGCAGAGGGAGATGAGGATTTCATTGTTTCCGTGATCTCTGTTTTTTTGGAAGAAGTACCCGAAGATCTTGAAGGTTTGGAAAGAGCCATAGGTGCTCGGGATTACGATACTATTTATAAACTGGCGCACAAGATAAAACCGAATGTGGACAT
>JASBTS010000167.1 GCA_030148305.1 Allomuricauda sp. | reverse complement strand
TTCCGAATTGGGACTCGATCTTGAGCTGATAGTTTCAAGATTTGTGAACAAGCTGTCCAAGGAAGTGATGATTTCTTTACCATTGGTAAACTCTCGTATGTTGCTTTTACGGGTGCACGAAGTAGAAAATAATACCAGGCTACAAATGAAAAGAATGGGAAATTGGGTAAGTCTCATTTGATTGATGTCTAATTATGGACTGTGTTGCAAAATTCTAAGTTTTACAAGCACATATTGTATAGCAATCTACCAATCGGCCATTTGAGTTGACCAATCGGCTTTTTTAATGCATAGATGCCGAGTCAACATCAAGGTTGCAGCATTAAGAAAAAATTGGGAGTCCATCACCGTTTTGTGCCCGTTTATGTGCTTGTCCGATGAATCTTTAGTAACTTGGTCTGTTGGAAAGTAGATAATCTTTCCTGTGAATGGGAAATGGCAGAATTGATTAAATTATATGAGGAGAACCCTAATCCCCGACAGGTGGAGAAGGTAGTGAATGTGCTAAGAAAAGGCGGGTTGGTCATATATCCGACAGATACCGTTTATGGTTTGGGTTGCGACATCACCAATACAAAGGCCTTGGAGCGACTTGCCAGGATCAAGGGTGTCAAGCTGGAGAAGGCGAACTGGTCCTTTGTTTGTGCGGATCTCAGCAATTTATCGGATTATGTGCGCCAAATTGATTCTTCCACCTTTAAGATTTTAAAGAGAACCCTTCCAGGTCCATACACCTTTATTTTACCTGGGAACAACAACCTTCCAAAAGATTTCAAGAAAAAGAAAACGGTGGGTATTCGGGTGCCCGACAATAATATTGCCAGGGCCTTGGTGGCCGAACTCGGCAATCCAATTGTTTCCACCTCCATCCATGATGAGGATGATATTATAGAATACACCACTGATCCCGAGCTCATTTATGAGAAGTGGCAAAACTTGGTGGATGTGGTAATCGACGGGGGTTATGGGGATAATGTGGCCTCTACGGTCATAGACCTTTCCGAAGGTGAGCCTGTTGTGGTTCGGGAGGGCAAGGGAAGTCTCGATATTTTATAAAATAAAAAAAGCGGCCTGAAAAGGCCGCTTTTTATTTCTTAAACCGATTTTTATTTACCGGTACCGCCGATGGCAGGATCTTTCATACCTTCTTCGATCATGTTATAGAACTGATCGATTTTTGGAAGTACCACGATACGGGTTCTTCTGTTTTTAGCCCTGTTGGCAGAAGTGTCGTTGCTCACAAGAGGAATGTAGTAGCTACGTCCGGCTGCGGTCATTCTGGCAGGATCTACACCAAAGTCATTTTGAAGGATCCTAACAACTGAGGTAGCACGTTTGGCACTCAAATCCCAGTTATCCAAAAGAACTCCGCTCTTGTAAGGTACGTTGTCTGTATGACCTTCTACCATAAATTCGAAGTCAGGCTTGTTGTTTACCACTTTGGCTACTTTGCCCAATACTTCTTTGGCAGCGGCAGTTACATTGTAGCTTCCGCTTCTGAACAACAATTTGTCAGAGATGGAAACGAATACCACACCTTTTTCAACACTTACCTCGATGTCCTCGTCATCCAAGTTTCCTAGTACACCTTTCAAGCTCTGTACCAAAGAAAGGTTAACAGAGTCCCTTCGGGTAACGGCATCTTGAAGTTTTCTGATGGTAAGGTCTTTCTCCTTAAGGCTTTCCAGTGATTTTTCAAGGTTTTCAGCACCTTTTGTGGTAAGGGTTGTCAAGTTGCCCATATTGTTGATAAGCTCTTGGTTGTTGGCTTTCAAGAAGGCATTTTGATCTTCGAGGGTTTTTAATTTGGCATCTGCAGTGGCTTTGTCTTCCAAACAATCGTTCAGTTTAACGGTTGCAGAGTTCAATAAATCTTGGGTTTCTTTTTGTTTGGCCTCCAGTTCTGCATATTTCTTCTGCGACACACAAGATGTTAATAGAACTGACATTGCCAATGTTCCTAGAAAAATTTTTTTCATAGTTCAGAGTATAATTAAAGGATTGTTAGATTAATCAATGTTAAAAAACTACACCAAAATTATAGAAAAACCAAGGCTTCACTATTTCGGCTTCGTTAATCTTTTACTAAAATGTTAAAATTCTTTATATGATGTACGAAGTAAGACCAAACTATGGATGTCACAGGGTAGTACTTTAATAAAAAATTAGCTTTTTCGCGTTTTTTGTACATTTTGCTAAAGTTAGCATAAAAACTCAAATGTGCCTTGAGAATGGCAAAGCAGTGGTCGAATTTGAGTTGGAATATAAATCGCGCAGCGGCGATGCCATCCATCAATAATCGCAACAGCACGATGGGCCAAGCTTTTTTGCGAGGCAAGTTTTTAGTGATGGAAAAGAGAGAATTCCTGAAATTGAGGAAGGTTTTCTTTGGATTCATGTTGGATAGGGTGGATCCGCCTAAATGGTAAATATGGCTGTGCCCAACATAAAATACCTTGTGCCCTGCATTTTTGGCCCGCCAACAAAGGTCGATTTCTTCCTGATGGGCAAAATAGTCCTCATCAAAACCGTTCAAGGATCTAAACACCTCACTTTTGATGAACATACAGGCTCCGGTGGCCCAGAATACTTCCTTAATGTCATCGTATTGGCCTTCGTCCTTTTCAATGGACTGAAAAATTCGCCCCCTACAAAATGGGTATCCCAACATATCGATAAAACCACCTGCGGCACCGGCATATTCAAAATGGTCCTTTTGTTTCAGGTCCAATATTTTGGGTTGAATGATGGCCGCCTCGGGAATGTCCCGAAACGCTTTGATGATGGGTCCCAGCCAATTTTCCGTCACTTCCACATCAGAGTTCAAAAGGCAGAACAGGTCGGCTTCAATATGCTTTAATCCATCATTGTAGCCTTTGGCAAAACCACCGTTTACATCATTTTGCACCACACCGATCGTAGGATAGTGCTGTTTTAAGAAGTCTATGGAGCCATCGGTACTGGCATTGTCCACCACATAAATATCTGCCCCTTCGGAATGCTCCATGACCGATGGGAGAAACCGCTCCAAAAGGGCTTCCCCGTTCCAATTGAGTATGACGACGGCGATTTTCAAAACGGAGGCAAATTAACGGCTAAAATCAGGAATATCCTCTAAAAACCTGTATTTTTCATGCTCGTGGTCCATTTCACAACAATAATGTTCCAAACCGTTGGTTACCAAAAGAAAATTGGCCTTTAATTGATAGTTGTAACGTGCAATTTGATCAAAGGTGCTCTGGTCAATCTTCACTTCGGGGGCTTTGCATTCCACCAATAAAAAAATAGATCCATCTGGGTTGAAGACCACCACATCATACCTTTTTTTCAAGGAATTCACGGTCAATTGTTTTTCCACATTGATCAAGCTTTTTGGGAAATCCTTGGTGAATATTAAAAAATGCACCAAGTGCTGGCGTACCCATTCTTCCGGTTGCAGCACCACAAATTTTTTACGGATGCCATCAAATATGTACTGCCTATTTTGGCTATTTTTGATTCGGAACTCATATTTGGGAAAGTTCAATGACTGCATTGGGCAAAAATGACGATTTTTTTTGGAATGGAAAGAATTAAGGAAATTGTAGCGGAAATCAATAAGGGCAATCCTAAACCTATTTATTTTTTAATGGGGGAAGAACCCTATTACATTGACAAAATATCACAATACATTGCCGACAATGTCCTGACGGAAGAGGAAAAGGGTTTCAACCAAATGGTGCTCTATGGAAAAGACACCACAGTGGAAGATGTAGTGGCCAACGCCAAACGTTTTCCCATGATGGCGGAGTATCAAGTAGTCATTGTAAAGGAAGCACAACACCTTTCTAGGGCCATTGAAAACTTGATTTCCTATGTGGAAAATCCCCAACCGACCACCATTCTTGTCATCTGTTTTAAATATAAAAAGCTCGATAAGAGGAAGAAGCTATACAAGGCCATTCAGAAGAGTGGGGAACTTTTTGAGAGCAACAAACTGTATGAAAACCAGGTTGCCGATTGGATCCGAAGGACCCTGAGTGGCAAGGGTTATAAAATTTCACCCAAATCCTGTGTGCTTTTAGTGGAATTTTTGGGAACCGACCTGAGTAAGATCAGTAATGAATTGGACAAACTTTCCCTTGTGGTGCCGCAGGATACGGAAATCACTTCCGAGATCATTGAGAAACATATTGGGATCAGTAAGGATTTCAATAATTTTGAATTGAAGAAGGCCATTGGAGAACGCGATGTAAAAAAAGCATCTCGCATCATCGATTATTTTGCGCAAAATCCGAAGGACAACCCTTTTGTAGTTACCATCACCTTGTTGAATACTTTCTTCACCCAGTTGCTGCAATACCACGGATTGAACGATCACTCGCCTGGCAATGTAGCCAAGGCATTGGGTGTAAACCCCTATTTTGTGAGTGAGTTTACCGTGGCCGCGAAAAATTATCCCATGAAAAGGGTGAGCGGTATCATTTCCAATCTAAGGGACTTGGATCTTAAAAGCAAAGGAGTAGGGGCCAATAACATGGCACAGGCGGACCTGCTAAAAGAATTATTGATTCAGATTGTTTGACCTATTTTTTATCTACACTGTATTTGCCGGGACCCAATAACATGATTACCACAAAAACGGTCAGGTAAAGCAATGCCATTTCCTTTGTCCCAAATGGATCACCGCCGTGGATTATAAATCCGGCCACGAACATAGTGATAGCGGTCGGGATTGCGGCCCAACGGGTCTTGAAGCCAACAATCATTAAAATAGGACAGATAAATTCACCCACAACGGCCAAAAATAAAGTAGGTGCCTGGCCAATACCGAAGGGGTTGGCAAATTCGGTATTGCCGTTGATCAAGTTCATAAGTTTGGGATAACCATGGTGCATCATGAATGCGGAAGGAACGATTCGCAATAATGCCAGACCAAGGTGTATAAGCGTGTTATTTTTCATTCATGGGGGGATTTAGTTGCTGTGAAATTATTAATAATGTTTCAAAAAACGCAACATTACTTCATGAAAAGCGATTTTGGGTTGACGCATTTTTTGAAAATCATCTCAGTTTTGGGTATGATTTCGGGTCCACTTCGTGCATGATGGCATAAACCTTCTCGAAAATATCTTCTGCATTCGGTTTGGAGAAATAATCCCCATCCGTGGCATATGCAGGGCGATGTGCCTTTGAGGTCAGGGTTTGTGGTGCACTATCCAAATATTTGTAACCGCCCTGTTTTTCTACAATTTCCTGCATTAAATAGGCGGAACATCCACCGGGAACATCCTCATCGATGACCAAAAGTCGGTTTGTTTTTTGAAGACTCTTCACCACATCATGATCCAAATCGAATGGCAATAAAGTTTGCGCATCAATCACCTCTGCATCAATACCCACTTCAAGAAGTTCCTGAGCAACTTTCTCAACAATCCTCAAAGTGGAACCGTAGGAAACCAAGGTGATATCCGAACCTTGCTTTAGGGTCTCAACTTTTCCGATCGGGGTGCAGAACTCTCCCAAATTAGACGGCAATTTCTCTTTCAGTCGGTAACCGTTAAGACTTTCAATGATCAAAGCAGGTTCATCACTTTTTAAAAGGGTATTGTAAAACCCAGCCGCCTGTGTCATATTTCTTGGAGCGAGAATGTACATACCCCGTAGCAGATGGATCAAACCTCCCATCGGGGAACCGGAATGCCAAATGCCTTCCAGCCGGTGTCCTCTGGTACGTACAATGAGTGGCGCTTTTTGCTTGCCCACGGTTCGGTACATCAACGTGGCTAGGTCATCACTCAAAGTTTGGATAGCATACAAGATGTAATCCAAGTATTGGATTTCGGCAATCGGCCTCAGACCCCGAAGTGCCATTCCTATTCCTTGACCAATAATACTGGTTTCCCGGATACCGGTATCGGAAACCCTAAGTTCACCATATTTTTTCTGTAATCCTTCAAGGCCTTGGTTTACATCGCCAATGTTGCCCGTATCTTCACCAAAAACCAATGCTTCTGGATATTTTGCGAACAAAGCATCAAAATTGTCACGCAAGATGATCCTTCCATCCACTTCCTCCGCGTTGTTGGCATAGGTAGGGGGGATGGCTGCAATATTGGTGGCCTTGTTGTCCAGTTCACTGTAAAGATGCGAGCTGTATTTTAGTTCGTTGGTGGCCAAAAAGTCGGAAACCCACTGTTGTAATTGCCTCTTTTCTTGGGTGTCTTCCCCTAAAAGATACCGTAGAGCATGCCTTGATTTGAATGCCAAATCCTTTTTCAACGGCTCTTCTATGGCAATCAAATCGTTCTTTATTTTGGTAATAAAGGCCCTGTTCGGACTTTTGTTTGCCGCTTGATCCAATAATTGGACCAATTGCTTTTTGGCTTCCAAATGAGGTTTAAGGAATTCGGACCAAGCCTCTTTTTTGGCGGTCCTTACCTTGTGCTTGATATCGCGTTCCAGTTTTTTCAGGTCATCTTCGGAACAAATGCCATTTTCCAAGATCCATTCCCTGAACTGTTTGTTGCAATCGTGTTCCTTTTCCCATTCCAATCGTTCGGCAGATTTGTACCGTTCATGGGAGCCGGAAGTGGAATGCCCTTGGGGTTGGGTCAGTTCGGTAACGTGTATCATTACGGGGACGTGTTCTTCCCTTGCAATATCAGAAGCATTTTCAAACGCATGGATCAAAGCGGTATAGTCCCATCCTTTTACTTTTAGGATTTCGTATCCTTTATTTTCTTCATCTCTTTGCAATCCGCTCAATGCTTCGGAAATGTCACCTTTGGTGGTATGGAATTCCGATGGTACCGAAATGCCATATTCATCATCCCAAATACAGATGACCATGGGAACCTGCATAACCCCCGCCGCGTTGATCACCTCAAAAAAGTGACCTTCACTGGTGCTGGCATTGCCAATGGTGCCCCAAGCCACTTCGTTACCATTGTTGGAAAAATTGGTCTGGTCTATTTCCTTTACGCTTCGATATATTTTAGAGGCCTGAGCCAGTCCTAATAGTCGGGGCATTTGCCCTGCGGTACAGGAAATGTCCGCGCTACTGTTCTTTTGCTTGGTGAGATCCTTCCAAGTACCATCATCGTTCAGGCTATGGGTCACAAAGTGGCCGCCCATTTGCCTTCCGGCACTCATGGGATCTTTGTTAATGTCGGTAGTGGCATAAAGTCCGTGGAAGAATTCTTTCGGACTCAAATAATCCAAGGCCATCATAAAAGTTTGGTCCCTATAGTACCCACTTCTAAAGTCACCATCTTGGAATGCCCTGGCCATGGCCAATTGGGGAAGTTCCTTTCCATCCCCGAAAATCCCAAATTTGGCCTTTCCGGAGAGTACCTCACGACGCCCCAACAAGCTACATTCCCTACTGGTAACGGCAATTTCATAATCCTGGAGGATCTGCGATCGAAAATCTTCGAAGGAAATATCGTTGCTGGTACTCGGGTCAGGTTTCATGGGCTGCTATCGATTTCTGCGAAATTACTAAAATACATACAAATCAGCAATAATAGACCGTGTTAATAAAATAGAAATTCAATAATGATATTTGAATTTTGGAACAAAAAATTTAAAAAAATCTATTTTAAAACTTTTAATTTATCAAAATGATAAATTAGAACCATTTTCGCGTAAATAGGCCCACAAGGGTTTTGGGGCTAATGGTAACAATAAAACGGATGCGCTGACCATAATCATCTTGGCCAATTTCCCATCCGCGATTGGAGTATACAGGGAAGTACAATTCAAAGTAATCGGTGACCAGATTCAACCGAATCCCCGAATCATAAACAAAACGGGAGTCGGCTCCCTTACTTTTTAAAAAGCCAATGTCGCCATATGCTTCAATCCATCTCCAAATGTTGGCACTGGCATTGGTGGTGGCGATCCAATCGTTGGCAAACGGATTTTCCAATTTTGATTTAAACCCTCCTTCGGCAATGATGATTTGTTGACTGTACAATCCTGAACTTTCCGATCTACCTAAATAGGCCAAATCGAACATATAATCCGTTGGGCGGTCCAATGCAAAGCTGAAAAAGTCGGATGCGGTATTGTTCCGTAAAAACTTACCAGCATAAAATCGTAGGTTCAACTGTCTGTTACTCTGGAATAGTTTCCGGTATTCCATTTCAAAGGCCAATTTTGAAAAATCGTTGGAATGTTGCGCATCCAAAGACCAAGAAACATAATTCAGGATATTGTTGTCCACATCCGTGAAACGGGCGTTCATTACCCCGTAGTTGGGTTCTGTATCTATTTGGTCTTCCAGTACAGCATCCACATTACGGAAAACGTTGCGATAGCGGAACATCAAATATTGCCTACGGTTTGACAATAGATCGTTGGGTCGCCAACCAAAGGTTATGGCCGGGGTTAAGGTGGAGAACCGCGAGTTTTCCTGAAAGTGCGAGGTGGAACCTGCGAACGAAAAATCGGTTACATATAATCCAGTTTTCTTGTGATATTTCCGGTAGCGGAAACCTGCTTTACCTACTAGGGTGTGCTCTAAGAAGGAATAAGTTGGAGAAATGTCGTAAAGAAACTGCCGCTCCAAGAAGGTTTTGTTATAAAGCCGCAATCCAGGCGTAATACCATCATAAATGTTGAAGTTTACGATGGGCACATAAAATATTTGATTGTAATAGGGATCTTCGGTGTCCTTGAAAAATTGAAACTTTAGCTTCTTGTTGCTGGACAAAAAACCGTTCAGGGTCTTCCAATTGTCCCGCTGGTTGAATTCGGGTATTTTTTGGTCATAATTCAATACCATCCGGTCTTCCCCATTTCTGGGAAGGGTCACGGTTTTGGTCGAATCGATTCCTGTGAACCAATAGTGGGAAATGACCGAATCCTTCTGAAGCCCAAAAAGGGAAATGGGGACATTGGTGCCCCGTTTGTTTTTTATGGTCAAGGAAATGGAATCATCGGTCTTGGTAATTTTCTTGATCTTGAAATCTATCTTTTTATCCGTAGAAACGTATTCGTCAAAAAACCAGTCAATGTCCTTTCCTGCATGGGCCTTGATTGTATTCTCAAAATCCAAGGCCGAAACATGTTGCCTCAGCTTATAGTTTTTGTAAAAGTCGATAATGCTACTATCAATTTTATGTTCACCCAGATAATTGGAAAGATAAGACATGCCCAAACCGGCCTTATAGCCGTTAGCAATTTTTTCATTGAACTTGATCAAGGAATCGTTGCTCGTGGTCAAGGCTTGGTCAATGTTTTTTCTTACGGAGACCATGCTGAACAGGGCATACTGTTCATTAAAATCCATTTGTGCAAAATGGAAATTTTTAATGCCCCAAATTTTGGAGAGTTTACCGGCCAATTTTTGATCGGGATAACGATCTTCCACATAGTGGATCATCAGGTAATAACCGATAGCATCATTAACCCATCGCTCTTGCCGGGGATCCAGGAAAAGCGTTTCCTTTAAATAACTGCGAACAGCGGTTTTCAGGAATTTCATCTCGAACTGGAACTGCTCCTCATAAGGTCTAATGAAGGAAGGAAGCTGCCCGATTCCATAAAGTGGTGATTTATTGTAATCAAATTCGCTGACCAACAGGTTTTCATGGGGATATCTTCCCAAATTCTCTTCCAAGAAATCTACAACCCTATTTATCGATATTCCTTGCGATATTTCATCATACTTGTTCGACTCAATATCCGTAGTGACCGTCATAGGCCCCATGACATGTTTGGTGAACGTTTTTTGGGTGGAAAGAAGGATTTCGCAGTTTTTCCTTTTGTCACCAAAAAGTTGAATATGCTGGCCTCCCGGAAATTGGGAAACAATGGATTGTCTGTAATTGGAAGCCAAATAAAGCCGCTCAGGAAAGGTCAGATTGATGGAGGTTTCCGTAACGTCGGTATACAGGTCATCCAGGTTTTTGTTGTCATAAAGTCGCCAATACCCATCAAAAACAGCAGGGGAGAGGTACCAATCCTTTAAGTTATATCCGCCACCGTCCAAAGCACCATAACCCGTAAATTTTGCATTGGGTAACTTGATGGTATAGGTAAGGAAAAGTTCTACCGATTCCCCAGGTCGAAGAATATCGTTCAAGGTTATGGCAATCAAGTCGCGGTTGCCGACCCTTTCCCAATTGAGTCCGGTATAGTTCTGGTCCACAATGGACATGATCGTGGTTTGTCCCCTTTCACGGTCCTTGGCTAAATGAAGCCCCCTGTTGAATTCCTCGGCAAAGCGTTTTGCCAAAGCTGTGTTCTTGTTGGAATAAGCGTGGTTCCAGTCATTGAAATACAGGGAGGAAATACCACTTGTGGAATGGTTCACATAAGTGAATTTCTGTTTGATCCTGATTTGGTTACTCGGTTCATCAATAGTCGCCACAATTTCATTCTTGTGCTGACTCCAAAGTGAGGAGAACACAAGAAAAAAAAGTAAAACAACCTTATATGGAACCCGACAGAACATCAAAATGGACTTGATTAAAAGTTCGGGCTAAGCGTTCTGCCCTTGTAGAATGCGTCAATGATTTCAACCACTTCGTCTTCGGTATCCACCAATTTGATCAGATCCAGATCCCTAGGGCTGATGTTACCTGCTTCCAACATGGTATTTTTGACCCAATCGATCAAGCCTTGCCAAAAATCGGTTCCTACCAAAATGATCGGAAACGTATGGATCTTATGGGTTTGGATCAAGGTAATGGCTTCAAAAAGCTCATCAAGAGTACCAAAACCACCAGGCATCACCACAAATCCTTGGGAATATTTTACGAACATTACTTTCCTGACAAAGAAATAATCAAAGTCAAGACTTTTGTCATCGTCAATATACGGATTGTCATGTTGCTCAAACGGAAGTTCAATGTTCAATCCCACGGAAGTTCCCCCAGCAAGATTGGCACCTCGGTTTCCCGCTTCCATAATTCCAGGGCCGCCACCGGTTATGATACCGTAGCCTGCTTCTGCAATCCGTTTGGAAATGTTCACGGCTAATTCGTAATATTTGTTGCCGGGCCTTACCCTTGCCGATCCAAAAATGGATACACAGGGACCAATGGCACTCATTTTTTCAAACCCGTTCACAAATTCGCCCATGATCTTGAAAATGGCCCAAGAATCATTGGTCTTTATTTCGTTCCAGCCTTTGGAATGCTGTTCTTTTCGCATTTGCATTGTTCCGTATTTTTATATGGCCCTTGCAATCTTTTGCTTGGTGCCCTCTAATTCTTTTTTCAAAAATTTGGCCGTGTAACTTTTCTTGTCCTTGGCCACTTCCTCGGGAGTTCCGGTCGCTACGACCATTCCTCCGCCTCTGCCTCCTTCGTATCCGATGTCAATGATGTAATCCACCATTTTGATCACATCCAGGTTGTGTTCTATCACCAAAATGGTGTTTCCTTTGTCCACCAGTTGATTGAGCACTTCCATGAGTACCCTAATATCTTCAAAATGTAGTCCAGTTGTCGGTTCGTCGAGGATGTAAAATGTGTTTCCGGTATCGCGCTTGGATAATTCGGTTGCCAGTTTTACCCGTTGCGCCTCACCCCCGGAAAGGGTAGTGGACTGTTGCCCCAATGATATATAACCCAATCCCACATCTTTTATTGTTTTCAGCTTTCTGTGGATTTTGGGAATGTTCTCGAAAAAGTCCACGGCTTCGTTGATGGTCATTTCCAGCACATCCGAAATGGATTTTCCTTTGTATCGGATTTCCAAGGTTTCCCTGTTGAAACGTTTTCCGTTGCACGTCTCACATTCCACATAAACATCGGGCAAAAAGTTCATTTCTATGACCTTAAGTCCCCCTCCTTGACAGGTCTCGCATCTACCTCCCGCCACATTGAAACTGAACCGACCCGGTTTATATCCGCGGATGGTTGCCTCGGTGGTCTTGGCAAAAAGATTACGTATTTCACTGAAAACACCGGTGTAGGTGGCAGGATTGGACCTTGGCGTTCGGCCAATAGGGGATTGGTTGATGTCGATAACTTTATCAATATGCTCCAACCCTTTTATTTTTTTATACGGCATGGGTTTTTTTACCCCGTTGAAGTAATGCGCGTTCATGATGGGGTAAAGGGTCTCGTTAACCAAAGTGGATTTGCCACTTCCTGATACCCCCGTAACCCCGATTAGTTTTCCCAAAGGGAATTCTACCGTCACATCTTTCAAATTGTTGCCTGTACATCCGGATAGGACGATTTTTTTACCGGTCCCTTTCCTTCGTTCGTTTGGCACTGGAATTTCCAACTCTCCGGTTATGTATTGGGCGGTAAGGGTATGATGGTCCTTTAATTCCTGCGGACTGCCTTCGGAAATGATCTCTCCACCATGTTTACCTGCTCTTGGACCAATATCGATGACATGGTCGGCACGTTCGATCATATCCCGATCGTGTTCCACCACAATCACGGAATTGCCAATATCCCGAAGGGATTCCAGGGAATGGATCAAGCGTTCATTGTCTCGTTGGTGCAAGCCAATACTCGGTTCATCCAAAATATAGAGCACCCCCACTAATTGAGACCCTATTTGGGTCGCCAATCGGATGCGTTGTGCCTCACCCCCGGAAAGGGATTTGGAACTTCTGTCCAAGGATAGATAATCCAATCCTACATCCAACAGAAAACCAATACGCGCCTTAATTTCCTTGATGATTTCCTCGGCAATGATCTTTTGATCCCCTTCCAACGTATCTTCAAGCTGTTGAAAGAAAGTGGCCAACTCGGTAATGTCCATATGGGCCAACTCGGCAATGTTCTTTCCCCCAATTTTAAAATACAAGGACTCTTGCCTCAACCTGGCACCATGGCAAGACGGGCATTTCACTTTGTCCATAAAATCCTTGGCCCACCTTTGGATGGATGTGGATTCTGCTTGCTCGAATTGGGTCTTGATGAAATTGGCAATACCTTCATATTCAATCTTATACTGACGTTTTACTCCGAGAGATTTGGAATCGACCTCAAAGCTTTCCTTACCCCCGTACAGAATGACCTCCATAGCTTCCTCAGGGATTTTTTCAATGGCGTCCGAAAGGTCAAATTGGTAGCGTTGTGCAATGGTCTCCAACTGCTTGAAGGCCCAAGATTTTTTGTATTCGCCCAAAGGCGCCAAACCACCAGCTTTTATGGAGATTTTGGTATTGGGCATGATTTTTTGCACGTTCACCTCGTACACATGTCCCAATCCGCTGCACTCAGGGCACATGCCTTTTGGGGAGTTGAAGGAGAACGTATTCGGTTCGGGGTTAGGATAGGAGATACCTGTGGAGGGGCACATCAAATCCCTGCTGAAATATCTTGGAACGGTTTCACTTTCTTCTAATACCATCAAAACGTTCTCGCCACTGTACATGGCCGTATTGATGGTTTCAGTCAGGCGTTTATGGAAGTCTTCGGTATCCGAAACTTTTAAACGGTCTATGACAATTTCAATATCGTGGGTCTTGTATCGATCCACTTTCATGCCCTTGGTGATGTCCATGATTTCACCATCGACCCTCACTTTTACAAAACCTTGCTTGGCAATTTGTTCAAACAATTCCCGATAATGCCCTTTTCTGGATTTGATGACCGGGGCCAACACATTTATTTTCTTATCGAGGTAGGAGGTAATGATCAGTTTTTTGATCTGTTCATCACTATAACTGACCATCTTTTCTCCCGTGTTGTAACTATAGGCATCCCCGGCACGGGCAAACAGCAGTCGCAGAAAATCGTATACTTCGGTAATGGTACCTACGGTAGATCTTGGGGATTTGGAGGTGGTTTTTTGTTCTATGGCGATAACTGGGGAGAGTCCATCGATCTTGTCCACATCGGGTCGTTCCAATCCACCTAAGAATTGTCTTGCATAGGCCGAAAAGGTTTCAATGTAACGTCGCTGGCCTTCAGCATAGATGGTATCAAACGCCAAAGAGGATTTTCCACTGCCCGAAAGCCCGGTGATCACTACGAGTTTTTCACGCGGAATGGTAACGTCTATATTTTTCAGGTTGTGGACCCGGGCACCCTTTACCTCAATATGTTCTTCGTAGTTGACCATAAATCATAGCAAAGCTTCAAAAGTAGCGATTTGGCACGTAAAAAAGAAGGAGGTTTGCTTTTCGTTATTAGTTTATAGAAAGCGTCTAAATAGCTGTTTTTTTTATCAAATGATCAGCCTAACGCCACCCAGTTCTTGCAACGGATAAGGGAACTTGTCGCTAGGGCTTCCAATGAACATGAAATTGATGGGTATATTCCATTCCAACGATAGTTTTTTGATCAGCTGTGGCGTGAATTTTCCGTGCAATTGGATGTATTCTATCTTAATTTCGGGGTATTCCCTGTCGAGCACATCCAAATCGGATACAAAACTTTTGGTGGCCTGTTCTCCTTCGGGGAAAACGGATACGATCTTGAGTTTACGGGTATGCTCGTTGTTGCGGATGTACAATAAAACCTTGTTCAATAAGGCTACATCGTCTTTTTTAGTGAAATACACGAATTCCTGATCATTGATCCTGTTGATGGTCTGGTTGATGCCTTTATAGGACCGTACCAAAAAGCGGTTGATGGGATCCAAGAAGTAACGGATCAACCGCAAAAGCAATTTGAGCAACGCGGTTCGGTTGAGCATTACCATGACCACAGCAATGGTAGGAACAAAATATTCCATGAACACCGCCAAATAATCTGGGTTAAGAATGATGTTCCCCGCCAGGGCCACAATAACCGCAGCAATGGCGATCAATAAGGATAACCATCCGGAACGCTCGGGACGCGGTAGGTTTTTTCGCCTCACCTTCAACAAAATATTCCCGATGCCGAACAAGGCCATCACGGATAAAAAGGCAATGGTGTAGACCCCTGCCAAGGCTTCCAGATTCCCTTCGGTAATCAACAATATGGAGACACAGAGCAAGAAAAAGAAAATGGCAATCCGATAGGTGCTTCCTTTTTTGTTTCGCTTTAGAAGGAACGGGGGAAGGATACGGTCCAAGGTAATCCGTTCCACAAGCCCCGAAACGCCCACAAAGGAAGTAAGCACTGCACCACTGAGTACCAACACGGCATCTACGGAAACCAAGGTGGACAACCATGGGCCGCTTGCTTGGTTCCCCATAATGGAGAGCAGGGCTTCACGGTTGTGTTCTATCTCGGAAATGGGTAAAACGGCCAAGGCCAAAAACGCGATCAAAGGGTTGAAAATGGTCACCACGATCCACATATTGCGCAAGGTCTTTGGGAAAACGCCTTTTTTCTGTTCTTCCACAAAGTTGGCCGAACTTTCGAACCCACTGATACCCAACATCGCAGCGGAAAAACCAAAGAATAGGGCCATGGGAAGCGCCCCATGTTTTACGGGCAGGGCATTGTTGTCCGTGAATACTTTTAGACCATGCTCAAAAAGGTACATTCCGGCAAATGAGGATAATAAGATCAATGAGGTTAAGTGGAAAATGAAAATGGCGATTGCCACTTTGGACGATTCCCCGATACCGATGATTACCAATCCCATAAAAATGGCCAGCAGTACAATGGTCGCCAAAATAATGGGCAATTGGGGCACCAAGGTACCCAGATAGGCCATGGCCTCATTGGCGGAAATCACTGCGGTGGCCATATAGGACAACAGCGTTAAGGAGGCGGCCAAGGACGCCATTCCCTTGCTTGTGGTGTTCAAGAGGGCGTTGTAGGCCCCACCATTCATGGGAAGGGCACCGACCACTTCACCATAGATTTTTCTAAATAAAAACAGGACAACCCCTACGATCAATAGAGAGATCCAAGCATATTGACCGGCATGCAACACCGCCAACGCGGATACGTACAGACAAGAAGAACTGATGTCGTTACCACTGATGGATGTAGAGGCCAACTCTCCGAGTTTTACCCTTAATTTTTGTGGTTCCATGTAAGATGGCTTATAAAAGCTAGAACGAATGTAGGGTAAAGTTGTAAAAATTCTAAATTTACGGACGATAAAAACCAGATTTATGAAACTATTGGGCATCGGCTCCCGTATTGACCACCCGGAATATGGTAAAGGTGTGGTAACGAATGTATCATCTAAGCATTATTGGATCACTTTTTTGGAAAACGGATTGGAGACCATTGACCTGGACTCCGAGTTCGAAGTGATCGAAGGGGTAGAGGACGAGGTGGATTCCGTGAGCTTTTTTGATATTGAGCGTTCCTTGGTGCAGATTTTGGAAAAATGGAGCGACACCCATGAAAAAGTGGCCATTGCCGATAAATGGAAGGGCGGCAAACTGATTTTGGATCCCGGGGATGCCACCCAGAACAAGGAAATGCCCATCGAAACCTTTTTTCACAAAATCGTGATGGTGCGCGACCGTATCCGAGTGATGGAACAAAAGATCAACAGCAGCAACAATCTGGACGATCAGGAAAAAATTGACCTACAGCAATACATTACCCGTATTTATGGCAGCTTGACCAGTTTTAATGTGCTCTTTAAAAGCAAGAGCGATTATTTTGTGGGGGAGAAGGGGAAGTAAATTATTGCTTTTCTCTCAATTTCTTTAATTCATCACTGTTAATGATTTCTTCAATAAAATATGAAGGAACGACTGCTGCAATTCCTAAGTTTGTATTATAAACTGGGATTTTCTTTGTTTCAACAATTTTAACTGGGGAATTTTCACCAAAATAACCTTTCATAATTCCCGCTAATTTTATTTGTGGTTGACCAATAACAATTCCGCCATCCCCTCTATCGGTCCCAAAATAAAAGAAGACTGGCGAGCCGCTATTTCCACCGAATGTTGATGATTCTATTAGATAGAGTTCTGTGAACGTATCTTTATCCCAAGGGATTTTTTCATCACTGACCAAAGCAACTCTTCCGAATCTAAAAATGGGATAATTCTTTTCAATTCCTAGATAAGGAGTAAACATACCAGAGAAAAAAACATCGGTTCCTTCGCTTATTTTTAAATCTTTAAAGTCTTCTCTTTTGGTCAGAAATGAAGATGGTAAAAATAAATAATCAAAAATCTGATTGTTTGGTGAAGCTGGAATGACAGCAATATCTACTGTTTCGTCGTCATGAGTGAAAATATTTTTCATTTTACCATCTGTAACAATAGGCAACCTTAATATTTCTGAGGATGAATCCCTTTTATTTAATCTGACATATACTTCACTAAAGAATTTTTCAGTATTATCTTTTAATACATGCTTTGCAGTAATAAAATATATAAATGATTCACCATTAGGATTACTATTGCTCACAGGTACACCTATAAAAAAACCGGTTCCCAAAGGAGCTAATTTATTTTCTGAATTTTTGGCATAAATGAAGGCCACTGTCTTTTTAACCTCATTAGGAACAGCTTGGCTAAAAGTTAATGCATGCCAAAAAGCAACTAAAGCAATTATAATTTTCCTCATCCGTTAATAATTTAATAGTTATACTGCTTCTTTCTTTTCACTAAGATACTTCCAATAACGTTTGGGTACATGTTGCGTATGCAATTTGGGGTTGATCCGGGATAGGATGCCGGTACTTTTAAAATAATCGTTCCACAGGGTCTGGTATTCGTATTCGCCATTGACAAAAGCATCGCTTTTATGGATCTTGTTATGGTGGATGTCCTTTAGGTTTAAGGATACCATCTCCACATGGTCCAAGTTGTAATAGATGCCGTACTTGCGTTTAACATCATATATCAGCCATTGCTGGTCCGCGTAACGGTCCCGAAAATGCTTGGAAATAAGGGGCAGCACATCAAAATCGGGTTCAATGTTGGCAAAATAGATATTGTCCTTGGTCAACTGGAACCGCACAAAAGCCTCCATGCGGTGTTTTTCACGCCCCACCTTTCTGGCCAATTGGCTGATGTGCAAAACGGTACTGTCCGAATAATCTAAATACTTACCATTTTGGGTCCGCATCAATTTCTGGATATAATCAAATAGCAACATTTCCACGCCTTCGGTTTCGCTCAAAAAAGCAAAGTACACATTGGAAATGGCATTGTTGCTCTTGTTGCGGATACCGTTCCAAACGCGTTTGGCCTTTTCCACATGGGTAAAGATGGTCTCGGTTTCGGAGAACAGCCCATTTTGGCACTGACCGTTCCTTTGGATGTCGGCCACGGGTATCTTTTCGTCAAAAGCGACGAACACAGCAGTAAGAAAACCGTTGAAGCTGCCGTCATAAATTAAGGTTGTTGAAGCATTCATAACGCTTGAATTTTAGTTTTAGATGTCATTTCGAAGGAGTTCGCGACTGAGAAATCTAGAGTTCTCACATTCGTTCGAAATGACACCGTTGTTCATTGCTAATTGTTCATTGTAAACTGTTCACTGTTTATTGTCAATTGAACAACGAAAGTTGCGTGCTGTACTGGTTCCGAAACTTGCCGGACGAAGTCTGCAAGATCATCCCCTTGATCTTCTCCGCATCCAGGTCGCGACGTTCCCAATGACGGGAATCGCACACCATAAAATACTGGGCACGGTTGAGGGCCACCCCGATTTTCTTGAGATGGTCCCAGTTCAATCTTCTAAATTTTCGGGCGTCCATGATTTTTTGAACGGACTGCATCCCGATTCCCGGAATACGGGCCAAGAGGCGTTTGTCCGCCGTGTTCACATCCACCGGAAAATGGTGTAGGTTGCGCAACGCCCATGAAAGCTTGGGATCCACGTCCATATCGAGGTTGGGATGCTCATGGTTCAGGATTTCGTTCACGGCAAAACCGTAAAAACGCAGCAACCAATCGGTCTGGTACAATCGGTTTTCCCGCAGCATGGGTACCTGTGAGCCAATGGCCGGTAAGCGGGCATCATCCGCAACGGGCACGTAACCGGAATAATAAACCCGTTTCATTTGATAGGTTTTGTAATAGTAGGTAGCGGAATACATAATGTCCTTGTCCGTTTCCCCGGAAGTCCCCACGATCATTTGGGTACTTTGTCCGGCCGGGGCATATTTGGGGGTACTCCTGATGATTTTTCGTTCCGTTTGGTACCGAACGATTTCGTTTTTCACCTTCAACATAGGTTTGGTAAAGTCTTCGTGCTTTTTGTCGGGAGCCAACAGTTTCAATCCGGATATGGTGGGCACCTCAATGTTCACTGAAAGGCGGTCCGCATACAATCCAGCTTCGTACATGAGTTCGTCACTTGCCCCAGGAATGGATTTTAAATGGATATACCCATTGAAATTTTCCTCTTCACGGAGTTTTTTCGCCACGGCCACCAAGCGTTCCATGGTATAATCCGCATTTTTAAAGATCCCGGAACTCAAAAACAATCCTTCAATATAATTTCTGCGATAGAAATTGATGGTCAAATCCACTACTTCCTGGATCTTAAAGGCGGCCCGCTTGACATCATTGCTTTTTCGGGTCACACAATACGCACAATCATAGATGCAATGGTTGGTCAACAGGATTTTCAACAAGGAAATACAACGCCCGTCCTCGGTATAGCTGTGACAAATACCCATTTTGGAGGCATTGCCCAACCCATTATTCTTGTTGGTCCGGTCGCTGCCGCTACTGGCGCAGGAAACATCGTATTTGGCAGCGTCGGCCAGTATGTTCAATTTTTCTCGTACTCTATCAAAGTCCATAACTTGGAAATAATCCAATCAAAAATATGGAAATATTCCAATAAATGGAAATAATCAATAAAAAGTTTTGGAAATAATCCAAATTGTATATATTTGGAATGTGGAAAATGAATTGACACTAAAACGTTTTACCGATGTCCGACGTGAGCTGGGCTACACCCAAACGGAGTTTGCCGAATTGTTGGGAGTGAAGAACACTACAGCCGATATTGAGCGCGGACGAACCAAACTATCCGGTAAGGTAGTCTCCGAGCTTTTGAAACAATTCAAGATTAATCCATTGTGGTTGTTCGGGGAAAGTGACCAAAAACATTTGGATACCTCCAAGACGAGTGTAATTCCTAAAGTGGTCACAGTGGATAATTCCGATAATGACAACATGGTGCTGGTGAATGCAAAGGCGGCCGCAGGCTATCCCCAAAACATTTCCGATACCAGTTGGTACCGACAACTTCCGGCCTTTGATTTGCCTATTCCAGAGTTTCGCAATGCCACATATAGGGGATTTCAAGTGGAAGGGGATAGTATGCTGCCCAATTTACGGCCCAACGATTGGGTGTTGGCCCGTGCCGTTGAACATATTGATCATGTAAGTCCCAATAAAATGTATGTGGTGGTACTCCAAGATTCCGTGATGGTAAAAAAGATTGAACGGAAACCCAACTCCAACAACATTACCTTGGTGTCGTTGAACGAAATCTACCCGCCATACGAGATCAAGCCTTTTCAAATTCAAGAAATCTGGGAAGTGAGCAGCAAACTCACCTTCAACATTGATGCAACCACCGAAACCGGTTTGTTGAAGCAGTTGCAGCAATCCATGGAAGAACTGAAGAGGCAAATCGCCAAATAGGCGTTCAATTTCTACCCGAAGAATTGAGTTTTGATAGCTTTGGCCAATGTTTGGGCCGCTTCTGGATTGCGTCGAAACCAGAGTTCAGGTTCAAAAATTTCCAGTTCCGCCAAGGCCCAATTTCCCTCGTTATCCTTGAACAGGTCCACCCTTGCATATACTGGAAGTTCCGGGGCGGCATTTACCACTTTTTGGGCAAATTCGATTTGGGCTGGCAAAGGGTGATACTCATGAACACTGCCACCAAAATCATCCTGCACCCGAAAATCCCCCGGTTTGGCAATTTTAAGAACAGCATGGGTGAACTCTCCATGGAACAACATCATCGAAATTTCCCCTTCAGAAACAATATTCTCTTGAAATTCTTGGAGCATCATGGCTTCTTCGAAAATCAATTGTTGAAAGACTGCTTCGTGATTGGAAATATCTTCCTTTTTGATTTTATAGGTATGTCTGGCCGCCCCGGAGACACAAGGTTTTAATACAAAAATATCGTCCCGGAAGCCAAAATGGTCGATGGCTTCTGAAAAAGCCTCTTCCAATGTTGTTGGGGTGCCTTTTTCCACGAACAATGTCTTGGGAATGGTGACGCCTGCATCGGAAAGGTCTTTCAGGTAGTGTTTGTCAATATTCCAATCAATCAGTTCTTTGGAATTGACGAATTGGGTTTGTTGACTCGTGGACTGGAACCATTTTGAAAATTCCTCGTACCGATCAAAATAATCCCATGTGGTTCGGAACACCGCCAATTTGGTACTGGACCAATCGAAATCCACATCGTCCCATGATTTTCGGATCACTTTCAATCCTTGTTCCTGCAAGGCTTCAAGTACCAGTCGGTCTTCCAAGAGTACGTTTTCCACATAGGGGGTACGCTTTTCCGGGGCCACATACCTGCGGTCCGTCAGCACAACAACATCAAACTGCATTTATCGAAAATTAAAAACCGACCGCTTTGTCATCACCACGTTTATCGGCACCACCTTCCAGTTTGCCATCGGGCAATACGCGAATGGCATCCACTTTACCAATAATGGGGGTGCGTTCCTCATTGATGATGTATCCTTTGGATTTCAGTTCGTTGATCAATTCCTCGGAAAAACCTTCGGGTTCAAAAATGACCATGTCGGGCAGCCATTGGTGATGGAACCGTGGCGCGTTGACCGCTTCTTGCATACTCAGATTGAACTCGTATACATTCAGGATGGTCTGGGCCACTGCGGTAATGATGGTAGAACCACCGGGGGTACCCACAACCATATAGAGTTTACCGTCCTTTTCCACAATGGTAGGTGTCATGCTGCTCAACATTCGCTTTTCGGGAGCAATGCTGTTGGCTTCGGCTCCAACAAGGCCAAACATGTTTGGTACACCTGGCTTGGCACTAAAATCGTCCATTTCGTTGTTCAAAAAGAAACCAAGTTCATCACAGTACAACTTGGAACCATAACCACCGTTAAGTGTGGTGGTGGCCGATATGGCATTGCCTTCACTGTCCACAATGGAGTAGTGGGTGGTTTCGGAACTTTCGATAATTTCCACTTCTCCATGGCTTACTTCTGACGACAAAGTGGCTTTATCAAAAGAGAAATTGGCCATGCGATCCTTTAAATAAGCATCGTTTAGCAACATGTCATAGGGGATATTCACAAAGTCGGGATCTCCCAAAAAGTAATTCCGGTCCGCGTAGGCACGACGGGAAGCTTCTGTAAACAATTGTATGGTTTTGGCCGAATTGTGTCCATACTTGGCCACGTTGTAAGGCTCCATCATCTTAAAAATCTGGTTGATGGTAACCCCGCCGCTACTGGGTGGACTCATGGAAATGACATGAAGGTCCCTATAATCGAATTCAACAGGATTCCGCCATTTGGCTTCATATTTGGCCAGGTCTTCTTCGGTGATGAAACCTCCTTTTTCCTGTACGAAGGCGGCCAGTTTTTGGGCCACTTCACCTTTATAAAAACCATCACGACCTTTTTCCATGATGATTTCCAAGGTTTTGGCCAGTTCAGGATATTTAATGGTGTCGCCAACCTTAAACGGCTGTGCAAATTTGGTACTATCACCATTGGCTTCAATGAAACGCTCCCGGGTACCTTCCAAGCGTTTGGCCTGTTTTTCCGTCACCACCACACCGCGTTTGGCCAAGGCAATGATGGGTTTCATAATTTCGGATAGGGGAAGGGAGCCAAACTTTTTGTGTACTTCCATAACTCCGGCCACGGTACCGGGGACTCCCGCGGAAGTGGCACCTGATGTGCTCATCCCTGGGATAACATTTCCCAAAGAGTCCAAATACATGTCCTTATGGGCGGCCAATGGGGCTTTTTCCCTATAATCGATTCCTCCAACTTCGCCATTGTTTTTACGGTAGACCATAAATCCACCTCCGCCCAAGTTCCCGGCGAAAGGGTAGGCAACGGCCAAGGCGAGTTCGGTAGCCACCATGGCATCAAATACATTCCCTCCCTTTTCCATGATCTCTACCCCAATTTTGGAGGCTTCTTCACGGGCCGAAACTACCATGGCCTTTTCGGCGACCAGTCCGGTAGGGGTTGCCGGTTGTTGTTTGCAATTGATAAAAAAGATAAGGGGGAGCAGGAGTATCAGTCT
>JASBTS010000162.1 GCA_030148305.1 Allomuricauda sp. | reverse complement strand
CACAAAATACAGCCCAATTCCTTTGGAGCGTATCAATTTTACAATGCTCTCTATTTGGTTCAAAAGGGCTTTGGAGGCATTATCAAAAATCAAGTGGGCCTCATCAATGAACAATACCAATTCAGGTCTGTCACTATCTCCTTGCTCTGGAAAAGTGGAATAAATTTCCGCCAAAAGGCTCAACATGAAGGTGGAGAACAACTTTGGACGGTCCTGAATATCCGTCAAACGGATGATGTTCACATAACCCCGTCCGTTTTCATCGATTCGAACCAGATCTTCCACATCAAAGGATTTTTCCCCAAAGAACAGATTGGCCCCCTGTTGTTCCAACTCAATGATTTTTCTCAATATGGTCCCTGTGGAACTGGTTGAAATACGGCCGTACGATTCCTGAAATTCTTCCTTTCCTTCCTCAGTGGCATATTGCAAGACCTTTTTAAAATCTTTTAGGTCGAGAAGGGGCAACTTGTTATCATCACAATATTTGAAAACCACGGCCACAATACCTTCCTGGGCTTCGGAAAGGTCCAAGATCCTGGACAATAACACCGGCCCGAATTCGGATACGGTGGCTCGTAAACGAACCCCGTCCTGGTCTGAAAGCGACATGATTTCCACAGGAAATCCTTTGGCCTCAAAAGGTAACCCGATCTTGGCATGGCGCTCATCTATTTTCGGGTGTCCAGGGCTAGGCTGGGCAATACCGCTCAAATCCCCCTTCAGGTCCATCAACAATACTGGTATACCCTTATCGGAAAGATTCTCGGCCAAAACCTGAAGAGTCTTGGTCTTACCAGTACCCGTTGCTCCGGCAATCAAACCGTGACGGTTAAGGGTCTTCAGGGGTATCTTCACAAAGGCATTGGTCATGGTTTCCCCATCCAACATGGCGGCGCCCATAACAATGGAATCGCCTTTCATGGTGTAGCCTTGTTCTATATGTTCAAAGAATTTTTCTTTGTCGCCCATGGTGTTCAATTTCCGATAAAAATAGGGTAATTTTAAGCAAAACTAAAAACCGAACTATGAAACCTTTTCACTACGCCGTGTTGTCGTTATTGATGAGCGGGGTGATGGCAACAACCTACGCCCAAGAAAGTACCGAAATCATTTTCCATAAATCGCATGAGCCAAAAAAACAGAATGCCCCCTTCAGTGATGCTGTTCAGGCCGGGAATACTTTCTATTTGGCGGGGCAAATAGGTATGGACCAAGCCACCAGAACCTTGGTGGAAGGTGGTGTGCAGGCAGAAACCAGGCAGGCCATTAAAAATATTGCGGATGTTTTGGCCCAGCATGAAATGACTTTGGACAATGTGGTGAAATGTACTGTGATCTTAAGTGATATCTCCGATTTTGCGGCCTTCAACGAAATCTACGCCCAATATTTCACCAAAAAACCGGCGCGGACCACTTTTGCCGCTAGTGGCATTGCTGCCAATGGTAAGGTGGAAATTGATGTCATCGCCGTTAAATGACCCAGTCCATCGTTAAAATTCCAGTGTTCTAGCGGGAAAGTATTTTACGAAAGATAAGTTTGTATCTTTTCAGTTATCGCATTAAACAATCACATGCAGTCTTGGCATCGATTTAAGGATAAAAAAGCGTCCCTTTTGATTATGGGGCTTCTATTGTTTTATCTTGATTTTGCCCATGCTGCCTATAACGTAGCACCAGAAATTATTGCCGAAGGCGATCAAGTTTATTGTCCGCTGACGGCAATGCCCATCGTAACCGATTTTGATATCATTGATCTAGACGATACTGAAATTGATGCCTTCTATATTCAGATTTCTACAGGATATCAGAGAGGTTTTGATGTATTGTCCCTGGCCAATTCTCACCCCACCATTACTACAAGTTGGAACAATCAGGAGGGAAAACTTACCCTAACAGGTTCTAGTGGTGGTTCCATGTTGTATTTAGATCTAATTGCCGCGGTTAAAGATGTGGTTTTTGAAAGCACTTCGGAATCGCCAACGGAAGAAAAGTTTTTCTCCTTTACCATTGGAAGTGCCAATTATCTGCCAGAGACAGGGCATTATTACGAGTACGTGCCCCAAGTGGGAATAACTTGGGAAGACGCACGTGTAGCAGCCCAGAACAGAACCTATTTTGGGTTGCAGGGTTATTTGGTTACGGTTACTTCTGCAGCGGAAGCGCAAATTACGGGAGAGCAGGCGGCGGGAACGGGTTGGATAGGGGGGTCCGATGCCCAGACCGAAGGAGTTTGGAAATGGATGACCGGTCCGGAGGCGGGACAGATTTTTTGGAACGGCAATTTTACGGGCAGTTCCCCCAATTTTGCCTTTTGGAATACAAATGAACCCAATGACCTTAATGGTGAGGACTATGCCCACGTTACCGCACCTGGAGTGGGGATCACGGGTTCCTGGAATGATTTGCCGATTGGAGGAGGTGATGGGGATTACCAACCCAAAGGCTATTTGGTGGAGTATGGGGGAATGCCGGGGGACCCTATGCTCAATCTATCGGCGAGTACTAAGATTACCACTCCTAAAATTTCAATGGCTTCTTCAGGTATGCGGTGTGGCCCTGGCACGGTAGTTCTTAAGGCAACTGCCACCTTGGGCCAAGTACTTTGGTTTGATTCCGAAGGAAACAACCTTGGGATCGGGGAAAGTTTTGATACCCCATATTTGAATGCAACCACCACATTTTATGTCTTGGCTACTTACAATGGATGTACCACTGGCCAAAAAACTCCTGTTCAGGCCGAGATAAAAATTTTGCCAGAAATCAACGACGGGGTTACCCTTACCAACTGTGACGGGGATGGTGTTGCCGATGGGTTCACCAATTTCGACCTTACCCAATATCTGTATCTGTTGAGCCCGAATGACCAAGCCTTTAATTTTTCATTTTACCTTACAGCTGCAGATGCTGAAAATGAAACGAACCGAATTGCTGCCAACAATTTCAATAATTCCGTAGCCGACCAGATTTACTTTCGGGTGCAAGGTGTGGGTCAATATTGCCACGCCATTGGTACTGTATATCTTGATGTTTCAACAACTTCATTTCCATCTGGGTATCGATATGAATTGCAAACCTGTGATATAGGGGAAACCGATGGTATCGCCCCATTTGATCTAACGGATGCCGAAGCCGACATGTTGGCACAGTTCCCATTGGGGAATGGATTGTCCGTTACCTTTTATCAGACGGAAGACGATGCGCTGTATAAACGGAATGAAATTGGGAATACGGGAATGTATTCCAACAGTGTTCCCTATTCCGATTCATTATTCGTTCGGGTAGATGATGAAGGTTCGGGAACCTGTTTTGGAGTGGGGGAATATCTTTTTCTGACGGTTTGGCCTATTCCTTCCTTCGAGTTGGAAAGTGAATATTCATTCTGTACTGGAGGACAAGTTGCGGTTTCTCCCTATAATGCCGAAGATAATTACATCTATTCCTGGCGAAATGAAGCCAATAATGAAATAGGGACGGGAACTACCATTTCTATTTCAGAAGCAGGTAGGTACAATGCCATTGCCACCTCAGAAGAAGGCTGTAAAGCCCCTCCTGTTTACTTTAATGTTACCGAATCGGGTCCGCCCCATTTGTTGCCGGAATACGTTCTGGTGGATGATGATGGGGATACAGGTACCATAACCATATTACATGAAAATGGGGAATTGGGACTTGGGGATTATGAATTTTACTTGGATGAATTGTATGGTACAAAAACCGGAACCTCGGTATTTACGGATGTAGAACCTGGCCTACATACCCTTTTTGCAGTGGATAATAACGGCTGTGGAATGGATTGGATCCAAGTTGGGGTGGTGGGAGTACCCAAATTTTTCTCCCCCAATGCGGATGGGGTAAACGATATTTTGGGGATAAAAGGCATCACCAGTGAATTTTATGCCGAAGGCAGTTTTGCTGTTTTTGATCGCTATGGCAAACTGTTGGTTCAATTGGATCCCATGCTTCATGGGTGGACCGGATTTTACAACGGAAGACCCTTGCCGCCCTCGGATTATTGGTATGTTTTGGAGTTGGTGGATCATAATGGGGCTCTTCATCTGAAAAAAGGACATTTCACCCTAAAGCAATAATGAAAAGATAGCTGGGAATCAACGGGCAGAAATGTATCTTTGCACCATGGTTGAAGACAACGTGATGGAATTGGTGGAAAAGGGCCTGATGCTTCCCTTGATGGAGGAATTTTATACCATCCAGGGAGAAGGGTTTCACAAAGGGACCGCCGCGTATTTTATTCGAGTAGGTGGCTGCGATGTAGGTTGCCATTGGTGTGATGTGAAGGAAAGTTGGGACGCCGAAACGCATCCTCCAACCGATATAGAAAGTATTATTGCCAACGCTGAAAAATATTCCGATACCATTGTGATAACGGGAGGTGAGCCGTTGACTTGGGACATGGGTCCCCTGACCGAAGGTTTGAAGGCCAAAAAGATGAAGACCCACATAGAAACTTCCGGGGCTTATCCTTTAACCGGCGTTTGGGATTGGATCTGTCTTTCTCCAAAAAAGAACAAATTGCCCGAAGGCGAAATTTATCAAAAAGCGGATGAGCTAAAAATCATCGTTTACAACAAACATGATTTTATCTTTGCCGAGGAGCAGGCTGCACAGGTTAGCGAAAATTGTATACTATATCTACAACCGGAATGGAGTGTACGTGACAAAATGGTGCCATTGATCGTGGACTATGTGATGCAAAATCCTAAATGGAAGGTATCGTTACAGACCCATAAATATTTGAATATCCCTTAAGCCAGATTTTATCGGCCGCCATATTTTTGGAGATCCAACAAACATTCGGAGTCGAATTCCGGGATGGAAGCCAATCCTTTTGATGCCCGGTTCTGCATGGTCTTTAATAGGGAAGTCCCAAATTCAAGTTCGGCACGCATCAAACAACCGGCCACATTGCAGTGGTTGGAGGCATCTGGGTCTTCATGATCGTTGACCGATTGGGTACTCAAGTTTACTAACCCGAACAAATGTCCGAATTCATGGAACAAGGTAGCAGTTTCCACATCGGCAACGGTTACCGCTGCACTGGCATTGGCCAATTCCTTAATGGTAGACTCGTATGCGATCATGGAGGTATTTCGATATACAGCACCCAATGTTACCGTTCCTTCGTCCGGATTGTCAGAATCCGAAGGGGCATCGGCAAAATAAATGTAAATGGCTAAGGTAGTACCGTCGTTATACTCGGTCCTATTGTCGTTTTCCAGTTGAACCACCTCATCAAGGGTCAAGGTCTCCTTTCCGGGAGAGGTCAAAGGGGTATATTTGAACTCGATATTATTCTTGAAGGTGCGTTCTCTTAGGAAATTTTCGAAATTGGTAATGGCCTCCGTAGTAGGTTGTTGACCGGAAACGTATCCTATTTCAATCAAAAGTTTGTCAAAATTGGCGTTGGCCAGAAGGTCGCTGGCGGAGGCTCCCGTTGTCAATCGATTACCCGATTTGTCAATGGTAGAGGATGAATTGGAAGATGTTATATCGGAATCCTTGGAGCATCCGATCAATAATATCAATCCAAAAACCGTGTACAGTATATTTCTCTTTTTCATATATAGAAAATATAAAATAGAACGTTCCATATCGGAAACTATTACTTTTTTAAGGTAAGCTTTGCCAAATAGTCGTAATGTTTACCGGAAACAATCAGTTCGCATTCCATTCCGTTGGCCCAGCATGCATTTTGCAAGGTATTATAATCCAAATAAATCCAATCAAAGGGCTCCGTTTTCCATTCTTTGTATTGCATGGTAAAGTTCACCTCGCCATAATAATGTCCATTGTTCGGAATCCAATATCCTCCGTCTTCATCTTCATCGAACATATAGATGATATCACTGGAATCTAACAATATCTGTCCATTTTCCCTCAACAATGAGGCCAAATGTTGTAAGAATGCGGTTAAATTACCTAGAGTACTTGCCAATCCAATGCCGTTCATCAACAACAACAAAGTATCGAAAGTATCACCGGAATAGTCCATAATTGGGCTTAAAACCGTTTTTTGAACCCCTCTTTCCCTGGCCACTGTAATACAACCCGGGGAATTGTCCAGAGCGGTAACATCCAATCCCTTATCCTGAAGATAAAGAGCGTGGCTGCCAGCGCCACATCCAATGTCCAATACCTTTCCAGAGGCTAGTTTTAGGGCCTTTTGTTCAATTTTGGGCATGTCCTTGAATTTTCGGAACAAGTAGGGAATGGGGATTATATCTTCTTCATCCAAGGAGGAAAAAGTTGTAATATCCTCCGAATAGTTTCCCTGTTGAAAGTCCATGACGGCCTTGCCTAAAACATCTGCCATGAAATTGGTTTTTTACAAAGGTGGGACTTTAATTGTATAGAAAAGTTTAATTTGGATAAGTTTGTGCGATATGGATGAAATTCTTGATGGGTTGCCCCAAAAGGCCAAAGAGAAGCATGCGGAGAACAAAAAATTCTTCAATAAGCTAAAACAGCGTCCGCCCAAGGATCTGGATTATGTAATGCAAGGGCTTCACGAAGCAGAGTTTGAACGAACCGATTGCCTCACCTGCGCCAACTGCTGCAAGACTACGGGCCCACTTTTTACCAATGCCGATGTGGAACGGATTGCAAAACATTTCCGGATGAAGCCTTCACAATTCATTGATACGTACTTGAGGGTTGATGAGGAGAACGATTATGTACTTCAAAGTGTACCGTGTACTTTTTTGGGAGCCGATAATTATTGCTCCATCTACGAAGTAAGACCCAAGGCCTGCCGGGAGTTTCCACATACCGACCGGAAAAAATTTCAGCAGATCAGCAACCTCACCCTTAAAAATGTGGCCATTTGTCCCGCTGCATTTAACATCGTGGAAGCGATGAAAAAGCATATAAAATTTTGACTATTTTTTATATTTGAAGGTATGGAGCAGATCATTTCGTACTTTGAAACTATTCCTTCTTCACACCGAAGCCTGATTTTGGTGGGGGGAATCACATTTTTCTGGATTTTGGAAGGCATTATGCCGTTGTTTGGTACTCCGTACAAAAAATGGCGACACTCCGTTCCCAATTTCTTTTTGACCATGACCACGATCATTGTGAATTTTCCGCTTGCCTTCCTGTTGCTCAAGACTTCGGATTGGGCCGTGGAAAATCAATTTGGCATCATCAATTGGTTGCCAGCGATGCCTTTATGGTTGTATGTGTTGCTCGGGGTCATGTTGCTGGACTTGATTGGAGCCTACACTGCTCATTGGGTGGAACATAAGGTAAAACCACTTTGGATGGTTCATTTGGTGCACCACTCCGACCACCATGTGGATACCACCACTGCCAACAGACACCATCCGTTGGAGAGTTTGATTCGCTATACGTTTACTTTGATCGGGGTTTTTGTCGTCGGAACGCCCATCGGCATAATCATGCTCTATCAAAGTTTGTCCGTGGTGTTTTCACAATTCAACCATGCCAATATCAGATTGCCGAAAAAGGTGGATAATGCCATCAGTTGGTTTGTGGTAAGCCCGGATATGCATAAAGTGCACCATCATTATCAATTGCCGTATACCGATTCCAACTACGGAAATATTTTTGCGATATGGGACAGGTTGTTCGGTACCTATATGACCATGGAAGTGAAGGATATTGTATATGGCGTGGATACTTTCCCCGATGAAAAGGAAAACAGTAGCATTGTCGGCCTTTTAAAACAGCCATTTCACAAATA
>JASBTS010000161.1 GCA_030148305.1 Allomuricauda sp. | reverse complement strand
GGACGGTGATGCTTCCTTGCCCACATAACTGGCCGAACCTACTTTTATGGAATGTTCCTTAGCCCTACCTTCAATACCCTTTCCGGTATGTTCCTGGAATTCATCCAAGGTCATAATGGCATTCGATTTTAAAATATCGTACAAGGATCTGCTCAACGGGTGGTTGGATGCCCTCAACGTCGTTTTCAAAAGAGCGGTCTCCTCTTCCGACAAAGCCATACCTTCATACACAATGGCTTCCTTTTGATTGGTGGTAAGGGTACCCGTTTTATCGAAAATAGCGGTATCGATTTTAGCCAATCGTTCGATAACATTGGCATTTTTAAGATAGAATTTATGCTTGCCAAAAATGCGGAGGACATTCCCTAAGGTAAACGGCGCCGCTAAGGCTATGGCACAAGGACAGGCAATGATCAACACCGAGGTGAACACATTCATCGCCATACTGGGCAAATAGATCATCCAAAAAACAGTGGCCAAAGTGGCAATGGACAAAACCGCAATGGTAAACCGTTTTCCTATGCTGTCCGTAAGTGATTGAAAATGGCTCACCTTGTCCTTGGAGAACACGGAGTTGCCCCATAATTGGGTCAGGTAACTTTGGGAAACAGTCTTGAGTACTTCCACCTCCAGCACATCACCCAATTGTTTGCCTCCCGCGAATAATTTTTCACCCGATTCCCTGAAAACGGCTTCAGACTCACCGGTCACAAAACTATAATCGATTTCGGCATTGCCCTTGATCAAAATACCATCCACGGGAATGATCTCATGACTTCGGATCAAAATGCGGTCACCCACCTCAACATTATAAATCTGTACATTTTCTTCCTCCCCAGATGTATTCAAACGGGTAACGGCAATGGGAAAATAGGATTTATAATCGCGTTCAAAGGAAAGATAGGCATAGGTACGTTGTTGGAAGAATTTGCCCAACAGCAGGAAAAACACCAATCCCGTTAAGCTATCAAAAAAGCCGGAGCCCAAATCAAATACAATATCAACGGTACTGCGAAGGAACAGGGCAAGGATACCCAAGGCAATGGGCACATCAATATTCAGCATTTTGGAACGAAGCCCTTTGTACGCCGAAATGAAATAATCCTGTCCTGCATAGAATACCACAGGAAGGGAAAAGGCGAACATCAACCAGCGAAAGACCACTTTATATTGATCGAGCCAAAATTCCTGTACCTCAAAATATTCCGGAAAGGAAAACAGCATAACGTTACCGAAGGCAAATCCGGCCACACCCAATTTATAGATCAGGGAGCGGTCCACTTTTTTACCCTTTTTGTTGTATTCCTCCAACGAGATATAGGGTTCATAACCGATACTGCCCAACAGCAACACCAAAGCCTTCAAAGAAAAATCCTCGATTTTATAAGTAACCCGGATGGTCTTTTGCGGAAAATCCACTTGGGAGACCGTTATGGCCGAATGAAGCCTGTTGAGGTTTTCCAAAACCCAAATACAGGAACTACAATGTATGGTGGGAATACTCAGGCTCACCACTTGCACTCCATCTTCATTGAATTCCACCAACTTATCCACGATTTCCTGGTTGTCCAAAAAATCGTATTTCTTGCGGATTTCATTAGGGGTGGTTCCAGCCTTGGCCTCTATTTCATAATAGGTAGCCAGTCCGTTGGATGTAAAAATCTCGTAAACGGTCTTGCAACCGTTGCAACAAAAATCCTTATCATCAAACCGAACTCCATGGTTTCCACAATCGTCCCCACAGTGATAACAGGTTGAGTCTGCCATTATACATTTGCTTTACCTGACGCAAAATTGGGATAGTCTGCTCCTTAAAAATATGATATTTATCAGTAAATTGTGAGCACGATTCTCTTAATTTTGTTCAATCAGGTAAACTAATTATTATGGAAAGCAGATGTGAAAATTGTATCATTCGACAGTTCAATTCCTTGCGTGCCATGAGCAAAGAGGAATTGAAACACGTGTCTGATTCCAAGATTACAAAGACCGTTAAAAAAGGGGAAGCCCTTTTTGAGGAAGGCGATAAACTCAATGGCGTTTATTGCGTACGCAATGGTATTTCCAAACTTTCCAAACTAAGCGCCAACGGTAAGGACCAAATTGTAAAATTGGCCACTAAAGGTGAGGTTCTTGGGCAACGTTCCGTTATTGCCGAAGAGAGTACCAACCTTTCCGCCATTGCGGTACAGGACATGGAAGTATGCTTTATTCCAAAGGAAAGCATTACCAACACCCTTCAGAAAAACCCCAATTTCACCATGGAAGTGTTGCGCCACATGGCCCATGACCTAAAGGAAGCCGATGATGTCATCGTGAACATTTCCCAAAAAACAGTGAAGCAACGTATTGCCGAAGCTTTCCTTTATTTGAAGAACAATTTTGGGGAAGATGAGCAAGGTTTCTTGGCCTTGACACTCTCCAGAGAAGACATTTCCAATGTGGTGGGTACAGCAACCGAATCTGCCATCCGAATCATTTCAGAATTCAAAAAGCTAGGCCTCATCCATACTTCCGGTAAAAAAATCGGCATTAAAGATGAACGCAAATTGATGGAAATGGTGGAAGGTTTTTAATCCCTCTTTCCTAAACCTGACAATTGTCATAGAATCCCCCTCCCCATAGGTTTAATTTTATCGCATCATATTCTTAGTCAGATGCAAAAGATTTTAATACCTACGGATTTTTCGGAAAACGCATGGAACGCCATCGACTATGCCATGCAATTGTTCCGTAACAAACGTTGTACTTTTTATCTACTTAATACCTACACCCCGGTGATTCCAAGTAGCCGTTTTATGGCAAAAATGGTGGATGGCGTTCGTATTGTTGATGCGGTGCGGGAGAGTTCTGAACGAGGATTACAGAAAACCGTTGCCCGGATAAAAAGTAAGTATGGCAATCCCAACCATACGTTTGAGACGATTTCATCCTTCAATCTGTTGATGGAAGAAGTGAAGGATATTGTGGAGACCTTGGGTATCCATTTAGTGGTGACGGGCACCAAGGGAGCTTCGGGTGTGGATGAGGTTTTTATGGGAAGCAACACGGTACGGATCATTAAGAGTACCAAAAAATGTCCCATACTGGCCATCCCCTATAATTTTGAATTTGTAACCCCTTCGGAGATTGCCTTTGCCACCGATTTCAATAGGTTTTATACCACTTCTGAGCTATCGCCTTTACTGGAAATGGCCAAAATGTTCCATGCCACGATCCGTATCGTACATGTACAATATGGTATAAAAGCCCTTTCCGAACTGCAACAGTTCAACCTGAACATGTTGAGAAGGTATTTGGGCGATGTGGAACATTATGTGCATACCGTTTCCGAACTCAACTCCGTTTCCCACACTTTGGAGATGTTCTCCAAAGAGCTGGACATCCATTTGTTGGCGCTGCTGAATTATCAGCACAGCTATATGGAAAAAATGACCAGGGAACCTATCATCAAAAGAACCGCGTTCCATACGCAGATTCCTTTATTGGTGATACCTGAATTGGGCATGGAAGGCATTTCCATTGAAGAGGAACTGGAAGAGGAACAAAAGATGGAATCCCATCATTAATTGAGCGTCCCTTCCTATCTTTAAGCCCGGATTTAGTAATACCGAATCCGGGCTTAATTTTTTACCATGACCAAGCAAGACCTTATCAACTGCCACGAACGGATAAAACCTTTTATCCATATTACGCCTGTGCTTACTTCCCGATTGATCAATGAAATGGTTGGCGCACAACTCTTTTTCAAGTGTGAAAACTTTCAAAGAATGGGCGCTTTTAAAATGCGGGGAGCGGCTAACGCCATTATGCAACTTACGGCGGAACAAAGAAAGAACGGGGTGGTAACGCATTCCTCGGGAAATTTTGCCCAGGCCCTTTCCTTAGCCGCACAAGGTTTGGGAGTAAAGGCTTATATCGTGATGCCCAATTCTGCTCCACAGGTAAAAAAGGATGCAGTAAGAGGATATGGAGGCATGGTGATAGAGTGCGAGCCCACATTGGAGGCTCGGGAGCGGGAATCCAAAAGTATTGTGGAAAAACATGGAGCCACTTTTATACATCCATCCAACGACGACCAGGTTATTTTAGGGCAAGGCACGGCCTGTATGGAATTGTTGGAAACCCAACCTGATCTAGATTATGTAGTGGCACCGGTTGGTGGTGGTGGTTTGATTGCCGGCACGGCCCTAGCCGCCCATTATTTTAGCATGCATTGCAAAACCATTGGTGGTGAACCCCTGGCATGCGATGATGCGTACCGCTCGTTGTTGAGCGGCCAAATTGAAACCAATGAAACGGCCAATACCATTGCCGATGGTTTAAAAACCCAGTTGGGCGACCGAAATTTTCCCATCATTCTGAAGCATGTGGAAGAAATCATCCGGGTAACGGAAGAGGAGATCATTGAGGCGATGCGCATTATTTGGGAACGACTCAAAATTGTTTGCGAACCTTCCAGTGCCGTTGCCTTTGCTGCCGTATTGAACCAGAAAGGGAAGTTGACAGGAAAAAAAATAGGGATTGTTATTTCAGGGGGCAACGTGGACCTTTCGCGATTACCTTTCTAATATTGGGGAATTATTATTTTGGGAACTGAAGTATAAAGGTGGTCCCTACATCCTTAATGCTTTTCACCTCTATTTTACCATCCATGGCCTCTACTTGGGTCTTGACCAAATAAAGTCCCAATCCCTTGCCTTCGGTGGCGCCGCTCAATCGACCGTACATATCAAAGATTTTGCGTTCCTTTTCAGGGGTCAGTTCTATACCTATCCCGTTATCGGAAATCCTTAGGATTATATTTGAATCGGTTTCTTCGGTAGAAATCCTTATCAAGGGGCGTTCATCATCCTTGGAATAATGTAACGCATTAAGTATCAGATTATAAAAGATATTATTGAAATAGCTCTTTATTCCTTTTATTTCTTCAACTTCGGTGAAATTGGTTTGGATGATTCCATGCTTCTTTTCAATTTCGTCTGTCAACAATCCGTCCACATCTTTCATGACCTCTTTCAATCTGATTTCCTTAAACTGTTCCTTGTCCACCCTTTTTAAGGATAAGGAAAGATTCAGGTCCTTTATGGTTTGATCCAACGCCTCGGTGGTGTGTTCAATTTTTCTCATGATGTCGTCATTCATGTCATGGGTTCCCCAATCATAAATTTTGGACAACATCAATAAGTTGGAAATCGGCCCTCTTAAATTATGGGATATGATCCTTACGAAGTTTTGCAATTCGTTATTCTGTTGGACCACTTGTTGGTTGGTCATCACATCTTTGGTAACGTCCTGTGTGGTACCTGACATGCGTATGGGGACTCCATCTTCATTATAATATGGCTTTCCCTTTTGGTGTAAATATCTTATTTCGTCTTTGTTAACAACAATCCGATGTACAATATCATGCAGTACATTTTCATTAATGCTGCGCTCCACGTCTTCATTAAAGGCCTGTTTGTCCTCTGGGTGTACAATTGCCATGACTGCATCGTAATTGGCCTCAAATTGTCCTGGCACTTGTCCAAAAATGTGGTACAACTGATCAGACCAAGTGATCTCATCCTTTTCCATGTCCCAATGCCAATGCCCTAAATTGGTCATCTCTTGGGCCTCTCGATATTTTTGTTGACTATCTTCCAATTGATGGATGTTGTTCACTTCTTGGGTCACATCCTTTTGCCAGATACAACAACCGATCACGTTGCCTGTACTATCCATAAAAGGTTGGAAAGTAAACTCGTGGATAATGGTACTTCCGTTATGTTCAAAGGTATGCTCCGAAGTAGTGGCATACCTATTTAGGGCCTTATCACATCCTTTTTCACATGGACTGAAAAAAACCCCATGCCCATAAATGTCACGGAGATCCATTCCTTTCTTGGCTTCTCCCAAATATTCATCCCTTAGTCTTTGTTCAAACGAAGAATTGAAAGCCGTGAGCCTATAATCACTATCCATGGCCCATACAACATCACCTCTATTCTCAACAATTTCTACCTTGTTATGAATAAGTATCTGCTTTTCTTTCACAGTTAACGATGTTGTATTTTAGCAAATAGATATAGTTATTTTAAATCTACTGCCCGTTATTTATAAGAACTCTGTAGGTAATCCTCCAAATGCGCAATTTGCAATGGCTTGGTAATGAATTCTTTAACGTATTTTTCATATTTTTTAGCTTCTTCCTTATCCGCATCGGACTCTGATGAAGTCACCAATAACACCTCATTGGTCTCTGGAAAATCTTCGAGCATCATGAATTCCAAGAACTCAAATCCGCTCATTTCCGGCATGTTAATGTCCAATAAGATCAATGTTTTTGTGTTGGGGTTTTCCCTAAACCGAAGATCATCAAGAGCTAATTCCGGATTGGTAAAGCTCTTTACTCTATCCTCCATTCCCATCCTTCTAAAATGGATTGCGTTCACTGTGTTTACTAGATCTTCGTCATCTACCAAATAAATTTCCTTGTACATAGTTTCTGGCCAAAATAAATTAAGTTAGTTTTAGTTTGAGTGCGCTAAATATCGATAAAAAAACGATAGTTGACAGAAAGTACAACTGTAAATTCAATATTTTATTGCAAAATTGAACTGGCAAATCTGGCTCGTTTCATTTCTAAAATCCTCTTTTTTAGATATAAACCGCATAAAATTCAATCAAGTCCCCCATATTTTTTCCAAAAGCTGATAAAGGAACTAGCTGCAACTAAAGTTATTTATTTTTTTTCATAAAAAAATACACATAATTTAATATAATTCATTTTTATATCAATTTATTGCGAATATCTAAATTAGGATAATTCGCTTTGTAAGAACATTTACCAACCTCCTGCCTTTATCTGACTAATCTAAAATCAACTTTTTGCATATCCAAACCCGTAAAAAATTAATGAATTTTAATAGTATATTGAAATATAAAACATTAATTATTAATTCATTAGATACAAAATTTCCCTATTCCACAACAAAAAATCACCATACTTGACATCTTCCAACAATCTTATTTTCAAATAATCTTTTACATAGAATTATTATAGAGAAATGAATTTAAGATCAAAACATATTTTCATTGCTTTTGGTCACTTCATCCCCCTATGCCCAAGTCAAGATCAGTGAAAACCTTTAGTTGACTGACATAATTGTTATCGTTCCAATTGATACTTTCTCCAAATAGTTCTAAAAACTTACTTCTGGTATTGAGAGGAAAACAGTTCATAGGCAATCAAGCCTAGCCCTACATTTTAGGCATAAAAAAAGCTCCCGTAAAAGGAGCTTCTATCTTTGGTGCGGATGACAGGAATCGAACCTGCACACCTTGCGGCACTAGATCCTAAGTCTAGCGTGTCTACCAGTTCCACCACATCCGCGGAAAGGAGTGCAAATATAAATCAATTTTCCGATTTGCAAATCTGATACCTTTAAAAACTTGTTTTTTGTACTTTTAGGATCGTTTTTAACACATTTATGGAAGACATCAACAAATACATCAACTCCAACAAGGACAGATTCATCAACGAACTTATTGAACTGCTTAAGCTTCCCTCCATCAGTGCGGATACCGCTTATTCCCACGATGTACTGGAAACCGCAAAGGCCGTTGAAAAATCTTTGATCGACGCGGGTTGCGACAATGCCGAGATTTGTGAGACCAAGGGTTATCCCGTGGTTTATGCCGATAAGATCATCGACCCCAATTTGCCTACCGTATTGGTCTATGGCCACTACGATGTGCAACCCCCGGACCCCATGAACCTTTGGGACTCCCCTCCTTTTGAACCCGTCATCAAAAAAACAGAAAAGCACCCAGATGGAGCCATTTTTGCCCGTGGTGCCTGTGACGATAAAGGTCAGTTTTTCATGCACGTGAAAGCGGTGGAATTCATGATCAAAAACAACCAATTGCCCTGCAATGTCAAGTTTATGATCGAAGGGGAAGAAGAGGTCGGCAGTGATAGTTTGGCCGGTTTCTTGGAAGCAAACAAGGAAAAACTCAAGAATGATATCATTTTGATCTCCGACACCGGGATGATTTCCAACCAAAACCCTTCCATCACCACCGGTTTGCGTGGCCTGAGTTATGTGGAAGTGGAAGTGACCGGGGCCAACCGAGACCTTCACTCTGGAATTTATGGCGGGGCAGCTCCCAACCCCATCAATGTTTTGGCCAAAATGATCGCTGCCATGCATGATGAGAACAACCATATAACCATTCCCGGATTTTATGACAAGGTGCAAATCATTTCTGATGAGGAACGCGCTGAAATGGCCAAGGCTCCTTTCGACCTAGAAGAATACAAAGAAGCTTTGGATATCGGCGATGTACATGGCGAGAAAGGATACACCACCACGGAACGTTTTGGTATTCGACCCACTTTGGATGTGAACGGTATTTGGGGCGGATATATGGGTGAAGGAGCAAAAACAGTGATTGCCAGTAAGGCCTATGCCAAAATCTCCATGCGATTGGTCCCCAATCAGGATTGGCATGAGATCACCAACCTGTTCACCAAATACTTCACCTCCATTGCGCCCAAAAGTGTAAAAGTAAAAGTGACCCCGCACCATGGTGGTCAGGCTTATGTGACCCCTATTGATAGTGATGGCTACCAAGCTGCGGCCAAGGCCATTGAAAAAACATTCGGCAAGAGTCCCGTACCCCAACGGACCGGGGGCAGTATCCCCATTGTGGCCCTTTTTGAAAAGGTATTGGAAAGCAAGACCATTCTATTGGGATTTGGGTTGGACAGCGACGCCATCCATTCGCCCAACGAGCATTTTGGGGTATGGAATTTCTTGAAAGGGATCGAGACCATCCCTTATTTCTATAAATATTATGCAGAGATGAAAGCCTAGAGCTTCTTCACGTATTTGGTTAGGATGACGATCTGTTGACCGTCTACCTTGCCTTCAATATATTCGGCATTTTCGCGATCCAGGGAAATCCGTCGCACGGCGGTTCCCTGTTTTGCGACCATGCTAGATCCCTTCACCTTCAAATCCTTGATGAGCACCACATTGTCACCATTTTCCAATACAACCCCATTGGAATCCCGATGCACCACCATTTCTGAAGCATCTTGACCTTCTCCGGTTGCCTTGGCCCAGGCCAAAACTTCATCATCCAAGTACATCATATCCAACAGATCTTGGGGCCATCCTTCGGATTTTAAACGATTCAACATGCGCCATGCCACTACCTTAACGGCATCTTGCTCGCTCCACATGCTATCGTTCAAACAACGCCAATGGTTGGAATCCATGGTCTCGGAATCTTCAATTTGACCCAAACAGGTGGAACAGGCCAAAAGACTGCCATCCAACCCACCAGTGGACACAGGTGGCACTTCATATATTTTCAAATCTTCGGTAGCGCCACAAAGCTCACATTGGTTACCACTCCTGTTCTGTAAATCTTCCAATAATCCCATGATGTTGTATTTGACCGCAAACTTAACATTTTTGGAAAGTAAAACATCCTCTTATCCATTTTAACAAACTCTACATTTGTAGAATTAAAATTTTTATTCTATGTTTGTAGAGCAAACTTGTAGGCAGTGTGGAAAAATCACTGAGTACAAAAAGAAAAACATCAAATCAAAAACGAAATAATGGTTCGACAAATTTTTAAGAAAACTTTAAAAACGTTTGCTTTTCTGTTCTTGATGTCAGCAATCACAAGTTGCAACTCTAACCATAAAACAGAGGTCAATTCAACCGTAACTCCCGATAAGGAAATTATTCCCGACAGTATTGTACAGTTTTTGATGACTTCAGCTTCAACTGATTTTCTTAACCATAAGCCACCCACACCTATGGATTTCCGTAATGTAAAAATCGGCTTTCTTATAGCATCGAACGATGAAAAAACTTTTGTTCTATGTGGTGAATTTTTATCCCAAGAGGAGAATGAGTGGATAGCTTTTACCACTATCAAGACATTGGGATACGAGCAATATATTGGAAAAACGCAATATTGCCAAGACGCAACAATGGTTTTGACCGATGAAAACCTAGCTGTTGAACTAAAGAACAAAATGAACGAAAAAAACAATTAAATAACACTTCATAATAAAGTACCAGAGATGCAATTGTCAAAAGCAGAAGAAGAATTGATGAACATTGTTTGGATGTTGAAAAAGGCCTACATGAAAGACCTCTTGGATGCCTACCCGGAACCAAAGCCGGCCACTACCACTGTGGCAACCCTGCTTAAGCGCATGGCGGACAAAGGTTTTGTGGCATACAACACTATTGGGAGAAGCAGGGAATACTATCCTTTGGTTAAAAAGCAGGATTATTTTTCCAAGCATGTAAACGGACTCATCAAAAACTTTTTTAACGACAGCGCCAGCCAGTTTGCCTCCTTCTTTGCCAAAGAAACGAACCTGAGCAAAACCGAGTTGGAGGAATTGAGAAAATTGATAGACAACGAAATCAAAAAGAAATAACCATGTTGATCCTCATTTTAAAATCGACCGCATGCCTAGCCATCTTTTTGGCCTTCTACAAACTGGTGTTGGAAAAGGAAAGCATACACCAATTTAAGCGGTTCTTTCTTTTGGGTGCGTTGATCGCTTCCTTTTTGATTCCTGCGATAGTCTTTACCGAATATGTGGAGGTAGACCAACCAACCACCTTCAACACAACTCCCATCACGGAAATTTCCGATGCCGTAACTGGGCAAGTAGTTGCGGAGGAACCCATTATTGATTGGGAAATTGGATTGTGGATGGTTTATGTTTTGGGCGTCGTTGGATTTGGACTTCGCTTTTTAAGAAACCTGACCCAAATCACGTTACGCATCCGTAAGAATCCCAAGTTCAAGGAAAATTTTATCACAAGGGTGCTTTTAAGACAATCCCTTCCTCCCCATACCTTTTTCAATTACATCTTTTTGAACCAAAAACAATTTGAGGAAAAACATATTCCCCAAGAAGTGCTCTTACACGAGGAAACCCATGCCAAGCAGCGACATAGCTTGGATATCCTGCTCATTGAACTGGCCCAAGTCATTTTGTG
>JASBTS010000155.1 GCA_030148305.1 Allomuricauda sp. | reverse complement strand
TGGTTCCTTGCCTTTACAGTCTCATATACAGTGCCCGGGTTAGCTTTTTGCGTAATACTCACCTGATAATCCTGCGGTTTTAAGAACAGGTACCAAACTATGGATACCAAAAAAAGCGCAATGATAATTGATAAAATCTTCTTCATACCAAAGGCCAAAAATAACTATTAGCTCTTTGTCATATCTAATTTATCCACAATAAATTTACCAAGATTGCGACCCTGTTGGATTCCTACTTCAATAGCCGCACGATAGTGGATACCACCGTACATTCTGCTTATCGCAGCCTCATCCGCGGCTTGGTTAAAGGAAGTAAAGGAACGGATTGGAAGGCCATATGGCAATTCCGTGTCATCATCAAAGGCAAAACCATCACCAAAAACACTTGTCAACGCTGTGGAAGCCGCACCAGATACAACACTGTGTCCACTGGTATATTCAGGGAATGGAGGGGTTTGAAGAACTGGTTCCCAGCTATCATCAATGTACTCATTGATTACCGTTTCAGGGCGAATAAGGTTACTTCGGTATTTTTCATCCCAGCAACTGATAAAGCCATCCGCAATGGCGATGGACGTTTTGGTGTAGGCATAAACCGTCTTGCTAAAATCCGATTCTGTTTTTCTACACGCTATTTTGGTGATTCCGATCCAGTGTGCCCCCGGAGTAATCTTTTTGGTAGCGAACATCAAGTGGCCCCTGGTCACGGAAACATAAGGATTACAATCCCAAAACTGGGCTATGGCAATCTCATCTGATTTGTCCCCTTTGCCAACCATGGTTTTTTTCACTTCGTACACTTCCATAACCTCCTTATAAAATTGGGAATCCTTATCCATGGAAAAAGCTGGAGGGGGGATAGGCTTAAACTGAGCCGATGAATCAATGGCAAATGGTCTGATCTTGCTCCAATGGGGTTCGATCCCGTTCATATAGGCTGGTGGTGTTGGCTGCCAACGGGTAGGATCATCAGAGTTAACGGTAAATTTGGGCATAGTACGTGTTTCCTTGTAGTTGTCCTTGTTCATCCAGCCGGCAATAAAATCCGCAACTTCCAATCCGTATTCTTTTGAGGCATTGAATTCGGTCTCATTTTGGTTCATCCACACATTATAAAGGCTGTCACGGTAAGCTTCGATTCGTTCCTCGGAAAAAATCAATCTTTTACTTAAATCGATATGGGCAATAAGCGCTGCCAGATCATAATTGACATTCTCCTTATTTTTTGGGTCAGGGATACTAGTTAACCCCGTTACTTGCCCGGCCAAAGATTTGTACGGGCCATCTTTTTTGGCAATGATCTCGTATGCGGCAATGTTGGGGTAGGCAAAAATCCTACTGGCCACCGGAGGGGAAAAGATATCATGGATCATTACCTCAATGACCTTGTCCACAGATTGGTGGAATTCCTCGGCTGTGACTACAATGGGTTCTTCTTTCTTTTGACACGAGGTAAGTACCAATAGTACGAATGCGATTAAACTAACTTTTACTTTCATGGCCTCTTGATTAATTAATTTTATAGACTTGTGCTTTGTCGTTGTTGAATACTGCTAAAAGATATTTTTGTCCACTAAGGGTGATGGTTTTTAGGTGTCGAACCGATTTTTTCGTGAAATCCAGACCTAAAACATTGCCTAGGACCACTTCGTTTTCATTTTTGATCAGGGCCCCTGGAAAAGAGTCCAAACGTCCGTGATACGGCTTCACACCAAAATAATTGCCTCCAACCAAAACCTCTTGTTTTCCATCTCCATCAAAATCATCCACTAGGAAAGACATAATCGGTGCAACCTGAAGTTCATTTTTAAACGGAACAAAAACAAATTTTCCGTTGTCATTTCTCAAAAATCCAGATTGAAGGGTGTTGACTTCCAGTAAGGTAGAATTTTTTAGGACATCGTTTCCAAAAAGTTCCTCCATGGTCTTTCCAGCAAAGACTTTATAGGTATTGTATTTCTTTTTAAGGAAAACCAATTGAGAGGCCAATCCGTCCAAGGTTTCCAATGGATAGTATTTTCCATTTTTTTCCATGGCAGTGACCGTCTCGGTCTGTCCGTTTTCATCAAAATCATTGAAATAAAGCTTCATCGGATACTCTTTGGATGCCTTGAACTTGGTATTCGTGCCCCAATTTCCTAGCAGGTAGTCCACATCTCCGTCGTAGTCTATATCAAATGCTTCTATGGTTTGCCAAAGACCCTTTAGATCTATTTCATTCACCAAAGAGAACTGTCCCTTATCGTTTTTAAGGAATTTGGGAGACATCCATTCCCCAACCAAAATCAGGTCAGTTTGGCCGTCTTGGTCAAAATCGCTCCAAAGGGCATCTGTCACCATTCCTTGGGAATATGCTTCAAATCCCTTAAAAATTTGGAAGGATCCCTTGGCGTTTTCCAGAATATAAGACGTTGCCGGAGCTCCAAACTTACCCGTAATGGTGTGCCCCCCGACAAAAACATCCAAGTCACCATCCTGATCAAAATCAAAAGGCCGTACTACGGAAGAATTCTGGAAGAATTGTGGTATATCCAGCGAAACAAAAGTAGAATCCTGTTGAATGAAAGCATTGTCCAAAAGTGCCTCTGATTTACCGAAAAAGTCCCCTCCCCCAGACGTTACGAACAGGTCATTTTTACCATCTTTATTGAAATCGGCAATGGCAGCTGAAATAATTTCCTTAACCGAATCTTTTTGGATTACTTGGTAGTCATGCTCAACAAAAATGGAATCTTGTTGCACGTAAATGTGAGAAGGCTCAAATTTGGACCCTCCAAAATACACATCTTCTTCTCCATCATTATTCAGGTCGCCAACAGCCACGGCCGGACCTCTATCGGAAACTTGATAAGGAATAAGTTTTTCACGGTTAAAGTCAGTATAATTGTCCTCTATATGGGTAAAGTCCAACCCCAAATTGTTGGAAATAGGTGTAAAGAGTTGTTTTTTGGGTTCATGTAATGTGCTGTAATCAAATGGCTTGGTGTTTTCTGGAACTACGGTAAGGGTTTGGTTCACATCAACATCTTTCATCACTTGATAAGTCCTGTTCGGCCAAATAATTTTGATGGAATCTATCTTTTGGACGTTTCCGTACCCAAAATGAATCATGGGTTCCGATGACGCCTGAAATCCCCGTGTTGGGAACAATTCCCTGAACTGAAGTCCCCCATTTTGATATGAAAAGACCTTGGTTCCAATACCAAAAGTGTTCTTGCCAACAAACTTGAACTTTAGTTCAAGATAACTTCCCTTTTTATTGGCCTTGTTGATGTACAAAGAAGCGGGTTGATTGATGTTGTTGGTCACCAGGTCCATATCGCCGTCACCATCCAGATCTCCCATGGCCGTGGCACCGGAAATCAGGGTGTCCTTGGTGATCCAATTCCCGGACATGTCCTTGAAGTTCAGGTCTTCATTTCCTTGGAAAACATAATTGTGCACACTTCCGGAAGGCATCAGGTCCAAGGCTTTTTCATCGACCAGTTTGGTATTGTCCAGTTTTTGTTGGATCTGATCATTCGAAGCAAAATTGATAAAGTCCAGATCGTTGGGCCTTTTTGGAATACCGTTGGAAATGAACACATCCTGATGGCCATCCAGGTCGTAATCCGCAAAAAGAGCACTCCAGCTCCAATCGGTGGCGGCTATGCCGCTCATCAAGGCGGTTTCCATGAAATTGCCATCCGGTTGGTTCACAAAAAGCATGTTGCGGGTAAATTGATAGTGGTAACCAAAACGGTCTATCCGCATTTTTTGGGTTTGGATGTTATCATCGCCTTCGGATGATTTCAAAGCCACTTCATCTTCAGGGAGCATGTCCAAAGACATAAAATCGGGTCGACCATCATTGTTTATATCTGCCACATCATTACCCATGGAAAACCTGCTGGTATGCCCAAAGTATTTTCTGAGACTTTCCGTAAAAGTGCCATCCCCGTTATTCAAATAATAATAATCATCCTCATGAAAATCATTGCCTACATAAATATCGGGGTATCCATCTTGGTTGAAATCGGCAATGGCCAATCCCAATCCGTATCCGTTGATGCCACCATAAATACCGGCTTCTTCGCTTACATCTACAAACTTGCCATCATCATTGCGCAGTAGTTTATCGCCCGTTTCATATCGGCGCTCGTACCGAAGATCAAAACGCCCGAAGGAGTTTTGGGTATGCACCGCATGGTTTAGCAAATAAAGATCCAAATCACCATCCAAGTCATAATCAAAAAAAGTGGCGTTGGAGCTGTAGGAATCAAAATCGAGCCCATATTTAGTGGCACTTTCGGTAAACGTATTGTCGCCATTGTTAATGTACAGTTCGTTGAACCCATTGAATCCGTTTATGCCCACTACGGCGCAAACATAAATGTCCAAAAGACCATCCCCGTTCACATCTGCCATTGTAGTACCGGTATTCCAAGTGCTGTTGCCTTCGATACCCGCAGTTGCAGAAATATCCTCGAACTTTAAATTGCCCATATTGAGGTATAGTTTGTTCTTGACCTGATTGCCAGTGAAAAAGATATCCGGCAGTCCATCATTGTTGATATCCCCGATGGAAACACCACCACCATTGTAAAAGTAGAGATAGTCCAGAATGCTGAGATCTTCCGTAGAGGTAAGGGTATTGGTGAACTCGATGCCCGTCTCCTTAGGTTCGGGAGTTTCAAAGAGGCTACCTTCCTTTTTACAGGCAACCAAAAGGATTAGTATAAGTGATATGGACCAAAACCTATTCATTGATGGCGAAAATCTTGGGTTTACTGTTGTTGATGGCTGCAATGACGAAGGTTTTGCCATTTTTGTCCTTGAACTGTTCCATGTATTTTACTTCGTCCCTCACTTTGAACCCACTTGTGTTGTATTCTTGCCAAGTGAAGCCCAATTTGCCATCCCCTAATAACAGGTTGCCTTGGCCGGCATCCAATCTTGAAAATTGAGGTTTAAACTCGAAATTATTACCGGCCATGATCAGGTCGAGGTTACCATCATTGTTCACATCGGTGCAGGTAATGTCACAAATACAGGACAGCTGTACCCTTGGGGGTAAGTTTTGGATTCGGAATTTTCCACCCCCTTCGTTGATGGCGATTACCGAAGCGGAAGTCTCCACTTTTTTCACAATGGATTTGGAAATTACTTCTTCTGGGAACAATTGATGGATGGTTCGGTTTGCATAGTCCGAAGCCTTCAAGTTCTGTTTTTTGAGTGTGGGCAATTGTTCCGTAAGTTCCCTCTTTTGATGAATGGGATAATCACCTCCATTTTCTTGAAGGGTTACGATTTGCTCAATAGTACCATTATTGTCATAATCATTGATCCACATTTTCATCGGGGCATACTCGGTTGGCTTGTAATGGAGGTTCAATCCCTGGTTGCCCAAAATAAGATCTAGGTCGCCATCGCCATCTAGGTCCGCAGCTTCCACTGTGTTCCACCATCCGTACAAACTATCCAAAGAGGTGTTCATTTTGGTCAGTCTTCGACCTGTATTTTTGTAGATTTTTGGGGTGTCCCATTCGGCGGTGATCACCAAATCTTTTTTGTTGTCACCATCAACATCCACCCATTTGGAATCGGTGACCATTCCAGCATTTTTAAGGTCGTAACCCAAACGTTCCGTAACATTGGTAAAGGTGCCATCACCCATATTTTCCAAAAGAAGATGATCGGGAGAAAGGCCATAAACACCTACCACACTACGTGACCCAATAAATACATCCATGTCCCCATCATTGTCAAAATCATAGGGGGCAATGGTAGATATATTTTTGAAAGTGGACGGTAATTCATTCGGGGATTTGGTGAAATTTCCTTTACTGTCATTCAGATACAAACGTGCTCGGTAGGTTCGTTGCTCTTGAATGTTGTTGCCTCCCGAACCGACCATCAAGTCTTGGTCACCGTCGCCATCCGCATCAAAAAAGGCAGCGGCCACATCCTCAAAATCTTTGTCGGCTTCAAATACTTCAAATTTTTTCAAAGCCACTTTGCCATTTCCGGAATGCACATAAAGCGTTCCCGGTTGCCCTTTGGCCCCACCAATGAAGAAATCCTCATTTCCATCGCCATTGATATCGGCAACCGCCAAAGAAGGTCCTTCTTGGGAAAGTTTGTTGTAGATAAGCCCTTCGTAGTCAAAATCATTGTAATTGTCTTCTTGATGCGTTACAAATGAATTTGATTCCAATTCCTTTAAATACGATTTTATAGCATTTTCCTTTGGAAGTTTATACGTTTCCTTGGCATTGGCATGATCAAAGGTGATGACCTGATTGGCCGATACATTTTCCATTTTTTCGGTAAGGTCGTCAGGCCAGACCACCCTGATGGAATCCAATTGTTCTGTTTTTCCCAATCCAATGGTCATTTCATAACCCATAGAGGATTGGAACCCACGTGAAGGAATCAGTTCTTGGTTCACAATATTTCCATCGAAATAGAATTTGGCCAAGGTGCCAACGGCAAAAATATTGCTTTTGGGACCCTTGAACTTCAACTGAATGTAGTTGTTGTGCAGTTGGGTTTCCGAATTGTTTTTATAGATAAAGGCAGGTGTGTTCACGTTGTTGATCACCAAATCAAGGTCGCCATCATTGTCCAAATCGGCATAGGCGGCCCCGTTGGAACGCGAAGGAAGTTCAAAGCCCCATTCCTTGTTGGCATTTTTGAATGAAATATCACCATTGTTCTTGTAAGCGTAGTTGGGTTGTGGTTTGATGGGCATTTTACTGATGATGGAATCAATGGATTCCTTTTTGCCCGTCAATGCCATTTTTTGAACAATTTCGTTGGCGAAAAAGTCCACAAAATCCAAGTCGGTCAGATCGTGGTTGATACCGTTGGTGACAAAAATATCCTTCAGGCCATCGTTGTCCATATCAAAGATCAATCCTGCCCAGCTCCAGTCCGTAGCATCAATGCCACTGTAATAGGCGACTTCTGAAAAAGTACCGTTGCCATTGTTGAGCTGAAGGGTGTTCTGGATGTATTGTTGACCAAAATCTTTACCTTGTTTAAGGTTAAAAACATTGTATCCTTCAAATTCCATAACAGATTTTACCCTGTTTTCCTTCTCCGGGAGCATATCGGTTATAAAGATGTCGTTATGGCCATCATTGTTGATGTCGGCAACATCGATACCCATGGCGGATAGACTCAGGTGCGAGGTCCAATCTTTGATTTCTTCCTTGAATGTTCCATCTTTTTGATTGATGTAGAGGTAATCCCGCTCATAAAAATCATTGGACACGTAAATGTCAGGGTATAGGTCTCCGTTGAAATCGGTTACCAAAATGCCCAAGCCGAATCCGATAAGACTTCCATAAATGCCAGCTTCTTCGCTGACGTCTACAAATTTGCCGTTATCGTTTCGTAAAAGCATGTCTCCCACCCCTTTAAAAATATCCGGAACACCTTCCCAATCTTGGGCACGCACGTCGCGCTGTTCGGCATATCCAAGGCTGCTTACGGGAATATTGCTGTTGTTCAGGATATAGGCATCCAGGTCACCATCCTTGTCATAATCAAAGAAAGAAGCGTGTGTAGTAAAACCAGTTTTGGCAAGGTTAAACTCCTCCGCTCTTTCAGTAAAGGTAAGGTCACCGTTATTGATGTATAGATCGTTATCGTGGTTGTTGCCTTCCATATTACCGGCATTGCAAACATAAATGTCTAACAGACCGTCTTGGTTAATATCGACCATCACCACTCCTGTTGACCAAGGTTTATTTCCCATGATTCCGGCACTTTCCGAAATGTCCTCAAACTGAAAATTGCCCTTGTTCAGGTAAAGTCTATTGGCGACCATGTTCCCTGTCAAATAAACATCCTGTAACCCATCATTGTTGATGTCGCCAATGGCCACACCGCCTCCGTTATAAAAATTCCGGTATTTGAAAATGTTGAAATTCTTCTGGTTTTCAACTTTGTTAACGAAAGTCACACCGGTTTCTTCAGGAGTTAACAAGGTAAAGAGTGTTTCCTTTTGTTCCTCTTGGGTATTATCATCGGCCTCCTTGTTTTTGCATGCCAACGCAACAAGTAACAAAAGGCATGGAACAGCATATCTCAGTTTCATTTATTGTGCAGTTTTTTCACTAAAAAAATGGGAGCTTCATTGTTCAATGCAATGATGAACCCCTCTTTCCCATTCACATTCATTTTTTTGATCGTCCGGGCGGCACCAGAAATTCCCAAGCTTTGGATGTAGCTGATGTTGCCCTTTTCATCATTTTGCAATAAAAACCCGTGTGAGGCGTCTAATCTACCAAGTTGGGTGCTTATCTCAAAATTATTACCTACCATTAATATTTCATTAATCGTTTCTTTATCGTTTCTATCAAGATAAATATCGTTCACAGAGGACGATTGAACCAACCACGGGAGTTCTTTGGAAGTAAAGTTACCTTGACCATCATTTACGAAGTATGTCGTAGCCAAAACAAATACTTTTCTCTTGATGGATTCATCCAGTTTCTCCTTACCAAAAAGTTCTTCAAGAGAGGCTTTTGCAAAGTCTTTATAAAACAGGAACTTTTTGTTTAGGAAAGGCATTTGTTTGGCCAGCTCGTCTTTTGATGCGAAGGCCGTTTCTTTATCACCGTGAAAATGGGTCACAACCGTTTCAATGGATCCATTGCCATCAAAATCATTGATATACAAAGTGATGGGTTTTTCTTCGGAAGCTTGAAATTTAGTGTTCAATCCCCAATTTCCAGCCAGAATATCCAGATCTCCATCTTTGTCCAGATCAGCAAGCTCAATACAATTCCACCAGCCGTTCGTGTTCTGGAGTCCATTGTTCTTCTGCTCAACAAGTTTTTTACCATCGTTCAAGAAGATGGTAATAGGGGTCCAATGGCCAGCAACGATCAGGTCAGGATAGCCGTTATGGTCCAAATCGGACCAAACAAGGTCTTTTACATTGCCTAGATGCTGAAAATCTGTAGCATATGTTGAAGTGATTTGCTTGAAATTTCCTTTTCCATCATTTTCAAAGAGGTACTGTTCGGATTTTTCCCCGAATTCCGTTGGTATGGTGTTGGAGGCGATACAAATATCCAAATCCCCGTCAGCATCTACATCAACAGTTGCTATTTTGGATGCATTCACGACCAACCCATCAAATGGGTTTTCTTCTTGTTGTAGTTGACCGTTTTCATTTTTGTAGAAACGGGGCTGAAGCGGTTTTCCTTTGGTAAATTCATTCCCGCCACTTACAATGATAAGGTCAAGGTCCCCATCGTTATCAGCATCGAAAAATACTTGATCAATATCCTCGCTAATAGCATCCTTTTCGAATAATTCAGGTTGATTCAGATTAAAATTTCCTTTATCATCTTGAATAAAAAGTGCTGAAGGCTGGTTCTTTCCACCGCAAATGAAAAGATCATCGTGTCCATCCTTGTTGAAGTCTACCACCGCAATGGATGGCCCTTCATTGGAATAGGCAAAAGGAACCAACGGATTTCGATCGAAGTCAAGGGAAGGATATTCTTTGTGTACAAAATCAAGAGGATTGTCCATTACTTCATATTCGGAAGATGTTGATCCTGATGAGTTCCCATAAAAGCTGCCTGAAGCATTGGTGGCAGTAACTTCAATGGCTTGGTTTGAAGTGACATTCCGTAATGTTTCAAATGCTCCTCCAGGCCAAATGATCTGTATGGAATCGATAATGGAATCTTGCCCGACACCAAAGTTTAAGCTACAATCCTTGGCAGAAAGGAAGCCTCTTGTGGCAATATTTTCTTGGACCGATTTATTGTTTTTATGATACACGATAGCTTTTGTTCCAAGCCCTAATCGGTTCTTTGGGCCACCCTTAAATTTAATTTTCACAAAGTTGCTTGTGGGCAATGTGTTCTCCATCACAAAAGCTTCCTGGTTTACGTTGTTTACCACTACATCCAAATCGCCATCATTATCCAGATCGGCATAGACGCACCCGTTACTAAAGGAAGTAATTTGCGGCGCCCAGGTTTCAGTCGTGTTGGAAAATATTGCCCCGCCATTGTTCTTATAAAAATAGTTCTGGACTTTTTTGGCCGGAAGGTGGTCGATTACGTCCATATCCTTGTCCGTAAGCCCTTTTTCAATGGTTTTTTGGATCTCTTCGTTGGATATATAGTTGATGTAGTCCATGTCATTGGTCACCCCTTGGATGCCATTTGAAACGAATAGATCCTTATAACCATCGTTGTCAAAATCCGCAAAAAGGGCACCCCAAGACCATTCTGTGGCGTCGATACCACTGAGATTGGCAATTTCTCCGAAATTTTCTCCGTCGAGATTCAAATGCAGCGCATTTTGCATGAACTGGGGAGCAAAACCATTTTTTAAATATTGCTGGTATACTGGATAGGCATATTCAAGCCCAGAAGTTTTATATGTTTCCAGATCTTCGGGTAGCATATCAAGAGAAAGGATGTCGGAAAGCCCATCATTATTGATGTCTGCTATATCATTTCCCATGGAAAAGTGGGTGGTATGGCCTAATTTTTTATCGTCTTCGGAGATGGTCTCCTTAAAAGTCCCATCTTTTTGGTTAATATAGAGGTAGTCGTTTTCAAAGAAATCATTCCCAATGTAAATGTCAGGGTACCCATCATTATTGATATCGCTAATGGCCAATCCCAGACCATAGCCTATAGTCCCTTGAAAGATGCCAGCCTCCTTGGAGACGTTGGTAAAGTGTCCATCGTCGTTTCTGAAAAGGATGTCGCCTGACATGGAATCCACCATTTTTCTTTTCGCCCCTTTACCATAAGATCGGTTCGGATTTACGGAATGGTTCATCAGATACATGTCGAGGTCTCCATCTAGGTCGTAATCAAAAAAAGCGGCTTGTGTGGAGTATCCAATAAAGTCAAGACCGTATTTGGTAGCTTCTTCTTTGAAGGTAGGGATTCCATTTTGATTGTTGCCTTGATTGACGTACAATAGGTTTTGACCTTGGATTTTCCCATGGTCGCCAACTTTGCAAATGTAGATATCCAATAGGCCATCGTTGTTGATGTCTACGTGGGTTACGCCGGTGGTCCAGCCAAAATCGTTATGGATCTGCGCTTTGGAGGTAATGTCTTCAAACTTGAAGCTGCCCTTGTTCAGGTATAATTTGTCCGCTCCTTGATTGGACGTAAAATAAAGGTCGACTAAATTATCGCCATTAAAGTCGCCCGCGGCAACACCTGCCCCGTTATAAAAATAGAGATAGTTAAGAATGTTGAGTTCTGGGGTCTGCACCAATTCATTCTTGAACTTGATTCCGGTTTCAAGGGAATCTTTTAGTTCAAACAATGTTTTTGGTCCAGTTTTTTGACAACCGATCAGGGTTAGGATCATCCCAAAAACCAGGCAATAGGGTCCTCTCATTTTATCCTTCAATAGCGCGGTTCAAGATACTTATTTCCAGAGGGAATGGGAATAGGCCAATTATTAATGTTTACCAAAAAAAGGATTAATAAACGATTAATCGACATAATCCATAATAAAGAAAGGCCACCGATCGGTGGCCTTTCCATGTTCATAAAAACAGCTTAAACTTTGATAATATTAATATCCTGGGTTCTGAACCAAATTAGGGTTAAGAATAATTTGGGTGGAAGGGATAGGGAATAGGTGACGGTTTGTATCGCCAATGGCTGCATCATCCTTAAATTCCCAATCTTTGGTATACTGACCAAAACGAATCATATCGTTACGTCTCCAACCTTCAATGTATAATTCCCTTCCTCTTTCATCAATAAGGTCTTGAGCAGAAACAGAACCTAGCGGAGTAGCTCCCCTGATAGTCCTTAGCTCGTTCACCAAAGAAGTTGGGTCACCACCGCTTCTCATCAATGCCTCGGCCTTCATTAGGTGGGCATCGGAATAGCGGAAGAAAACAAGATGTTCAGCAAATGCACCATTTCTTGGATTGAATTTGATGACACGAATACCTGCAACTTCATTGTTGTCCACAAGGCTTGGTTGATTATCAACTGCACTCAAGAATTCTCTTGTAAATGAAAGTGGGTTACTTCCCCTGTCAGTAAGGGCAGCTCCGCTACCAGCATATTGCTGGCCGATCAAGAAGCCGTATCCTACGTTGGAACCATCTACAAAACCATCATCGTTGTCATCGGTACCAAAGCTACCATCATAAGCAACGCCACCTGGAGGAACAAAACCTCTACGTTCCTCTTGACCATCGCTCAAGGTTCCGTCATTTAGACCACGGTTGTTGTTCGCATCACCTTCAAATAGGTCGTAGAACTCAGCCAAAGTGCTGAATCCGTTCCAACCACCACCACCTAGTTCGGTGGAGTTGTAGTGAAGGGTATTGAAAATCCTGTTACCTACGGAAGTTGGAATGTACCAAATCGTTTCATTATTGGCGTCTGGAGTAAATAAATCAAAGTATCCAGCAGTAAGCTCATATCCGTCGGATGCAATTTCGTCAACCAAGGAGATAACTTCACTCATATCAGCGGCGGCGGCAGTACCAGAACCATTGTATATATGTCTGTTTAAAAGCACTTTAGCTCTCAAGAAACGGGCAGCAGCCTTAGTAGCTCTTCTATTGTCGCTTCCTGCACCGGCGCTAGGTAAATTACTCTCGGCGGTGGCCAAGTCACCCAAAATTTGGGCAACAGCATCCTCACCGGTCAATACCACTGGATCGGCCAATGGATCACCTTCAGTATCCCTGAAAGGAACCTGACCAAAGTTGTCAAGAATTACAAAAACACCCAATGCTCTCAAGAAAGCAGCATGGCCAATGGACTCTGTTGAAGAAGCAGATCGTGGATCCAAAACTTCACTGGCTCCAAGTTGAAGCTCGTTCCACTGGTTCCAAACGTTAAGGATGTAAGAGTGTTCTGGGGTCCAGCTGTGCTGGTGCAATTGTCTCCAAATACCATTATCACCCCAGTCAGAACCTCTGGTAGGTACCAAAAGTTCATCGGTGGTAACCTCGCTCAAAGCAAAAAGGTTGGCTTGGTCTCCAATATATCCATTAACGTTGTTATACATAGCGGTAACCTGGCTGGCAGCCTCATCAGCTGTTGGTATGCCAGTAAAGCCTTCCGCTAGTAAGGAATCGGTTTGCTCTACTTCCAAGTTGGTACAGGAAGCAAGCAGTATAGCTACGAACAACGAGATTGTTGCAAATTTGTTCGATTGTTTCATTACT
>JASBTS010000176.1 GCA_030148305.1 Allomuricauda sp. | reverse complement strand
AACTCTGAGCGGCAATGGTTCGGCGAAACAAGGATTGGGGCGAAACAGTATATAGAAATGTTGCACAAAAATGGGGTACACACCATGATGAAACCCCAAATTTGGATCCGCCGAGGGGAGTTCACAGGAAACCTGACCATGCAAAGTGAAGCCGAATGGGAGAAGCTCGAAGATTCGTATTCCAAGTTCATTTTGTTGTATGCCGAATTGGCCCAGGAGACCAACACCGAAATTCTTTGTATCGGTACCGAACTCGCTTCCTTTGTGAAGAACCGTCCCAAATACTGGAACCGTCTTATCGCTGAGGTCAGAAAGGTTTACAAAGGTAAAATTACCTATGCTGCCAATTGGGACGAATATGCCAAAACACCATTTTGGGACAAGCTCGATTATATAGGGGTAAATGCTTATTTTCCTATTTGCGAGCGTCAAAACCCGACCATGCAGACCATGCGGGAAGGTTGGCAACCCTGGAAAACAAAACTGAAGGAACTTGCCTTGGAAGTCAAAAAACCGATGTTATTCACGGAGTTTGGTTACAGAAGCATGGACTTTACGGGCAAAAAACCTTGGTTGGTGGACCGAAATGAAGAAAAAGTAAACCTGCAGGCCCAAGCCGATGCCACACAAGTACTTTTTGAGGAATTTTGGAATGAAGACTGGTTCGCAGGCGGGTTTGTGTGGAAATGGTTCATGCACCATGATAAGGTTGGCGGGCTGGCAGACAATCGGTTTACCCCCCAAAACAAGCCTGCGGAATCCGTGATTCGGAAACAATATGCCAAGAACAACAAGTACAGCCTTTAAACGGTCAATGGAATTACTGGAATTTTTTTGCCAAGAGATCGCCATGGTTTCTGTTTTTTCCCCATCTTTGTAGTACACCCCTTCCCCTAAAAAATACAGTAATGAAATCAGTATCAACTCTTATTATTTGGGTCTGGGCGTGTTTTGCAATTTTTGCTCAGCAAGAACCTTATTACAAAGTTGTGGCCGAACAAGGGGATGGGATATTCTCCATGCTTCGGAAACAAGGACTTGATCCCGCTAAACATTATGAGGAATTCGTAACGTTAAATGCTGACCAGATCAAGGATGGCAGTTATTTGAAGGTTGGAGTGGAATACAAGATTCCGCAAGTTGCAGATTCCTTTAAAAAAACGGGTGTATTGGTCAAACCCGCTGAAGGTACCGAAGCTCCTATTTTTGACAAGGAACTGGCCCAAATGAACCTGAAGAGCGAAAAACTCAAGGATGCGGTGTATTACCTCATTGTGGATTCCAGTAAAAATACGGATGATAGTTTTGTGAAAGAAGTCGCCCAAAGTCTGGCCGCCGATCTTATGGTGAATGGGGCCAAAGTTTATATTTTGGGAAATGAAATGCCAGAAACCCTGGTAACGGATAGTGTTATGATTACTGAAAACCAGCGAATGGGCAAGTATATTGAGGTGATCAACAAACGTTACCTTCAAAATAGTGGCAAATACCAGCGGGTACTCATCATTCGCGCCAATGGTGTAACCGAAAAGACCAATATGGATGTTGCCGTGTATCACTACAACAAAAGTGAACAAGGACAGCGGTTTGCCGAGAATATTAAGAACGTTTTTAAGAAGAATAGTATCTCCAATAAGTCGTATAAAGATGTCAATATGATTTTTGAAGACCAGAACAGCTTATATTTGGCAAAAAATATGCTGCCAGCCATTAGTTTGCTGACACTGGAAAATACATCCAAGGAATCGAATGATAAAATTGCCGTCCGTCCCGACAAGAAAAAATTTGCAGGTTGGATCAGCAACGGGATCATGAACGACTACGTGGATCTGGAAATTGAAAATTGAATGATAGACCGAAAGAACCCCTTTTCATTTCTATTGATACTTTTATTGTTTGTGCCCATTTTGGTTGGGGCACAAAAATCATTGTCTAGCGTGGTGGCTGAAAAAGGCGACGGTATCTATTCGCTGCTTCGACGGTATAAGGTAAGTCCCACCAAATATTACAACAGGTTTGTGGAACTGAATGCGGAACGATTAGGTGAAAGCGAATCGCTGTACGTTGGACAATCCTACTTATTGCCGGATACTTTGGCCTTAAAAAAGGTAGAAGAAACCAATACCGGGGTCATTTACCCCATTTTTGGGAAGGATTTTGCCAAAATTGATTCCATTAGCAACCGTTTGGACGATACGGTATATTATCTAATCTCCGGCCACGGGGGTCCCGATCCTGGAGCAGTGGAAAAATATGAAGATAAATTGATTGCCGAGGATGAGTACGCCTATGACGTGACCCTTCGCTTGGCACGTGAACTGATGTCACATGGTGCCGAGGTACATATCATTGTTCAAGATGAAAATGATGGTATCCGTGATCAACGTGTTCTGGAACTCGATACAGATGAAACCGTTCTTTCCAATGCCATTCCACTTGGGCAATTGGCACGCCTAAAACAGCGTACCGAAGCCGTCAACGACTTGTACATGAAGAACAAGGGAAAATACCAACGCCTTTTGGTAACCCATGTGGATAGTCGTAGTAAAGGAACCAATATTGATGTGTTCTTTTATCATCACGAGAACAGCAAAAACGGTCAACGATTGGCGGAGAGCATCCATCAAACGTTTTTGGCCAAATACAAGAAATTTCAACCGAATAGGGTTTACAGCGGTACCTTCATGGAACGCAGTGGTCTTTACTTGGTGAAAAATACCCTTCCGGCCATGGCCTATATTGAAATAGGGAACATCCGAAGCAAGCTCGATCAACGCCGGATTTTAGATCCGGATAACAGACAGGCCTTGGCCAAATGGATATCCGAAGGAATCCTATTGGACTATGAATCTTCCAAAGATTTCACTGCCAAATAATTAGCAACAACCTCCACCATTATAGTGCCAGGTACTTTCGCTCACATGGATTTCATCAGATTCTTTGGCTAAAGCGGCCGCCGTTTTGTCACAAACCGCTAAGGGTTGGTTCTGTAAAAGTACATGCCCTTTTTTGTCATCAAAATATTCCTCGTTTCCATAATAGATGGCCGTTTTGCCCGTGAACATGCAAGGGCCATCGGCTGGCATAGGATCTTTAATGGCGGCAATCTCTATGGATTCGATATGGATTAGTTCATCCGTAGGGTAGTGGTTGGGAGACAAAACTCGGTAAGATCTTCTGCCTCTAATTTCAATAGTACCAAACCCTGCATCGGTAAGCACCTTCACATAATCTTTTAGTGGAATGCTACCACTCAAACACTGCGCCCTTAATCTGTCATCATTTCGAAGAGCATCGTTCATCGGTTGTTCGCAGATAGGGTCGCTCATTACCAATCGGCCATGGGGTTTCAGTACGCGATACATTTCACCAACGGCTTTTTTAAGATCTTCCATTTTGAAGATGTTGAAGAGGCAGTTCTGCGCTGCCACATCGATGCTTTCATCGGCAACGGGAAGGTTTAGGGCATCACCCTTCACCAAGTTCACAAATTCACTTTGGAACCAATCGTTTTCTTCTTCTGCTATTTTGAAGTTCTTTTTTGAAGCTTCCAACATTTCATCCACGGTATCCACTCCGGTCACCCCTCCTTTTTGTCTGGAGAAATAAGCAAATTGGAGCAGTTCCATGCCTCCACCGACACCCACATACAGAATTTTGGGGCTGTTTACCAAATCTTGGGCCGAAACCGTACTGCCGCACCCATAGTTCATTTCTTGCATGATTTTGGGAATGGACAATCCGGGGAATTGCCAAACTGGGGTGGTAGTACAACAAAGCCCAACATCGGGGGTTAGGGCCGCTTCTTTGTAAAGGTCTTGGGTAGCATCTAAATAGCTCATATTTCCTTGATTAATTCTCTGAATAATTTGATCATTTTGGGTTCTGCCTTGGCAGCGATGTCCAGAATCTCTTGAATATTAACAGGTTCCAGGCTGTCCGGATCGCATTCATCCGTCATAACAGATACCGCTACAACAGGTAGTCGTAAATGATTGGCAACAATTACTTCGGGTACCGTACTCATACCTACAGCGTCTGCCCCCAAAATTTTCAACATTCTATATTCCGCTTTGGTTTCCAGCTGTGGTCCCACTACGGAGGCATACACTCCTTTTTGTATGGAAACATTCTCCCTTGTGGCAATGGCATGGATCTTTTTGCACATATCCACATCATAAGGTTCACTCATGTCCACAAACCTATTGCCGAATTCGGAAACGTTGCGGAACGCCAATGGCGACCCACCCTGAAGATTGATATGGTCTTCGATCAGCATGATGTCCCCTTTCTTAAAGTTGAGATTGATGGCGCCTGCAGCATTGGAAATGAACAGTTTTTTAATGCCCAGCAAATGCATGACTCTGATGGGGTACGTAATGTCTACAAAATCGTAGCCTTCATATAAATGGAAACGACCCTGCATCACCACGGTTTTTTTGCCCTCGATGGTCCCAAAGATCAATTTTCCGGTATGGAACTCCACCGTGGCCAACGGAAAGTGTGGGATATGGTTGTAGTGTGCCTCGATCGGATTTTCGATATGATCGATCAATTGGCCGAGCCCCGTGCCCAACACAATTCCTATTTCAGGGGTTTCGAACCCCCTTCTTTTCAAATATTCAACAGATTCTTCTAATTGTTCCTGCGTCATGTTTTTATATGTTTTAAAAAGGGCTGAAACACCCCAATATCTTTGATGTCTTCGTAATAATCCACATCGTTGCGTTCGTACAAAAGGGCAATTTTTGCTCCTTCCATATCTCGTAAGCTGGAGGCAAGTACCGTATCGGTTCCCCAAGTTTTGTTCTGAAACAATTTTTCATTCAATTGCTTCATACCTAGAAGATAATACCCGCCATCTTCCGCCGGACCTACCACATAATCATGGTTTTTCAATTGGTAAAAAGCTTCTTCAATATCTTTCTGGGTCAATTGGTACATATCACTTCCTATTATGACGACTTGGTCGAACCCTGCTTGAAAACCTTCCTTGAAAGCATTCAACATCCGTTCCCCAAGATCTTTGCCTACCTGTAATTTTTTTTGATAGATATTATTGTCCCAAATATCATCTTCCCAAATCTCCTCCGAATAATAGACCCATTTGTCCACCCGTAAATCCATGGTCAGTGAAACCGTATGGTCCAAAAGGAATTTGTAGATTTCAAGCGCAGCAGCATCCCCGACCGTAGCGGCCAATCGGGTCTTGCATTTACCAAGTTCGGGGTTTCGCGTAAGGATCAAAAGAAGGCTTTTGCTCAACACATTTGAATTTAGAAAGAGATTGCAAAATGCAGTTTAAAGATAGGTAGATTTTTCTGTTTCGAT
>JASBTS010000138.1 GCA_030148305.1 Allomuricauda sp. | reverse complement strand
CCTAGATCATATCTCATCGATTATTGCGAAGCTTTCGTATTGCTACCGATGAACCTGATTGCCTTTGTATGGGGCTTTAGTCTTGTGATTAAACAAAATAGGATCATTAAATGGTACATTCTTTTGGGGATGACCTCCTTGTTCATTTCATATTTGATCATTTCAATTTACTCACTCAAGGCCAAAACGGCCAATTCGGAAACCCTTTATATTTTTTATGTGGGGGTGTTGTTGGAAAGTTTGATGTTTGCCTTGGCCATAGGCTTGGAACAGAAAATGGTGTATGTGCAAAAGGCATATGTACAGAAAAAATACATTGGCCAGCTCGAAGAAAACCAATCGATCAAGGAAAGCATTAACAAGGCCCTTTCCGATGAATTGGTACAGACCAAGGCAGAGATTGTCGGTCTCAGCACAGAAGCACAAAAAGAACGATCTGAAAAATTGGCCATAAAGGTAGAGAACAAGATTGCCCAACTGCGGTTGGAGGCCCTTCGCAGCCAGATGAACCCGCACTTTATCTTCAACGCCCTCAATTCCATCAAATCCTATTTTATCGAAAACAACCAGGAAAAAGCAATCTATTACCTAGGTCGGTTTTCCAAATTGATCCGAGGGATCTTGGAAAGCTCCCGAAAGGACCTTATTACTCTTGAAGAAGAACTGAACATTATTAAAATGTATGTGGAGATAGAGAGCGATCGCTTTAAAAACGGAATGGGATATACCTTGAAAATGGATTCGGACATTCCTGCCCATATCATTTTAGTACCCTCATTGTTGTTACAACCCTTTGTTGAAAATTCCATTTGGCATGGACTCTCCACCCGAGCCGGAAAAAAGAAGTTGACCATTAAAGTAGAGGGGAAAGAACCATCGAGCTCCTTGAAGATTACCATCGCCGACAACGGGATCGGAAGACAGGCCTCACTAGCCAAAAACATTCAAAATCCATTAAAAGGGCAATCCTTGGGGCTTTCCATCATCAAGGACCGGTTGGATTTCTTTTCCAAAAAATATCAGGGCGATTTCAATTTTGCAATCTATGATCTGGTGGATGAAAAATCAGGCAAACCACTGGGCACCGAAGTGGTGATCCATATGCCAAAGTTGATGCCCGAGCCTGACCCATTGGAAAAGAATTCTTAAAAAGCACCCTATATTCCAAAGATTTATCCGAATTTGAACGAACAAAATCTCGATGAACCAAAATGGACATTGCCATCCTTTCTGTGAGCCCTCATGTGTATTCCACCAAACGGATTATGGAGGAAGCAGATCAGGCAGGCCATTATGTGGAATCTATTGACCATACCAAATGTTCGGTGAAATTGGGAGCCGAAAAACCACAGATTTTTTTTGGATCGGAAAACATTACCGAAGAATTTGATGCCATCATCCCCCGCATTGGAACAACGGTTACCCGACACGGTGCCGCCATTGTCAAACAGTTCGAAATCAACGATGTTTTCACTAGTGCCAAATCTTTGGGCATTTTAAAGGCCAGGAACAAGGTTACCACCTTACAACTTTTGTCCAAAAAGGGAGTCCCTATTCCTGAAACCGTTTTTTCCATCAACCCGGATAATGTGGAACACCAAATTGAACTGTTGGGAGGGCCACCGGTCATCATTAAACTGCAGGAAGGCACTCAAGGTAAAGGGGTGATGTTGGCGGAAAGCAAAAAATCGGCCAAGTCTATCATCGATACTTTGTACAACATGAACACCAGCATTTTGCTCCAACAATATATTGAGGAAGCCAAGGGTGAAGATCTGAGGGTAATCGTGGTCGGGAACAAGATCGTGGCCAGTATGAAACGAACCAGCGGTTTGGATGATTTCAGATCTAACGTACACCGCGGGGCCGATACTCAAGAGGTACAACTGACACCGAGGGAAAAATATATTGCCATTCATGCCACCAAACATTTGGGATTGGGGGTGGCCGGGGTAGATCTTATTAGATCAAACAATGGACCTTTGCTGATAGAGGTCAATGCATCACCAGGCCTTAAAGGAATTGAGGCGGCCACCAAAGTGAACGTGGCAGGGCATATTATTCAATTTGTGGAAAAACATGGTCGAAGAAACAGAAAATAAGAACATCATCATTAATGGGGAATCCATTGCTCCAGGTGAACAGAAATTGGTGTTTTTGAACATTGCCAGGTTGCCTACAGGAACCCTTATCGATATTCCCGTTCATGTGTTCAATGGAAAAAAGCCAGGTCCGACAGTATTGATCCAAGCAGGCTTGCATGGGGATGAGATCAATGGCGTGGAAACCTTGAGGAGGCTTTTGCAGGACGATTTCTTTCTGATAAGAAAAGGGGCGGTTATCGTGGTGCCCATCTTGAACATTTTTGGTTTTATCCATTTTTCAAGGGATGTTCCGGATGGTAAGGATGTAAACCGAAGTTTTCCGGGGACCAAATCGGGATCGCTGGCCAGTAGGATTGCCCATACCTATACCGAACAGATACTGCCCCAAGTTCAATTTGGGATCGATTTGCATACAGGGGGAGGGCAACGACACAACCATCCGCAGGTACGGTATTCTACCAATGACTTAAAAAGTATGGAACTCGCCCAAATTTTCGGTGCGCCGTTTTATTTTTCTTCCCGAATGATCACGGGGTCGTTCCGAAAGGCAATGTTCAAAATGGGAGTGCCAACAATAGTCTACGAAGCAGGTGAAAGCATGCGTTTTGATGAAAATGCCATCTCTAGTGCCACAAAGGGCATCCAAAATGTTTTGGTTCATTTGGGAATGTTGCCCAAAAATTTGGGTTCAACATCTGATCCATCGGTTCATTTGGAACAAACAAGATGGACGAGGGCACCAAGGGCCGGGATGTTCATTCCCCAAGTATATAACGGGCAATGGGTAGAAAAGGGCCAAGTTTTAGGCTTGGTTGCCGATACGTATGCCAAAAAGAACAAAAAAGTAAAAGCGGCTTTTGATGGATTTGTGATCTGTATCAACCATCAAGCTGTAGTAAACCAAGGCGATGCCCTATTCCATTTGGGAAGATAGGTTGAGTCGCTCGTTGTTCACTTGATCAAGACTCCATTTTATGGCACTTTCCAAATCGGAAAACTGCCGAATATTTTTTCGGTAGAACATCTTTTCCAAGACCAAACTAGCCAATCCACTTTGGTTGTAGCTTACCACGGAATAAAACTCCAATTCATGACGGTGTTTGTAAAATTTCAGCCAATCGGTAGGTACTACGGAGTAGTTGTTGATCCGGTTGGAGATATAGGCGATGGGTTGATCTCTGCCCAACAACTCGTATGCTGCATCGATCACCTTTTTTGCCATGGACCAACCAAAGGTTTCACCCTCGTTGATCTCGGAGATGACCAATCCGTCAAAAAAATAGAAAACGCCAAATTGATATTCCCTAACCTGGCGTATATTTTTGAAAAAGTCCAGCTCTTTAACCTTTTTCATAGCGGGATCATATTAATCTTTTTGGTATATCTAAAGGTAAGAATGGTTGGTTGTTGCGATACTATTTTTTTGGCCAAAAGCAATATAGAATTGGTGCATGGCTGTTTCTGATTGATGAAAATGCTATAGGAAACTCTTCTAATCGGTACAAGCCCTAATGTTTTGGCAAACACATTTGCACAAAGCTAATTAGGATTGCAACAAAATCCTATGGCAACATATGAATTTTTAAGTGTTGGTTTTGAACATTTTGCATTAATTCTCCATGTTCTTCAACTGGATTCCCAAGGCCTTGGTGGACAATTGAACTTCAAGAAAGGAGAGGATCAACGAAATGACCAAAAAAACCAGGCTTACTCCAAAAATGGCATTGGCCCACACATTCATTTCAACATAGACCAGGAACATGGTCACGGCCGCCAGTAAAAAACTGATAATGGCCGAAGCTTGCATGTTTTTGATGATGCCCAAGCGTTTTCTAAGGTAGTGGATCTGTTGTTTCAAGGGTTGGGCAGAGGTTTCCACATATTGTTTATGTAATTGTCTGATCAAGGCCGCAATAGCCAGATATCTTGCATTATAGGCCAACATGGTCAACGAAATGGCAGGGAATAAGAGTGCAGGAATACTCAAGGAAAGTTGCATGGAGGTGTTTTATTGGTGAAGGTAATCATTTGTGATCGCTGGCGCAATTAACTACATTTGAACAAATCAAAAGATTTAGTATGAAATACTTCCCTATAGATAGCAATCTGTTCATTAAGAACCGCAAGAAATTCACGGCCCAAATGAAGCCGAAAAGTATTGCCGTTTTCAATTCCAACGATATTTATCCGATAAGTGCCGACAGTACCATGCCTTTTGAACAAGCCCGCGATATTTTTTATCTCAGTGGTGCCGATCAAGAGGAAACCATTTTACTTCTTTTTCCGGATGCCTTGGATAAAAAGAAGAAGGAAATCCTATTTGTTCGTGAAACGAACGACCACATAGCCGTGTGGGAAGGGGCCAAACTTACCAAAGAACAGGCCACAGCAGTTTCGGGCATTGAGACCATTTATTGGCTGACCGATTTTGACAAGATCTTTTTTGATTTGATGACCGAGGCGGATACCATCTATTTCAACACCAATGAGCATTATCGCCAAGCCGTGGAAACCCAAACCCGAGAGGATCGTTTCATTGAAAAATGTAAAAAGCAATTCCCTGCCCATCAATGGGCCAAGAGCAACCCCATTTTGCAGCAGATTCGTGGAGTAAAGGAACCAGAGGAAATTGCTTTGATGCAAACCGCTTGCGATATTACCGATAAGGGATTCCGAAGAATTTTGGGCTTTATAAGACCAGGGGTTTGGGAGTATGAGATAGAGGCCGAGTTCTTGCATGAGTTTGTCCGCAATAGATCAAAGGGATTTGCCTATACACCGATCATAGCAGCGGGTGCAAATGCCAATGTGCTCCACTATGTGGAAAACAACCAACAAGTAAAGAATGGGGACATGATCTTGATGGATTTGGCCGCCGAGTATGCCAATTATTCCAGTGACATGACCCGTACCGTTCCCGCCAACGGCAGGTTTTCTGACCGCCAAAGGCAAGTGTACAGTGCCGTGCTTCGGGTAAAGAATGAGGCTACGAAAATGTTGGTGCCCGGCACCATTTGGGCAGAATACCACAAAGAAGTTGGGAAGATCATGACCTCTGAACTGATCGGACTTGGACTTTTGGACAAGGCCGATGTACAAAATGAAGACCCCGAATGGCCGGCCTACAAAAAATATTTCATGCACGGCACCAGTCACCATATGGGACTCAACACTCACGATTATGGCGAATTGAAGACACCCATGAAAGCCAATATGGTCTTTACCGTGGAACCTGGCATCTATATTCCTGCAGAGGGAATGGGCATCCGCTTGGAAGACGATGTGGTCATCCAAGAAAAAGGAGAACCCTTCAATTTGATGCGTAACATCCCTATCGAAATCGAAGAGATAGAGGAGTTGATGAACAAATAAGAATCAGTACAGTTATACTGAGCGAAGCGAAGAATCTAAACGCTTTAAAAGAGGGATGCTTCACTTTGTTCAGCATGACATTTGGAATATAACAGAATGGTATGAAACACCTTTTTTTACTACTTCAGGTCGATATCGAAAAGAAAATACAGGAAGCCCCTGACAGTTCCTACGAGATTGGGGTTGTTATAGGGAGCTACCTGCCTTTTGTGGTCTTGGCCGCAATCGCTTATGCCATTTATTATTTCAACAAAAAAAGAAAGGGTTCGGAATAGTTTTTTGGGAATGAGACTGTTGCGCTTGGTTTTGAGGTAAATTTCTTCGAACTTCACAGAACCGACCAATACCCAAACCCATGAAAAAAATCTTTCTGCCCTTATTGTGTTCCATTTCTTTTTTGTCTTTTTCCCAATTCAAGGAAAGTATACAGTTAGACAGCATTTTTGCAACATGGGACCAACTGGAGACCCCAGGGGCCGCTTTGGGAATTGTGAAAGATGGTGAACTGATCTATGCCAAAGGGTATGGTTCGGCAGACTTGGAGCACGATCTGCACATAACACCTTCCTCCGTTTTCTATATTGGTTCGGTGTCCAAGCAATTTGTCACCTTTTGTATCCTGCTATTGGAAGAACAGGGCAAATTGGATTTGGATGACAAAATCCAAAAATACCTGCCCGATTTTCCTGAATATGAAGCTCCGTTGACCATACGCCATTTTATCCACCATACCAGTGGGGTAAGGGATTACCTGACCTTGATGGGCTTGAAAGGGCGGAGCTATTTGGACAATTTGGATGTGAATGAGGTCTATGAACTCATCAAACGGCAAAAGGAACTCAATTTTACTCCGGGGGAGAAATACCTGTACAGCAATTCGTGCTATTTCATGCTGGCCATGATCGTGGAAAAGGTATCCCATGAATCCATTAGGAAATTTGCCCACGAACATATTTTTGCACCCTTGGGGATGCAGAACACGTTGTTTTATGATGACAATACCGATTTGATCAAGAACAGGGTATTCAGCTATCAAAAGAAAAAGGAGGGTGTGGGATTTGACAATCTTATCATGCGTTTCGACCTTGTGGGCTCCGGTGGTGTGTATTCGAGCATAGAAGATCTTTTCCTATGGGACCAGAACTTTTACCATAACATCCTGGGGAAAGGAGGTCAGGACATCATCAAAAAAATGCACCAAGAAGGCGTATTGAACAATGGTGAAAGTGCTGGTTATGCCTTTGCCCTGAACAATGGCACATATAAAGGGCTGCGAACGGTGAGCCATGCCGGGGCACTAGCCGGGTACCGGGCACAGTTGCTCCGTTTTCCAGATGAAAAGTTTTCAGTCATCATTCTGGCCAATCGTGATGATGCCAACCCTACCGGTAAATCGTATCAGGTGGCGGATATTCTTCTAAAGGGCAGATTCAAGGAAGAACCTCCCAAAAATGAGGTTTTGGACAAAAAGGAAGCCAAGACAACAAAGGAAAAAGAGATGGATTTGGCTTCCGTTGATGTGATGGACTATGTCGGAAATTTTTATAGTGAGGAATTGGATGCAACGTATAAGTTGTACGTGGAAAATGACCTGCTGAAGTTAAAAATAGTCAATAACGAACCACAAGACCTGGAGAAGGTAAACGAGCCCGATAGTTTCATTTCAAACGGAAATCGTTATCGCTTTGAAAGAACCGATGGAAAAGTCATCGGATTTAAATTGGATGCCGGGAGGGTCACCAACCTTAAATTTGAAAAACAATGAAACGCTTCGCTGTAACCTGATCCGGAAACAAATCGTCCAACCTTCCGAATCAAAAACCGAAGGTGAACATGAAAAACAACTTTTTCAGGCGGAAGCTATTGGCCCTATTTACAGTTTTAATCCTAGGGATTCAATCCAGAATGACCGCACAGGATTTGGAGTCCCAAATCGACCAAATCTTGGAAACCAAATTTGAAAGCAATGGCCCGGGAGCTGTTTTTCTCGTCGCAAAAAATGGGAAGATAATCTATGACAAGGCGTTTGTTCTTTCCAATCTGGAGCTTCAGGCACCCATGCAGACCGATAATGTCTTCGAGATCGGCTCCATGACCAAACAGTTTACGGCGGTTTCCATTTTAATGCTGATGGAGGAAGGAAAACTGAATTTGGAAGATGAAATTACCCAGTATATTCCGGATTATCCAATCCAAGGGCACCGGATTACCATTCACCATTTGTTGACGCATACATCTGGCATCAAGGATTTTACTAAAGTAAATGGACTCAATACCATTGCCCAAAACCATATGGAGCCCCTGGAAATCATCAATTTTTTCAAAAATGAACCCATGGATTTTGCCCCTGGAGAAGCGTTCAAATACAACAATTCCGGATACGTTATTTTAGGATATATTGTTGAAAAGGCATCAGGAATGAGCTATGAAGATTTTGTGGAACAACACATTTTTAAGAAGTTGGGCATGTCGTCATCAAGGTATGCAAGCCATAGCGAAATGGTGTCCAAAAGAGCCTCGGGTTATCGCAAAAGGGAAGATTATAGCAATGCCAGACATATCAGTTTTTCCATTCCCTATGCATCGGGAGCGTTGATGTCCACCGTGGCCGATATGCTAACATGGCAAGAAGCCATCAAAAACCATGTTCTGCTCAATAAAGAAACCACCCAAATGGCCTTTGCCAATTATACGTTGAACAATGGCGAACCCATCCATTATGGTTACGGATGGCATATCAAAGAATTGGATAGCAAGCTGAGTTATGAACATGGGGGGTCCATTTTTGGGTTCAAGTCCATGGGGGTGTATTTACCCAAAGAGGATATTTATGTAATCGGGTTGAGTAACTGTGATTGTAATTCACCTACGGAAGTGACCAGGGAAATAGCAAAACTTGTTCTGAATAACGATCAAATGGATTAAGGGAACTTTGTTTCTTGGTACCTTTAGTGGTATGAAAATCTATATTATTGGAGCTGGTGCCATAGGCAAGGCCTTGGCCGTAAGTCTGCAAAATCATGGAAAGCAAGTGGAATTGGTTCGCGGGCATGTGGAGGATGGTGTTCCCCATAAACAAAAGATTGTTCTTCAGTTTAAGGATGGGACCGAAATCCAAGAAGATATTCAGGTCAGCACCTTAAAAGACCATGACCGGTTGGACGGTCTTGTGGTGTTGACCAACAAATCGTTCGGTAATGAAATGCTTTCAAAAAAGTTGGAAGAAAAGGCCAAAGAATCACCCATTGTACTTTTGCAGAATGGGCTTGGGGTGGAACAGCCCTTTCTGGAAAAAGGATTTACGGAAGTCTATCGATGTGTCCTTTTTGTGACCTGCCAGCATACAGATGGGAACACGATCAGTTATAAACCTGTTGCAGAATCGCCGATTGGCACCATAAACCAAAATTTCTCGGAGTTAAAAACGGTGGTGGATACCCTCGACACTCCAAATTTTAGGTTTGTTGAGGAAACCCATATCCAACGGATCATTTGGAAGAAGGCCATTGTCAACTGCGTCTTTAATTCCATTTGTCCATTGTTGGAAGTGGATAATGGTATTTTCCACAGGAACGAGGAGGTGATGTCCATGGCCAAAAGAGTGATTGCGGAATGTGCGTTGATTGCCAACAAAAAGGGAATCGATTTGGGCGTTTATGAGTTGGAGGACCAAGTTTTGAAGATCAGCCGAATGTCCGATGGGCAATTCATTTCGACCCTGCAGGACATTAATAATAAAAGGGAAACCGAGATCGACACGTTAAACTTTGAAATTTTTAGAATGGCCCAGGCCATGAATCTTTCCTCCCAAGTACAAGAAACCAGGTTGTTGGGAGAATTGGTCAAATGGAAATCCGACTGTCCCGTAACTGATATCATTTGATGGATTTGTTTAAAAGCCCGAAATTCACAGTCTTATGGAAAAGCAGCAACAGTTATACAAAACAGCCTTCGGATTGGCCTTGTTTACCATCTTTTACAATGTGGTGGAAGGTATCATTTCCACCTATCTGGGTTTTGAGGATGAAAGTCTGGCCCTTTTTGGTTTTGGCACCGATAGTTTTATAGAGGTGATCTCTGGCTTGGGCATAGCCCATATGGTGCTTCGAATCAAGAAAAACCCTGAAAGCAATCGAGACAGTTTTGAACGCACCGCACTTCGTATCACGGGAGTTGCTTTCTACATTTTAGTGGTGGGATTGGTGGTTTCCAGTCTATACAATATTTGGATAGGGCATCGGCCATTGACCACCTTTTGGGGTGTGGTCATCTCTGTGGTTTCCATTTTGATCATGTGGATCTTGGTATTGTGGAAAAGAAGGGTGGGCAAACAACTCGATTCGGCTCCCATTTTGGCAGACGCCAATTGCACATTGGTCTGTGTTTATATGTCCATCATTTTGTTGGTGAGCAGTGGGATATATGAACTTTTCAATATACCTTATATTGATAGTTTGGGAACACTGGGCTTGGCGTATTTTGCCTTTAAGGAAGGCAAGGAATGTTTTGAAAAGGCCAATAGCGACAAACATTGTTGTTGCAACTAGAAAGGTAAATGTTCATGGATAAAAAGGAACACTGGCAAACCGTTTATAACACCAAATCCCCCAATGAGGTGAGTTGGACGCAAAAGCGACCGAATACCTCCTTGGATTTTATCCATTTGTTTGGGCTCGACAAAGATGCCAAGATCATTGATGTGGGTGGGGGCGACAGCAATTTGGTCGATTTTTTATTGGATCAGGGATATTCGGATATCACAGTGCTCGACATTTCAGCAAAAGCGTTGGAAAAAGCACAAAGCAGATTGGGGAGTCGGGCCAACAAAGTAAATTGGGTGGTGAGTGACATCACTGAATTTCAGCCTTCCGCAAACTATGATCTATGGCATGATAGGGCTGCCTTTCATTTCTTGACAGACCCTGAGCAAATCAAAACCTATCTTAAATTGGTCAACCAACATGTGTCCCAATATTTGGTGTTGGGCACTTTTTCAGAAGCAGGGCCCACCAAATGCAGTGGTCTCGAGATCAAACAATATTCTGAAAAATCGATGGAGACGTTGTTCGGGGAAAAGTTCGATAAGATTAAATGCCAAACTGAAGACCATATGACCCCATTTGGAACCAAGCAGAATTTTTTATACTGTGGCTTCAGAAAAATGAAACCTTGAGCCCGAAGAAACCATTATATTGGATATATTGTACTTCCATCTAAACAAACCTTTAATGACACATTTTTTCAATACCAAAAACAATGCATCACTCAATAGTGCACTTTTCATATGTTCGCTTCTTATTTTTGGAACCGTCATGGCATCGCATTCAAAAAGTAAGGACCAAGAATCTTTTGCGGTGACCTTGGTCGCCCCGGAAAATGGAACGTATGCGGTTTCCCCAGAACTCCCTGCCGATGGCAAAGTAGCTGCAGGAACCGAGTTGACCGTTACGGCCACCCCGTCCGAGGGGTATAGTTTGGATGTGGTGTACTACACGTTCAAAGGAGGCATGTGGGGAACCACCAACGTAGAGAATTTTACACCGACCATGAAGATTGTTGTTGATAAGGACATGTCCATTGGTGCCACCTTTATAGAAAACAATTTGGTCGAAAACCTCAATGTGACCCATGATGTGGTGTATGCCAAGCCAGGTGTTAAACCCTTAAAGTATGATGTGTTCGCCCCTAAAGGGGCAAAGGATCTGCCCGCCGTGGTGATCATTCATGGAGGAGGGTGGTCCTCCAATAACGAGGATGTCATGAGGGGATTGGCCAGGGAACTTACCAAAGGGAATCAATATGTGGTGTTTAGCATGGATTACCGATGGGTGAACAATTTGGATGGGGACGCAACACCCAACTACATGCATAATTTGATCGAGGATGTTTTTGGGGGGATTGCCCACATTCAGGAACATGCAAGGGAATATGGGGCCGACCCTACCAAAATAGCGGTGACCGGCGATAGTGCAGGCGGGCACCTTTCTGCAGCGGCCGCTGTGTTGAGCCCCATGATCGGCGATGGGGGTTTCGGAACTACGGAAGGCGTTTTTGAATATATGCCCACCTATATACCAAAAGGCAAATCCGTGGAAGAGGTTAAAAAGGAGATTGTGGATGCCGTTCAGGTGGCAGCACCAAGTTATGGACCTTTTGATTCAAAGGATTTTAAAACGTTCATTCAACAGACCGATCAAGGGTATTTGGATGCCGTTTCTCCTTTTCAACATGTACCGAACGTTGCGGATAGGGCCATTCCACATTTTATCGTTCGAGGCACCCAAGACCCTATAATTCCAGATGCCATGATACAGAGCTATGTGGATTTGCTGAAGGAAAATGGGCAAACGGTGGAGTACCTTCAAGTGGAAGGGGCAGGGCATGCCTTTTTTGATTGGAAACCTGATGCACAGACGCGTGCCACTTTTGCCAAGTATGGAGTGCCTTATGCAGCCGAAATGAAATCCTTTTTTGATTCGGTTTTTTACTAAGCAAGCTCGGTTTTTTGTTGGATCATGTTTGAAACAACAAAGGTTACAAAAGCGGGCAGTACCCATCCCAACTGATGTTCACTCAAGGGAATCCAAGAAGTATACGGGCTGATTGTTTCTCTCAAACCAATACTTCCCAAAAAATCAGGGATGCTGAACAAAATGGAGGCCAAGACCACTTTTTTGAACACGGTCGGTGAGGTTAATTTATCGGGCAGTACATTCAACAAAATCAATATAATGGTGATAGGGTAGATGAACATAAGGGCCGGCAACGCCACGGCAATGATGTAGCCTACATTGAACTGTCCCACCAAAACCCCCAAAAGGCAGCCCACAAAGGCCGTGATCCTATAGGCCAAAACAGAGTCCTTGAACTGGCTCCCAATAAAATCCGAAGTGCCGGTAACGATACCAACAGCGGTGGTAAAACAGGCCAAACTCACCAACACACTCAAAAATAGGTTGGCCGTATTTCCCAAGGTAGCTATGCTGATACCGCTCAGCAATGCGGTTCGGGATACATCGGAATCAAAGGATTTTCCAAAAAGGGCACCCGTCAAAATAAGTCCGGCATAAATGATGAAAAGGCCGAGACCTGCCCAAAACCCAGCCGCGCGGATCAATCGTTTTTTGTCATCATAGGCCAAGTCCTTTTCTTTCAAGTTAATGGATACAATGATAACCGCACCCACCACCACGGCACCAATGGCATCAAAGGTTTGGTAGCCTTCCAAAATACCATAGCTGAACGGACTGGCCAACGTGGAACCGGCAAAATCAAAATCCAAGGTAAAGGCTGCAATCGCTATGATCAGTATCAAAACCATCAAGATTGCAGGCGTGAGCAATTTCCCAATAAGATCGAGCACTTTGGTCCGGTTAATTGCAAAAATGAAAACCAATACAAAGTAGATCAGACTGGTAAAAAGGTATGAGGTATCCCAAAAAGGTTGTATGGCCATTTCATGGGTCACCGAGGCAGTTCTGGGTGAGGGCAGTGCTATGGCGATGGCATACATGATAAAACAATACACCGTACTGAACAGGGGCGAGACTTTTTTGGCAAAATCGAACATGGTGCCCTGTAATTTGGCATGGGCCAGAATACCCATCAAAGGGACCACAACCCCCGAAATACAGAACCCCAACGCTACCAACCACCAGAGATTTCCTGCTTTGAATCCCAAAAGAGGGGGAAGGATAAGATTTCCAGCGACAAAATAGAGGGAAAAAAGGGCAAGAGTGGTAATTGTTATCTATTTTTTGTCCTTGCGTTGTTGATAATTTATAATCAATGTGGTATATTTCGTAAGCGTTGTTCAGCGGATTTTAACGACTTTTTGTCGATAACAATGTATTTCATCGAAAAAACAGCAATGTTTCAACACGCACAAAATAAAAAGTTATCA
>JASBTS010000109.1 GCA_030148305.1 Allomuricauda sp. | reverse complement strand
AACAATGTATTGATCAACAACGGAACGGGCCATTTCAAAGATGAGACCCTTGAGCGGTTCGGTTCATTTTTGGATGTTACCCAAGACCTTGCCCTTGCCGATGTGGACAATGACGGGGACCAAGATCTGCTGGTGGGCAATGAGGATGCCAATAGAATATTGATCAATACCGGAAATGGTTTTTTTGAAGATCAATCTGCCACCAGGCTCCCCTTCCGCAAAGAACCCGAAGAAACCCGCGAAGTGGACGTGGCGGATATTGACGGGGATGGTGATCTGGATATTCTGTTTGGCAATGTTCAGGCTTTTGTGGACAACGCCCCGAGGCAGAACAGATTGTTACTGAACGACGGGAAAGGTTTTTTCTCGGATATTACCGCCACCCATTTGCCCAAAGATGACAATCGTTGTTTTGGAGTGGCCTTTTTGGACATTGATCGGGATGGTGATCCGGATATCATGACGGGAAATACAAACGGGGACAAGTTTGGGGGCGACACACCATTCAGTGTTTATCTCAACGATGGCAAAGGGATGTTTACCGAAGGAACTGACAAAATCATTCCAAAGGGCATTGCCGGTAGAGGTTTTGATATCGATTTTGTGGATTTGAACGGAGATGGCATCAACGATCTTTTCTTAAGCAATCGCGGCTCACAGGATTTTTTGCTTTTTGGCATCAAACCCTAAACATTGTGGTAGGATTACCCGTACCATACCCTTTAGAAGAATGTTTTAGCCCAACTTTTTTGAAAATTTGAGAAAATAAGCTTTGCTATATATCCAAGGAAAGGAAACCATACGTTCAAATTTCAGGTGGTCCTAAACACATTGGATATCAGCATCAGGCAACGGTCTGTAGGTGTAGTATTGCAATACTTCTTCCAAAGCCATTTTCAACGCCTTGTTCACAGGTACAATCTTGCTGCCCAGTTGATAATCTATCTGGTTCAGTTGCATGTAGTAATCCGTAAACACGGGCACATACAGCCCTTTGGCAATCGCTTCCGAAACCGTTTTGTATTGCTCGGCCTGACCTTCGCGGATGATCTTACAGGTGGCCAGGCGCAAACTGCCGTATTTATCGCGGGTGGCCCCAAAACCGAACAAGCGGCAAATGAGTCCCCGGTACGCATAGCTTCCACAATGGCCTTGATCCAAAGCGGAAAGTGGTTTGAACAGAAAGCAATTAGGGTTTAGGTTCCCGTTCAACGTATCCAAAGTGGTTTCCGCCTCACCTGTCAAAAACAAGTGAAAGGCCCAGGGTAAAAATTCCAACGGGGATGCTTCTATATGGGGATAGTTACAACATTTTCCACAGCCTGAAACACAGCCCAATCCGGATGCTTTCTGAAATTGGGCACTCTCTTTTTCCAACTGTCCGAACAGGTTCTCAACCATGCGGACCTTCTGCTCTAATGTCAAAAATTTTTTACCGAAGGTATATCTAATTTTGACACGCCATCAGAAATTCTTTTTGAAAAATTTAAGGGCTAGAATTGGCAAAGAAATCGTTCAAAATTCCGCATTACCTTACCAAATCTTGATGCGCTCCTCTTCCGATTTAAAGTTTTGATCTCCTGGTTGTAGGTCGAAGGTCTCGTAAAATGGCGTGAAGTTCATCAGCGGACCGTTCACCCTCCAAATAGCTGGGGAATGGGGATTGGTGTTCACATAATTGCGCATAAACTCATCCCGTACCTTTACCCTCCAAATCCTGGCGATGGACATAAAGAAACGTTCGTCAGGAGTGTAGCCCCCGATTCGAACCGTATCCTGCCCCTGTTGGGTCAATTTGAAAGCATCATAGGCGATGGCAATCCCCCCATTATCCGCTGTATTCTCACCAATGGTCAAGGCACCCTTTACATGAACACTGTCCAAAACGGTAAACGTGCTGTAGCGGTCAATCAATTGTTGGGTCTTCGCCTTGAACTTGGTCAGATCGTCCTCGGTCCACCAGTTTTTCAGGTTGCCGTCCTTATCGTATTGGGAACCGTTATCGTCAAAAGCATGTGTCAGTTCATGACCGATCACCATCCCGATGCCTCCATAATTTACGGCATCGTCCGCCTCTTTATCAAAATAAGGGAACTGCAAGATCCCTGCAGGGAACACAATTTCATTCAAAGAGGCATTGTAATAGGCCGTTACTGTGGAAGGGGTGGTCCCCCACTCCTCTTTATTCGGGGCCTTGTTCAGATTCTTGATTCGGTATTCGTAGGCATTTTTTTGAAGGACCACCACGTTCTCAAAATAAGTATCCCTGCCAATGGTCACATCATACTCCCTCCAAACATCGGGGTAGCCGACCTTTTTAGTGATGGCATACAATTTTTCCTTGGCCTTGGTCTTGGTGCTATCGCTCATCCAATCGAGTTTGGACATGCGGTTTTCAAAGGCCTTTTGAAGGTTATTCACCAAATCGGCGACGCGCTTTTTATCCTCTTCATCAAAATAACGTTTAACATACAACTGCCCCAAAGCAAAGCCCAACATACGGTCTACCTGCTGTACCATCAACTGGGCACGCGGCTGTTGTTCGGATTGGCCCAAAAGGACTTTGTTGTATTCAAACACCGCCTTTTCAAACGGGGTGCTCAAGAAATTGGCATAATGGTCCAAGGTATGGGCCATAAGGTAGGTCTTCCAATCATCCAAAGAAGCGGTGCCCAACATTTCGTCCAATTTGGCGTAATAAGCGGGTTGTTGTACATCCACGGAATCGGCTTCCAACTTTAGGGTGGCCAGCATATCGGCCCACCCAATACGGGTGTTGTTGGCAGACATATCCGCCACGGAAAACTTATTGTAATTGGCCTTGATGTTCCTTCTTTCGATTCGGGTCTTGTGCGATTCGGCCAGTTGCTTTTCCATTTCATAAATGGTTTCCGCTTTTTCCTCGCTGTTCTTCTGATCAGCAAGTTCAAAAAGGGTGGCGATGTATTTTTTATAGGCCTTTTGGATGCCTACGGTCGCCGAATCCGTTTTAAAATAATAATCCCGGTCAGGAAGTCCCAATCCGGATTGGCTCACATGTAAAATATTGACGCTGCTGTTTTTATTATCCGGGGAGACGCGCAATGCAATGATGGAATTATTGCCCATTTCCATTTCTTCGGTCACAAAATCCATCACACCTTCAACATCGGATATGGCATTGATGCGTTCCAAAATGGGTTTCAGGGGTTCGTATCCCCTTTTATTGATTTGGGCCGTGTCCATGCCCGAAGCATAAAAATCGCCCACCTTCTGCTCTACCGTTCCGGCTTCGTGCTCGGTAGCGGAAACTTCTTCCAATATATTCTGAAGCAATTTTTTCTGTGGGATGTTCAAAAAACTATAGGACCCTACCCCTACCTGATCATCGGCAATTGGAATGGTATCGTACCAAACCTTGTTCACGCGCATGAAGAAATTATCGCCGGGCTTGATGGATTCGGTAATGCCCGTATAGGCTATTTTGGGGGATTCGATGGGTTTTTCTTCCTTTTTACAGGAGGTGAAGGCAATGGCCAAAATGGCCAGGGGTAACATTTTTTTCATTGGTTGGGTTATTTTTACGAATATACCGATTAATGAAACCCGTGATTCCTACCGAAATCTTAAAAAAGAATTAAAAAAAACCGGAAGATCCTTTATAGACTCACCGGTTTTTATTTTTCGGCCTCAATATGAAATTATTTATGCCAACCCCGAAATCAGGTTCAGCGCACGGTCGATTTCTTCCTTGGAATTGTAAATATGTACAGAATGTCGAATCATTTTCTCTCCTACGGATCGGGGTTGTAACCTTTCCTTCTCCCACAGATACTTTTGAAGATCGGGTCCCGACATGCCTTCCACACCATATGTGGTGATTCCCGCAGCCAGTTCCTCATTGGTGGACGAATAGATGGTCACGTGTTTCATTTGCTTCAGGCCATCGCGCAAGTGCATGCCCAATTCCTTGATCCTACCGATCCAAACATCGTGGCCAATGGTATTGAAGAAGTCCACGGCGGCATCATACCCTGCCAACAGTCCGGCATTTCCCGTGCCGTTCTGCATCAATCGGAAACCATGATCATCCTGATTGTCCCAGTTGTAGCTGGCAATAGTGGTCCAAATGTCGCCCACAACATCTTTATTGATATACAAAAGACCGCTACCCGGAGGGGCCAACAGCCATTTGTGCAAACTCGAATAATACGCATCACAACCGATATGCTTCACATCCACTTTCACGTGTCCCACACACTGGGCACCGTCCAAAATGGTAAAAATGCCTCGTTTTTTGGCCTCTGCACAGATTTGCTTTACGGGCATCACCGTTCCAAATCCGGAAATGATGTGCGGTACGGCAATCACTTTCGTTTTTGGGGTCACTTCCTTAAAAATGGCATCCACAATGGCTTGGGGATCATTGGCCGGTTCGGGCATAGTGGCCTGTTTGTACACACAGCCCTTACGCTTGGCCAACAGCTGCCAGGCCCCGAAACCACCACCATGTTCCTGGTTGGTATTGAGGAGTTCATCCCCTTTTTTCAGATCGAGGCCCATCCCCACGTAGTTCATGCCAAAAGTGGCGTTTTGGGTCAGGGAGATTTCCTTAAAATCACAGTTGACAATCTTCGCCAATTTGGTTCGCAGTTCCTCATACGGAAAATAACCCGTTAACAATTCGGGACCGGAACCATCCTTATAATCCACCGTAGCAGCTTCCACGTTCCAGTGCATCATATGGTCGAACATCTTATCCAGCACATAGCCGGAGGTGGGTCCCATGGTACCGTTGTTGAAATACGTCTGCCCTTCTTTCAAGGGAAACTGTTTTCGGACCATCTTCCAATACTCATCATCCTTGGTGGTAGCGTATTGTAACGAATCGATGGACCAATCTTTTTTGGGGTCGAAGGACAACAAGGGCAAGGACATCATGGCCGCGGCCCCTTGTTTCAAAAATTTTCTGCGTTGTGACATTTGGTTGGTTTAGGGTAAAAGTAATTGATTATTGATTATTGATCATTGTAAATTGTTTATCTATCGTGGAAACCAAGTCCCATCAAAATCTTCGGGACACATTTTTCAATACGGTCTTCACGGGTCCTGGATTGTTTCGCCCCTGAAAAATGGAGTAAATACCCTTTTTGTCGTCCTGGGGTCAGGCTTTCAAAGGCTTCCTTCAGCTCAGGGTCTATGTCCAATCTGTTTTGGAATTCTTCCGGCACTTCGTATTCCGAAATATCCTTGCGTTTTACCTTCAACCCTGCTTTTTCCACTTCCATGGCCTCAAAGATGTATTGGCGCAATATCTCCAACTTCTCCTTTACCTGTTCTACTTGAGTGAACTTTACCACCCGACCGGATTGCGTATTCTCTCCCGGTTTTTCCAAAATCTGGTGGGGGTCCTGCAACAAGGCCCCCTTGAAAAAACTGACCCAACAATATTCCTTGAAGGCAGCCAGCATCATAAAATTGCGTCCGTTGTAGGTGTAACAGGGCACGCCCCATTTCCGTTCTTCGGTAATCCCACATTCCAATAAAAGGGTACGGAGCAATTTCATCTCGCCCTGCCAATTATGCACCTTGCAATCCGGGGTGCCGACCAGGGAGCATCGTCCGCAGCCTATTTCAAAATATTCGTCTACTGCTGGGTTCATATTCTTGATTGTTCGATTTTGACTCGTCTTTTCAAAGAAAATCTAAATTCTTTGAAGATTTATCATTACTTCTCCAGTTTTTACTTCATTAAGCTGAAATGATCCCTTAAATTTAAGAGCTAATTCAAAACAATGAAAAATAAATTACTTTCCCTATTGCTGTTAGCGGGTACCTTTACCATATCCGCCCAGGAAAACATCCTTGGGTTCAGCAAAAAGGCCTCCGATGAAGAACTCAAACTCGAGGCCGCATTCGAAAAAGAACTGACCACCACCAATCTGGACGACTGGATGAAGCTCATGGCCGCCGAGCCCCACTGGGTCGGTACCGCCTATGGCGAACAGAACGTAAAGTGGATGGAAAAGCAATTCAAATCGTGGGGGTACGATACCCGTATCGATACCTATTATGTTCTCTTCCCCTACCCTAAAGTGCGCGTGTTGGAACTTACCGCCCCTACCCAATATTCCGCTTCGTTAAAGGCGATTCCCGTGGAGGGCGACCCGTACACGGAGCAAGGCGATAAACTATTGCCCAGCTACAACGCCTTTTCCACCGATGGCGATGTGGAGGCCGAACTGGTCTTTGTGAACTACGGCATTCCCAGCGATTATGAGGAACTCGAAAAGTTGGGCATCGATGTAAAAGGAAAGATCGTGATCGCCAAATACCAAGGGTCTTGGCGAGGCATCAAACCCAAATTGGCTGCCGAAAAGGGCGCCATCGGTTGTATCATCTACTCCGACCCCATGGATGATGGCTATTACCAAGGCGATGTATACCCCAAAGGTCCGTTCAAAAACAAAACGGGCGTACAACGGGGTTCCGTGATGGACATGCCGCTATATCCCGGGGATGTATTGACCCCCGGCTATGCCGCCACCAAGGATGCCAAGCGTTTAGATCGCAAGGATGCACCCACCATTACCAAGATTCCCGTGCTGCCCATTTCGTATGAGGATGCGCAACCGTTATTGGAAGCCTTGGAAGGTCCCGTAGCCCCAGAAAATTGGAGAGGCGGACTGCCCATCACCTACCACATCGGTCCCGGTCCCGCCAAAGTGCACCTGAAACTGGAATTTGATTGGCAACTAAAACCTGCCCATAACCTCATCGCTACCCTAAAGGGTTCCGAATTCCCTGATCAGTGGGTGGTGCGCGGCAACCACCACGATGCCTGGGTACACGGTGCCAGCGATCCGTTGAGCGGTATGGTGGCCTTAATGGAAGAGGCCCGCGTAGTGGCCAAATTGGCCAAACAAGGCAATAAGCCCAAGCGTACCCTTGTGTACTGTGCCTGGGATGCCGAAGAGCCCGGACTTATCGGTTCCACGGAATGGGTGGAGGACCATATGGGCGAATTGAAACAAAAGGCCGTGGCCTACATCAATACCGATGGGAACAGCCGTGGGTATTTGGGTGTTGGGGGCTCCCACTCCCTACAGGCCATGGTGACCCAAGTGGCCAATAGCGTTACCGATCCCCAGAAAGGCGTTTCCGTGGCGGAGCGCAGAATGGCCGCCAATAGTTTTAGGGGTGGCGACAGCTCGTTTAAACTGTCCGCTTTGGGTTCCGGTTCCGATTACACCCCCTTTATACAGCATACCGGGATTGCCTCGTTGAACCTTGGCTATGGTGGCGAAGGTTCCGGTGGGGAGTACCATACCATTTACGACACCTATACCCACTATACCCGCTTTAAGGACCCCGGCTTTCAATATGGGGTGGCCTTGGCGAATACTGCCGGGCGCATTGTGCTCCGTATGGCGAACGCCGAGGTGTTGCCGTTTGAACTCACCCAATGGCACGCCACCGTGGACGGTTATTTGAACGAAGTGATGAAGACCTTGGAGACCATGCGCTCCGACGTGGAAAAACACAACAAACTGGTAAAGAAGGATGCCTATCAATTGGTGATGGATCCCAAAAAACCGGTTGCCCCTGCCAAAATGGAGGCCGAAATCCCCTATCTGGACTTTTCGCCCCTGCAAAACGTGATGGCAGATCTGAAAAAAAGTATCGACACCTTTTCCAAAGTGGACCTGACGCAATTGCCCGCCGCCAAAAAGGCACAACTGAACAAGGCGTTGATGGGCATGGAGCAGGTATTGCTACAGGACAAGGGTCTGCCCCGAAGGGACTGGTTCAAACACCAGATCTACGCCCCCGGATTTTACACCGGCTATGGGGTAAAAACACTTCCAGGCGTGCGCGAGGCCATTGAGCAGAAAGAGTGGAAAGAAGCACAGGAACAGATCGGGGTCTTGGCCACCACCCTGCAAAACTTTGATGCCGAGGTACAAAAACTGATCGGGATCGCAGAGTAACCATGGCTCAGGAACTGTAATATGTTAAAAGGAGACCTTAAGGTCTCCTTTTTTTGTACCATTTTTAACGATCCAGTAGAACGGTTATCTTTGGTGTAAACCCTTACCATGTCATACCTGAAAATTTTACAACTAGTCATCTGTGTCCTATGCTACAGTTTGGGACACACACAGCAGGTTTCCCAAGAACAATTGGATACTTTTTTGAACACCTTGGCCCAACAGGACAAGTTTATGAGCACCCTACAAGTATCCCGGAGCGGACAAAAAGTGTATAGTTCACAGCAGGGCTTCGTCAACTTGGAAACCAAAGTTCCGGCAACGGAAAACGCCTTGTACCGGGTAGGTTCCATATCCAAGACCTTTACCGCCATCTTGGTACTGAAGGCCGTGGAAGAGGGCAAACTCTCCCTGTCCCAAACCTTGGATGCCTATTTTCCCTCCATACCGAACTCGGAAAAGATTACCGTGACACAAATGCTCAACCACCACAGTGGTATCCATAATTTTACGAACGGCCCCGGTTTTATGGAATGGCGTACCCAACCCAAGACGGAGCAGGAAATGGTAGAGATCATCGCGGCGGGAGGGAGCGATTTTGCACCCGGTACCCAAGCGGCCTATAGCAATTCCAATTACGTATTGCTATCGTACCTTTTGCAGCAGGTGTACCAACAGCCCTATGCCGTTATTTTACAGGAAAAGATATTGGACCCCTTGCACCTGCAACACACCCAATTTGGGGATGCAACCCTTCCTGAGACCAAAAAGACCCGCTCCTACACCTACCAAGTAGGTTGGCAGCCCGTGGCCGATACCCATTACACCATTCCCATGGGAGCCGGGGGTATTTTGATATCCGCCTCCGATCTAGTGCAATTTGTAGAAGCCCTTTTTGAAGGAAAATTGCTGTCCCAAACTTCTTTGGAAACCATGTTGACGCAAACGGATGGCTATGGCATGGGTATTTTTGAAGTAGAACTTTTTCATGAAAAGGCCTATACCCATGATGGCAAGATCGATGGTTTTAATGCTTTCTATTATTATTTCCCTGAGGAAAAGACGGCCTATGCTCTACTCTCCAATGCCGAAAACTACGATTTGGGCCAAGTGAACCAAGCCGTATTGGCCTATACTTTTGGCCAACCTTTTGATCTGCCCGCCTTACCTACCTATGCCGTAACCAAGGAAGACCTTGTCCCCTATCTTGGGGTATACGGCAGTGCGGAAAGTAGTTTGGTAATCACGGTGACCATTGAGGGCAACCACCTCTTGGCACAGCCCGAAGGGCAACAGATCTACCCCATGGATGCCGTGGCCAAAGATCGCTTTAAGCACTACAAATCCGGGGTAACCTTGGAGTTTGAACCTAGCCAAGGCAGTATGACCATGAAGCAGGGCACCCAGAACATCCATTTTACAAAGCGGTGATTGTTTATGGCACCAGCACCTTCTCCATAAAAAAGTCCGAAGTGTTGTTGATGTTTTGGTACAGGTCTTCCTTTTTGAACCCGCTGGAAATACCGATTACTTCCCCTCTGAAATTTTCAAACAGGATGTGTGGGTATCCAATGGTCTCAATAGTGGTCAAGGCGCTTGTATTCCGATTGAACAGAATAGCCTCTTTTTTATGCGGACTTAAATTATTGATGCCCCAATCATATTCGTTGTCCGTTCCAAAAATGGTGCTACCGTCCACGCTAATGCCTGAAGGGACATTGGGCCTTGCAAACGCCCCTGCATTCTGGAAGGTGACACTGGAAAACAGCTGTTGCCCTTGCGTATCCAACAACACATCGCCTGTACTGCTGTACAATAGTCTCTCGTTGGTGTAGAAAGATCGGAACTGGATGTTCACCGACTGGCTGCCCGTAAAATTGCCATTGGCATCTAGGTCGAATACCAAACTGGTGGTTTCATTCGGATGGCCCAACAGGTACTGTCCATTTTTCAGGATGATGAATTCATAACCTGCACTACCCTGGTGCTGTGCGAAGTGGGGCGCTATATCTACCAACTTAAGGGAGGCATTGTTCCGTTCTAGGGTAAACATGTTATCATTGTCCGACAGCACCCAAACATCCCGTACGGTATCGTAGTTCAAATCCTCCATGCTTGAAGGCCCTTCTGGATCCACCGCATATTTGAATTGTAGGGTCGTCGCATCGTAAAAATACAGTTCTGCTCCCTGCGGAACCACTACTTCCTTGCCATAGGGCGAAACGATTGTTTTAATCGGAAACCCCGAAAGCAATCCGGGATTAATGCTGGAAATGGCCTCTGTTTGTTGGCTATCGTAATTGAAACGAAAAATAGGATAGTCCGAGTAGGCATCGCCACTTTCTTTCCCAAACAGGTACACCACCGGTTCGGTGGGATCCACGGCGTAGGACAAGATCTGCTGCAACGGCAGAATCTCGGGGCGTTTAAAGGGCACTTGCCAGTAGAGGGTCACCTCGTTACTGTAATCCGTGTAATTGCCAAAAATATTGTACGCCCTTATGTAATAATACGGGTTTTCCAGATAGGGCGGATTTTCATCTATCCATGAAGTAGTATTACGATCATTGATGATTGCAACGGATATATCCTGATAGCCATCCCCTATCCCGGGTTCGTGATTGGCGACCAATACCTCATAATGGGAAAAATAAGGTGTTTCCGAAGCGGCCCAACTCAACTCAATAGTATTGTTTAAAACCATTGGCTCGTTCATTTTTACCGGCTCAACGGGAATTAGGTAGGTGGGTATCGTTTTCAGATAGGTCTCCCCTAAAAGTCCTAGATCTGTATATACTTTTAAGAAATAGCATAATTTACCGCTCACCGGAGGTGTAAGGTCGGCAAAAGTGGTTTCATTCACATCGGTAATGGTGGCCACCAATTCTGCATTGGTTCGGGAACAATTTTCCCCGGCACTGCGATACACCTCGTATTTTTGAAAGGTATTCGACCCACTGTAGGGCTCCCAATTAAAACGAACCAGACCCTCTTCCGTGGCAACCACTTCTGGTTTAAAAGTTTGATCCATGAATGAAAAATCACGTGGATAGGTGTTTATGGCAAAAAGCGTTACATCCTCCAATTTGCCATCTTCATCCACATCCATCCGTGTCTTAAAATGGATCTCTCCGTTCTCCAACTTAGTAATGACGAAATCTTTAGTGCCGACAACGTTATTTTTTAGGGTAATGACCCCATTTTTTAGCTCCCACTGAAATTGATTCATATTGGTCTTACAATCAGAATCCAGAAATAGGAATTCTTGATATATACCCGTCTCACGATACTCAAAAAAATCACGGCCACAATCGGTAAATTTGACTGGTACATCTTCAATTTGACCGTTATATTCAATTTCATAAACCTCCCAATACCCAAACAAATCAGAACTAATGGCTGTGGTTAAGGCCCCATTATAAAAGTTATCGGTATCATTGGTAGAACAGCCCAACATTAATGCAAAAAAAACAAAAACGTATAAACGTGGAAAGAACTTAGATAGGCGCATGCAGGTTGAGATTGAACGGTTAGCGATTTAAAGAAACTACTTTTTGTGGGAAAAATAAAACCATAGCTGCATATTTTGGATAAACGGCATTTTTGTTTTTCTCGCAAGCATGGATTACCTTTCCCAGACCCAAAACCACAGGACACCTACCATGAACATACGGCTTACCAAAGAACAGAAGATCAAAGTGCTCAACTCCGCGGACATATATGCGATCATGCAACAGGTATTGCTGCGGGAAAACAAGATACGCCGCAACCAAGAGCATTTTTGGGTGGTGGGCCTTAACCACAACAACAAGATCCTGTTTGTGGAGCTGATCGGCCTGGGGGCCAGCAACCGGGTAAATGCCGACCCGCCCGACGTATTCCGGATGGCGATCTACAAACTGGCCAGCAAGCTGATCTTGGTGCACAACCACCCCAGCGGCTCGCACGAGGTTACCGATGCCGATAGTACCTTTACCGACCACATGCTAAAAGTGGGGAAACTGATCAAGGTGGAGGTACTGGATCATTTGGTGATCACCGAAACCCATTATACCAGTTTTGCCGACCAAGGGGTAATGGACCAACTGCAAAAAAGCGGCTTGTTTGAGATCATGGGGCCCGAAAAGCAGGAATTGGAAGCCTTTAAATTGGAAACGGAACGGAAACGGGCCGAAAAAGAAAAGGCAAAGGATATTGCCAAGAAGTTAAAGGCTCAAGGTGTTGATGCAGAAATTATTAAAAAGGCGACAGGATTGCCTTTAAAGGTGATTGGGGGGATCTAATCCGATAAACCATTAATTTCCTTTTCAATCAACTTGTATTTGTCCTTTACATCCTCTCCCATATAAAAATCAAGCAGGTCTTTTTTGGTCAAAGTGCCATCCTTTAAAAATTTTGAAAGGTATTCCTGATTGAAATCCATCAAAAGCATACTTTTTTCCAACTGCTTCAATATGGCTTTGTTGTTTTCAATATTTCCTTCCACCATTCTCTTAATTTGAGAGATTTCGTTTATATCCTTGATAATACGATTGACGATGATTGCCAAAACATCCTTGTCCAATTCAACCTTTTTTGCATTCATGGCGATATCACGAGCCAACATATAGGCAATGGCCAAGTTTGAATAATCGCCTTTTTGTGAATCGATGATGGCCACAAATCCTATGGCTTGGATGTAACCTACGTTCTCAAATATTTTGAGAATACTATTGTCTACCAAAGAAATATCGAAAACAATAATACTGACCTTGGAACTTCGGTTGGCGTCAGATTCAATGAGTTGACTCCAAGCCGTATCGTATTTTCGTGTAAAAACGTCTT
>JASBTS010000170.1 GCA_030148305.1 Allomuricauda sp. | reverse complement strand
CCTTGGGTTGGATTCCGATGAGGCTTTTGAAAACTATATGCTCACCTCCCTCACCCAGCACATTCAACAAACCATAAAATCATTGCTGCTAAATGAAAAATAAAGTATCCCTCCTTGTGCTTTTGTGCTCTATATCGATAGGATATGTTCAAGCCCAAAGCACCCAACAGCTCACCTTGCAGGAAGCCGTGGAAATGGCATTGCAAAACAGTGATGGGGCCAAGGCATCGGAAGCTAGGCTGAATGTCGCCGAAAGCGAAATGAATGTTACCAAAAACCTGCAATATCCCGACCTGAAACTATCCGGCCAGTACATGTACCTGACCAATGCCGATGTCAACCTAAAATTGGCCACAGGTTCCAGTGATGGAGAGGGAGACAGTGGTTCATCCCCAAAGATCAACCAGCTTTTGTTGGGACAGGCCAGTGCCAGCATGCCCCTATTTTCTGGCTTTAAGCTGAAGAACACCGTAAAATCGGCAGAGCATTTGTACCAAGCGGCCTCATTCAATGCCAAAAATGATAATGAGACCATTGCGTTGAACGTAATCCAGGATTACATCAGCCTGTACAAATCGCGACAAGCGGTGACCCTCATCGAGGAAAACCTAAAAAGTGCCCAACAACGGGTCAAAGATTTTTCCGCCATGGAACAGAATGGGCTATTGGCCCGAAATGATCTCTTAAAGGCACAATTGCAGGAAAGCAATGTGGAAGTGTCATTGGAAGAAGCCAAAAAGAATGCCCGTATCTTAAATTACGAACTGGCCACTTTATTAAAATTGCCTGAAGAAACGAACATTGAAACAACCACCGAGTTTGGGCTGGTAAGTTCCCCCACTGTTTCAATCGGGACCGACCGTTTTGATCTAGAGGCGTTAAAGTATCAAAAAGAAGCCGCAGATGACCAAGTAAAAGTGGCCCAAAGCAAATACTACCCCTCCTTGTCCCTATCCGGCGGATACATAGCCCTGGACCTTCAAAATGCCATCACAGTGACCAATGCCATGAATGTTGGCGTGGGAGTATCCTATAATCTTTCGGACCTATTTAAAGCCAAAAGCGATGTCAAATTGGCAAAGTACAAAGCCGAGGAATTTAATTATAATCTAGATGCCTTTACGGATAAAGTCAAGGTGCAGGTGGAAAATGCCAACCAAGAATATGAACTGGCGTTGAAAACGCATAACATGTACCTAAAATCCGAGGAGCAAGCCAAAGAAAACTACCGAATTGTAAAGGATAAATATGATAATGGTCTTGCCGATACCAACGACCTATTGGACGCCGATGTGCAGCAATTGCAGGCCCGAATCCAATTGGCCTATGCTGAAGCCAATATCACCCAACGGTATTATGAACTGTTAACGGCAAAAGGACAATTAACGAACACATTACAAAACTAAACCCATGTCAGATAAAATGGAACCCAAGAAAAAAACCAATAAAAGATTTGTCGTGATCACCACTGCCCTTATTTTGATGGGTGGCACGTACGGCGTATACAAATTTGTCCACTCCTTGGCCCATGAGGATACGGACGATGCCCAAGTGGAAGCCCATATGAGCCCCGTGATTCCCCATGTTGGCGGCTACGTGAGCAAGGTCAACGTAAAGGATAACCAAATCATTAAAAAGGGAGATACTCTTTTCATCATAGACAACCGTGATTATTTGGTAGAATTGGAACAGGCTAAAGCACAATTGGCTGCCGCCGAAAGTGGATTGGTCGTTTCACAGGCCAGTATAGGTTCCTACCAAGCCAATGCAGCCGCTGTCTCGGCCCAAGTAGGTTCTGCCACCCAAACCCTGGAAAGTGCCAAAACCAAATTATGGCGAGCCGAAAACGACTTTAAGCGTTACGAGAACCTGTACGCCAACCATTCCATTACTGCACAGCAATACGAACAGGCCCTTGCCGCCAAGCAGGAAGCTGAAAACAATTTGCGCGCGTTGGAAAACCAAAAGCAGGCCACCACTAGCCAACGTAATGCCGCTTCCACCCAAACGGAAATTTCAAAGAAACAAGTTTCGGTTGCCGAAGCCAACGTACAAAGTGCACAGGCCAAATTGGACGCTGCCCAACTCAATGTGGATTACACCATTGTAACAGCCGCCATTGACGGTCAACTATCCAATGTAGACCTACAGGAAGGACAATTTGTACAACCCGGCCAATCATTGTTCTACATCGTCAATACAGATGAAACATGGGTAGTTGCCAACTTTAAGGAAACCCAATTGTCCAAAATGCAACCCGGACAAAAAGTGACCATAAAGGCAGATGCCTACCCCGGTGAATCCTTTGAAGGTATAGTAAGCACCTTCTCCCCTGCCACGGGGGCACGTTTTTCATTATTGCCCCCGGACAATGCCACTGGAAACTTTGTAAAGACCATTCAACGGCTACCCGTAAAAATCGATTTTACAGATAACAACGACGCGCAAGCCTTGCATAAACTACGTGCCGGTATGAACGTTGAAGTGGACGTACATTTAAAATAATCGCATGAGCGACCAAGATAGTTTAGTAGAATACGGTTTCCGCAGGGTCATCATTACCATCACGGCCATTTTATGTGCCTTGTTGGAAATTGTGGACACCACCATCGTGAACGTGGCGCTCAACGATATGAAGGGTAGCTTGGGAGCAACGTTGACCGATGTGGCGTGGGTAATTACCGCGTATGCCATTGCCAACGTGATCATTATCCCCATGACCAGTTGGTTGTCCAAGCAATTTGGCCGACAAAGGTATTTTGCCACTTCCATCATTATTTTTACCGTCGCCTCTTTTTTATGTGGAAATGCCGACAATATTTGGGAACTGGTATTTTTCAGGTTTATTCAAGGTTTAGGTGGAGGCGCCTTATTGGTTACAGCACAGACCATTATAACAGAAAGTTACCCGGTGGCCAAACGTGGAATGGCCCAGGCCATTTACGGTATGGGTGTGATTGTTGGACCTACTTTAGGGCCTCCACTGGGAGGTTATATTGTGGATAATTTCTCGTGGCCGTACATTTTTTACATCAACATTCCCATTGGGATTATTGCTGCCTTTTTAACGGTGATGTTCGTGAAAAGTCCCAAGTATGGTGATAAACTCAAAGCCAATCAAGTGGATTGGATTGGTATCTTTTTGTTGACCGCCTTTATTGGTTCGTTGCAATTTGTTTTGGAACATGGCCAACAGGACGACTGGTTCGCGGATTCACTTATTACTACCTTGAGTGTGGTTTCGGTGTTTGGATTCATCCTGTTCATTTGGAGGGAATTGACATACGAACACCCGATTGTGAATTTAGGTGTGCTTCGGGATAGCAACCTGCGAATTGGTACCATCATGACCTTTATTTTGGGATTTGGTCTGTATGGTTCCACTTTTATCATTCCAATCTATACACAATCAGTACTCGGTTTTACCGCTACGGATGCCGGATTATTGTTGATTCCAAGTTCCATAACCACAGGATTGATGATGCCCTTAATCGGAAGGGCCATACAGGCTGGAGTACCACAGAAATATATGGTGACCGCTGGTTTTGCCATCTTCTTTGTATATAGTTTATGGATGTATTTGGTGATGACGCCGGACACCGGGGTGGAGCACTTCTTTTGGCCGTTAGTGGCTCGAGGCGTAGGTTTGGGCCTACTGTTCGTGCCCATCACTACCCTATCATTATCTACATTGATGGGTAAAGATATTGGCGATGGTGCCGCCTTTACAGGTATGACCCGACAATTGGGAGGTTCTTTCGGGATTGCCATCATTACTACGATGATCGCTAGGTTTCAACAACAACACCGGGTGGATTTGATACCCAATCTCAGCGCAATGGATACCCAAGTGCAACAACGGGTACATGCCCTGCAACAAATGTTCATCAGCAAGGGGTTTGCCGCCAATGAAGCGTTGGACAAGGCTTATCAAATGTTGGAGTTATCGGTAAGCAAACAGGCCACTGTTCTGTCCTACATGGATGTCTTCATCGGATTAGGCGTTCTGTTCCTGCTCTGTATTCCCTTTGTTTTACTGATAAAAAAAGGCGCTGGCAACCTGAAAGCCGCGGCTGCCGCGCACTAAAAGAAAAAAGCCCCGATAATTGGGGCTTTTTTTCTTCCAGAACTTTAAACCCCATGGTTTTTTAAGCACTAAACGCTTCTCTTTTGTATTTGACCATATAGTCATAGGGAGTCATTTCCGTATACTTTTTAAAAACCTCCCTAAAAGCTTTAGGATCCGTGTATCCGGCATCGAACATGACCTCGTTAACGGTTTTGTGCCCTTTTTCAAATTCCTTTTTGGCAGCTTCAATTTTTACCCTTTGATGGTATTCCAGAACCGTATTCGACGTTGCTTTCTTGAACCTGCGCTCAAAAGTCCTTCGGTTCAAGGCAACGGCATTGCTCAACTCTTCCACCGAAATTTTGTCCGCATAATTTTGCTCAATCAGTTCCTGGGCCTTTAAAATGGAAGAATCTTGATGGGCCTTCTGCCCGGTAAAGATCATGAACGGCGTTTGACTGTTCCGATCTATATCGATCATAAATCCTTTTGCTGCCAAAATGGCCAGTTCCCTTCCCGCAAATTTTTCAATCAAATAAATGATGAGGTTGGTGAATGCATACGCCCCGCCACTGGTATAAATTCCCCCTGCGTCTGTCACGATACATTCATCCGTTAAGATCACATTGGGAAAAAGCTCCCGGAACATGGGTGCAGATTGCCAGTGGGTAGAACAAGGTTTCCCGTCCAAAAGCCCGGTCGAGGCCAAGAAAAAAGAAGAAATGCACAGGCTGGCAATTTCAGAACCCTCATGATACCTATCCAATAACCAGGGAATAAAGGGTTGGTTATCTTCCAAGGATTGCAAATAACTTTCGTGGATTGCCGGAATAATGATCAGGTCGGTCTTTTGTACTTCCTCAATGGTCAGATTATGGTGTACGGAGAACAATCCTTTGTGGGAGCCTTCCCTAGCATCCATTCCAACGAGATGAATATCGAACAGCGGTTTACCGCCGGTTTGTTGCAAGAATTCATTCACCCAGGACAACATTTGGTAGCTCCCGGCCACATTCACCACACTGATGGTGCCTTGGGGAACCAAGATTGAAACATGTTTCATGACATCATTTTTTGATGATGAAAAGATAGGAAATCAGAATGTCGCAATCAACCCCTCGGAATGTCGCAATGACACAGTCACGCTTTTGACATTCTCCAATAACTTGCTTATCAGTTCCTTAATCTGAACCTTTATATACAAAAATACAACACAATCATACCCCATAAACGCGAACCATGTACAAATCAAATCCAATAGAAATCTTTAAGACAAACGTGGAAGATGAGTCCACTGCGGTAAAAACCGTGAATGCCCTACATGAAAATTTCAAGAACGTTTGTGCCAACTTCGATCTGGAAGATTGCGATCGGATCCTTCGTGTGGAGAGTATGGATGGCAACTTTTTACTTCAAGAAATTCAACAGTTCTTGAACAATCTCAATCTTGAAGTTGAACTTATTATGGACTAGCCCTTATCTGATTTCTGGCATTTCTAATCACTAAAAACCATAAAACCCATGAAAAATAAAGTTTACAATGTGTTATCCATCCTATTCGGATTATTATTGCTCAACGGCGGATTTAGCAAATTTTTCAACTATATGCCACAACCGGAAAACCTGTCGGAAGCTATCATAAAGGATTTCGGTGCCCTGATGGAAATTTCATGGCTGATGCCTTTGATCGGCATTGCCGAAATTGTAGGTGGCATTTTGATCATCATTCCAAAAACAAGGGCTTTAGGAGCAGTGGTCATCTTTCCAGTCATGGTCGGCATACTTTTAACGAACATCCTGGTTGATACTAGCGGACTCGTTATTTCCTTGGTCATTTGGGCCATATTGCTTTGGATTTTGTTCGAGAACAAGGAAAAATACAAGCAATTGGTTTGATCCAATTCATCCGTTTAATTCTCAGTTATTCATCATAATCTATAAATCCAATAAATCTTTATCCATGAAAAATGAAAATCCCGTTGTTTGGTTTGAAATCTATGTAGACAATATCAACCGGGCCAAAAAATTCTACGAATCCGTTTTTGATTACGAGTTCCAAGAACTACCCATGCCGGATTCAGCCTCCGATATGGAAATGTATTTTTTTCCGAGCGATATGCATTCTGAAAACCGCGCTTCCGGGGCCTTGGTGAAAATGCAAGGGACAACA
>JASBTS010000101.1 GCA_030148305.1 Allomuricauda sp. | reverse complement strand
ATCACTTTTACCATCCCGAAACAATTCATAAGAATTCGCTTACCGATTATCGGGACAAGTAAAGTTCGGAGTGTAAGATTTGGGATTCTCATAGTGAACTTTATGTTAAAAAACTGAAAATTAAAGGATAAACATCTACCTTCAACATACCAATCTTATCAGATTTAGCATACCAATTATGCATTTCAACATGAAAGGCCTTCTTATCAGAAATGGCTTTTCCTTGAATGCCAAACCCCAACCTCACATATATTTAAGTCTATACGAAGCATTCAAGAGAGCCATTCTTAATCGGTTCTTGGAGCCGGATTCCAAGTTGCCGCCCTCTCGGGTATTGGCCAATGATTTGGGTATTTCCCGAAGTACCGTGCTCAAGGCATTCGACCTTCTGTTGGTTGAGCGATACATTACTGCCATTAAGGGATCAGGATATTACGTTCTATGTCCGAAGAACAAAAAATTGAAATTGAAGATCCCTTCTGTCTCCCCGAAGGGAAACTATCCCTCCTTATCCAGCAGAGGAAAGGCTTTTTGTGAAAATGCACATTGGCCCGGCGAGGATTCCAACAAAGGGGTGGCCTTTAGACCGGGACTTCCTCCTCTCGATATATTTCCTGTGCAGCTTTGGAAAAAACTCATGGATGACTATTGGAAATACATCACCCCATCCGAGTTGTCATATAGCAACACCATTGGGCTGCAATGCCTTCGGAACAACTTGGCCAACTACCTGAAAATCTATCGGGATATCCAATGTGACCCGGAGCAGATCATCGTGACCACTGGATCGTTGCATTCACTCTATCTGGTATCCAACATCCTATTAGAAACCAATGATGAAGTTGTGGTTGAAAACCCGACCTATCCTATGGCGCATGGCCTTTTTAAAAGCTTGGGGGCGAAGATTTGTGCCGGCCAAGTGGACGAGCAGGGGCTTAATTTAAATGGAATAAGCTGCACAAAACCAAAATTTGTATACGCTACCCCTTCTTGTCAGTATCCAACCGGAATAAAAATGAGTATGTCCCGAAGAAAGGAACTGTTGAAATGGGCCTCGGACAAAGAAACCTTCATTATTGAAGATGACTATAACCACGAGTTCAGCAATTGGGAAAGACCATTGGGCTCACTTTTTGGGATGGACCAACAGGAAAGGACCATTTATTTGGGCACTTTCAATAAATTGATCCACCCTTCCATGCGCTTGGGTTATATGATCGTTCCCTATTATCTGTTGGATGCGGTAACGGCACTGTACCGCCAATCGAGCAGATTTGTTTCGCGAGAGAACCAGAAAGCCATGAGCCTTTTTATTGAAAAGGATTATTTGAACAAGCATCTGCGAAACGTGATGGAAGTTTCCCAAGAAAGAAAGGAAATCTTTGTGGAACATTTCAATAGGAATTTGGGAGCCTATTTTTATTTGGACACCTCCAATCCAGGTTTACATGTAATAGGGCATATTAAAGGTGAAATGAGCGATGTACGGTTGGAAAGGGAATTATTGGACCACAACATCCTTGCCCATGCCTTGAGCAAATACTATGTGCAGCCCACCGATCAGAACGGATTGGTCATGGGTTTTTGCTCTGTGAACCCAAAACAAATCAAGGATACACTGTTAAAAATGGAAAAGGTAGTTGTAGGGCTTATGTCGGCCCAAAATAACTTGAAAGGATAATGATTATCGCGTTAGGGAGTCCAAGGCGTGTTCAGCTTGTTGCAATTGGGTTTGCAACCTTTGGTTTTCTTGGATGTATTGTTCCTGCAACTGTTGCATCTTCCGTTCAAATTCATCCGCAGGGACATAATCAGGTTCCCAAAGGGTTTCTTTGAAAATACTTGTCAAGGTGAAGAGAAAACTAATGGCAATGGCCGATATCAGCACGACCAACAATGTTTTTTCCCTTTTTAAAGCTGGATTGCCCCGTTTGATGCGTTTTTTTTCATCCTTGGACAATTTTTTGGGTCCAGAAAGCTGATCTAAAAAAACATCCCACTTTTCCTCTTCCTTCACATACATATCCATAAAACCTCCATCATCCAAAAAATCTTGGGTGGCATTGGTGGATGCCAATAAGAACATTTCCATTCCATTTCCGTTCATGACATCCAAGAGATTGGGGTCGTACTCCAGAATTTCACGCACCAATTTTTCCACAAACTGCAGGTTATAGTTTGGTCTAAGAAATTCATCGTAAAGGGTCTGTATCTCGAAATAGTCAGTGCGTTCCAAGGCGTATTCCAAAAAACGGTCTTTCAGTTCGGCCTTAAAAAACTCGCTCATAAAGGGTTAAAGGAAGGTTTTGGTTGATTGGTTTTCGATTATAAACCAAAGTTAGGCTTCTAACCGATATGTCCCCAAGGGATTATGTAAAGAATTTGTGATTTTTCAGGTTGCTATCAGATAATCATTGAGAAAATCCCAAAGGACAAAAATCTTGATTTAGATAAACACCTTAAACGATTTCGGCACTTAAACCAGCTTCCAACAATTGGGTGCACTTGGGTTTAAGATAGGTATACTCCCCGGTTTTAACGGTGCACTTCCCATTGTAGTGGACAATTAAGGAACATTGTTCAGCTTGTTCGGGGGTATGCTCACAAACACTTATCAAGGTTTCGATAACGTGGTCAAAAGTGTTCACATTGTCATTGAAAAGTACGATTTCGTTCAGGTTTTCGGTCTCTTCCTCAAGAAGGACATCTTCCAGTTCTTTTTCTCTAGTGCCCATGTTTGGTGGAGTTTATCTCTTTCTAATTTACATATTTTGCTGATATCCAGTTGTTCTTCTCCAGCTTTTTTTCAAATTCCAAACCATGGGCAGCACATTTTGCAGAAATGGCATCCAAATCCTGTAAATAAAAGCCACTTAGAAATAAAGCGCCTCCTTTGTTGAGACAATTTGCATAAACAGGGATGTCATCCAGCAAGATATTACGATTGATATTGGCCAAAATAACATCGTATTTTCGACCGACCAACACATCACCAATGCCTTGTTCCACATGAATGGACGCACAGTCGTTGCGTTCTATATTCTCTTGGGAATTGATCACGCACCACTCATCAATATCGATGGCCTCAACAGGAGTTGCACCTTTCTTCATGGCCAAAATGGCCAACACCCCGGTACCACAACCCATATCCAGAACGGATTTCCCTTCAAAATCATGGTCCAAAATATGTTGGAGCATCATATGGGTAGTTTCATGATGC